>JAPTWR010000202.1 GCA_028065135.1 Acidithiobacillus sp.
GCCAACGCATCTAGACGCTTCTCGATGTCGCTGGACAGACGAACCCCAATCATAATAACCTCGCGATAAACATGTTAAACGTGTTTATCATTTTGCGCCTGATCCAGAGCAAAGGGAAGCGCCACCCTTCAGCTTATCCCTTAGAACCAAAAATTCGTGTCCACCATGACTTGGTGCTGGGGCCCGGTAACAACCTAGCCTCCAATGAGTCCAAGCGTTGCCTGAGCCATGACTCTTGCTCTTGATGTTCACGAAGTTGCTCTTCGCGAATCCTCAGCATTTCACGAAGCACTTCATTTTCTGCGCGCAACGCCGCGTTTTCACTCTGTATTGTCACTGTATCTGGTGTTATTTCTGTGTCTCTTTTGTTGTCTTTGTCGTTGTCTTGCAAGACGCCGAATACCCTGATCAGCTCAGATGTGTCTATCTGTGGCTTTCCAAGGTGATCTTTATCAACGCTTAACTTTCCTGATCTTATATAAGAGTAGAGCGTTGATCTGGCCACATTGGCCAAGCCAGCAGCCTCTGACAGGTTAACTTTTGCCATATTATTACCATGTATGATGTGTTGTCTTTCTTGTAGTACGGACCATTCAATAAATCAACCGCAATCACCGCCACAGTTTCTCGAAGCGCACCGGGTTGGTGGCCGTGTAGCGCACCGTATGCTGGATGTTCCGGTGCCCCAGATAGTCCTGAATGAGCCGGGTATCGGCCCCCTGGTCGGCCAGGGCGAAGCCGCAGGCATGCCGGAGCATGTGGGGATGGGGCGGCAGGGCCAGCCCCGCCAGCTCTCCATAGCGGCGCAGCAGCGCCCAGAAGGTCTTGCGCGACAGCGCCGTCCCCCGTGCACTCAAAAACAACGCATGGCGATCCATGTCTGCCCCGGTGCCGTCTTTCTTGCGCCACTGCCGCAGCCAGCGCTCCCGCTCGGCCATCCAGCCTTTCAAAAGCCGGATCTCCTCCGTCCGCAGTGGCTGGGTGGTGGACAGCCCACCCTTGAGGCGCTGCACCTGGAGAATCTTGCTCTCCAGGTCCACCTGGTCCATCCGCATGGCGCAGGCCTCCGTCACCCGCAATCCGTGACGGAACATCAGGAGGATCAGGCAGCGGTCGCGCAGGCCGGTCCGGGGATTGTCTTTCGTGGCCGCCAGCAGACGATCCACCTCCAGGAGGGTGAGATGCTTTCTTTCGCCCTCCGTGGCCGTCCGGCGCTTTTTGGGGGTGGCTACTACAGCGACAGGCAACAGATCCTGTCCTGCGGACGGCGATCCTGTAGACGACAGCCCTGCGGGTGGCGAATCAGGGGACGATACTGCAGACCCGGACGCGACCGTTTCGGGCGCCATTGTCACAGTGACCATTTCCGCTGGCACCCCCCCCCCGAACAATTCCCCCTGCCCGGGCACGACGGTCACCACGGTCTCCACCTCGATCACCCCCTGCCGTTTCCGCCCTTTTTTCGCTTCCGCCATCGCCCAAAATCTCCACTGTGATCGTAATGTCTCATGATAGCCTCTTCCGGCCCTTGCCCAGTAGCAGGAGAATCAGTATATTAGCAGTACACGGGAAGAAGGCCACGAGACAGAATGATACAAAAGGTCCTGTACGCCATCACCAAATTCACACGACAAATCATGACTCATGTGAAACGGCATCCCTTGATGCTACACCGCAGATGGGTGCAGCACAATTTACGTTATACCTTACAAACAACTACGCCAGTTCCTTTCAAGTGCGGTAGCCTGTAACATATCCACTTGACCATATTCAAAGTAGTAATCAGATGACCGAAAAAGAGAAATTTGCAAGAAAGCTCGAAGAGTTCGTCACCGAACTAAAGGGTCATGTCAGCACTGATGACGGTCAATGGACAGTCAAAGGATTCATTGATATTTTCAAGAACGTTTACACGATCTCATCAGATACAAAGATTGTGTCGAAGATTCTAGAAATTCACCTATTCCCGAAAATCCTTGCGTTTGCACAAGCCAACAAATACAAGATCGTTCTCGCTGAGCATCAGAATTACTACCCTGATATATCGTTTGTCAAAGCCAATGACGAGTCCATAAGGTTTGCCGTTGACTTCAAAACAACATATAGAAACCCCAAAAAGCCGCATTTATGCAATGGATTTACGCTTGGCTCACATGGCGCATATTTTGAGAATAGAACCAGCACTAAAAACATTCAGTTTCCCTACGGTTCATATTTAGGTCATTTCTGCCTTGGCATCATCTACGATAGATCTGTCTGTGCAACCATTGATGAAACAAAAGCGCATAGCATTGATGAACTGCATTCCATTGCTTCCGTAGCAAGAAACTTCCAATTTTTTGTCACAGAAAAGTGGAAAATAGCAAGCGACAAAGGGGGAAGTGGCAATACAGCCAACATTGGCAGCATAAACAATATTTTAGACATAATTAGCGGCAAGGGCATGTTCTCAAATCTTGGTGAACATTGGTTTGATGAATACTGGATGAATTACAAAAAAATCACCATCAAAGACAAAAAAGGCGGAACGAAAAAGATTTCCACTCTTCGAGAATTCGTTGAGTACAAGAATGGCGACATTTCTTTGGTCATAGACAAGAGGAATGGCGAAGAATGATTACGAAAGTTGGCGTACCCCCGATTAAGTCACAAGGCATAAAAACAAAGCTTGTGCCTTGGATAAAGAGCATAGTTCCGAGCGACTTCAATGGCACTTGGATTGAACCATTCATGGGTACTGGAGCCGTAGCTTTCAATGTCGCGCCACAGCGCGCCATCTTGTGCGATACAAACCCTCATCTTGTTAATTTCTACGCCAGCATAGCGTCTGGTGAAATAACGCCAGAAGTGGTCAATGAATTTCTTACCCGCGAAGGAGAAACGCTGCTGTCCAAGGGCGAAGATCACTATTACTTTGTGAGAGACAGATTTAATTATGAGCACTCGCCACTTGATTTCTTGTTCATTAATCGTGCCGGTTTCAATGGCATGATTCGATTCAATCGAAAGGGTGGCTTCAATATCCCATTTTGCAGAAAGCCGCAGCGCTTTGCGCAGGCATACATAACGAAGATTACCAACCAAGTTAGCTGGGTGAGCAAACTCATTAAGGCTAAAGATTTCACCTTCAAATGCCAGGATTTTAATAAGACAATTGAAGAAGCATCTTCATCCGACGTTATCTACTGCGACCCGCCATACATTGACAGGCATGTTGATTACTATAATGGGTGGGGTGATGCTCACGAACGGGAACTCTTTAACAAGCTATCCAATTTCAAAGGGCAGTTTATTTTATCAACATGGCATCACAATGATTACCGCGAAAACGAATATGTAAAAAACCTTTGGTCAGAGCATAGAGTTCTTACACGAGAACACTTTTATCACGTTGGTGGCAAAGAAGAAAATAGAAACCCTGTTATTGAAGCGCTGATCACAAACTTCATTGCAATTTCTACAGAACCACACAAAGAAAACCAAACACAATATATTCTGCTTGAACCAGATGCTAAATATGGCACGGTTGCATAACCCGGCAGCCAATACGGACGCTGCGCGATAAATCCGCGTAGCACCAGTTATTTCAACTTAAGGTTTTTTCGGCGGGCTCTTTAATTGTGACTTCTCTTGATTGCTTTTCTGATTAGGCTGATGTCCACCCGTTACACGTTCTACTCTAGGCTTGTATCCCTCTTGCACTGGCCTACCCACTCCACTTGTCGCTGTGACAATATCTCACCACCGACCCTTTTCGAGAGACTCCCCAAGCCCGTCACAGTGACACGCTGAATCAGACCCCCCCGGTGTCAGGGTAGTTGTCGCCTCTCTGAATATGGAGTCAGGCGTAGGGTGGGGGCGGAAAGTGGATTATCGAGATGAAACATTACTCAGCAGAACGTAAGGCCGCTGTATTGCAGAAGATGT
>JAPTWR010000163.1:0-3374 GCA_028065135.1 Acidithiobacillus sp.
GCCGCCAGCAGGGGCCGCAACTCCTTGAGCGTCCTCGCATTGAGCACGTCTTTCTTCTCCAGCCAGCCGCGCTGCGCTTGTTGTAGGCCAAAATGCAGATTGGCGAAGTCGTGAATGCTGTGGGCATCGGTATTGACGGCCAGCAGCACGCCTTCTTCCTTGGCCATCCGGGCATGGATGTCGACGAGATCCAAACGTTCCGGCTGGGCGTTGATCTCCAGAAAGCAGCCCCGCTCGCGCGCATGGCGGATGACGCGGGACATGTCCACGTCCATGGGTTCCCGGCTGCCGATGAGCCGTCCGCTGGGATGGGCGAGGATGCTGAAATGGGGGCTGTCCATGGCCTTGAGGATGCGCGCGGTCTGCTCGCCCCTGGGCAGATCGAACTGGGAGTGCACCGCAGCCACTACCAGATCCAGGTTACCCAGGATACTTTCGGGCAAATCCAGGCGACCGTCTTCCAGGATGTCCACCTCTACGCCCTTGAGGAGCGTAATGCCATCGAGTTCCCCATTAAGGGCGTCAATCTCATCCATCTGTCGGCGCAAACGCACCGGGTCCAGGCCATGGGCGACGGCCAGATGGCGGCTATGCTCGGTGATGGCCAGATATTCCAGGCCTGCGGCCTTGGCCGCCGCGGCCATGTCCCGCAAACTATAGTGACCATCGCTGGCCTTGCTGTGGGCGTGCAGGTCGCCGCGCAAATCGCCCATCGCCACCAGCTTCGGCAGGTGTCCGGCGCGGGCGGCCTGGATTTCGCCGCGATTCTCCCGCAGTTCCGGCTCGATATAGGGCAGGCCGACGGCGGCGTAGACCGACTCCTCCGTATCGCCGGCAATCCGTTCCTTCCCGCGAAAAAGCCCGTATTCGTTGACCTTCAGACCCATATCCTGACCCATGCGGCGGATGGCGATGTTATGGGTCTTGGAACCGGTGAAATAATGCAGGGCGGCACCGTAGGCGGATTCGTCCACGGCCCGGAGGTCGACCTGAAGTTTGTTCCGCAGGATCACGGTGGCCCGGGTGGTGCCCTGGGAGAGGACCTCCGCCACATCTTCATAGGCGGTGAAGCGTTCCATCACCGGACTGTCGGCGGTGGCCGTCGCCAATATATCCAGGTCGCCCACCGTGTCCTTGCCACGCCGGAAGCTGCCGGCCACCACCACCCGTCGCACGCCGGGTATGTTCTGCAGGTAGTGGAGCAGGGCGGCTGCATACGGGGCGGCGATGGCGATAGGAAAACGGGGAACGGCGGCGAGATGGGCCTGGAGGGCTTCCAGAATGCGGGCCTCGGTTTTCTCGCCAAAACCGGGGATGCTGCGGATGCGTTTCTCCTGCGCGGCGCGGGCAAGCTGTTCCACCGTCTCCACGTCCAGTTCATGCCAGAGCGCCTTGACCCGTTTAGGCCCGAGGTTCGGCACCTTGAGTAACTCCGCCAAAGCCGGTGGGGTCTGTTTTTCCAGTTTTTCGAGGAAGGAGCAATGGCCCGTGGTAACTATCTCGACCATTTTTTTAGCCAGGTCCTCGCCGATGCCGGGTAGCTCCGTAAGGTCTTCGCCGGTCTCTACCATGGTTTTGACGTCGCTGCTCAGACCTTGTACGAGACGGGCGGCATTGCGGTAGGCCCGCACCCGGAAGGGATTGGCGTCCTCGATCTCCAAAAGGTCGGCGATTTCGTCGAATATGCGCGCAATGTCAGGATTGAGAACCGGCATGCTTTATGGCTACACCGGCGGCGGTGTTTCGCGCAAAATCTGCAGTACCTCATCGTCCTTGACTTCCCGAAAGTCCGTAAAGAACTCTCCTACCGCACGAAACGGCTCCGGGGCCGACAGGTAAACCAGCTCATCGGCCAGAGGACGCAAGCGCGCGATGGTATCGGGAGGGGCCACGGCAAAGGCGGCGATCAGACGGGCAGGCCGCTGCTGGCGCAGGAGACGCAATGCAGCCCCCAGAGTAGCACCGGTGGCGACGCCATCGTCAACCACAATAACGATCCGGCCTTGTGGATCAATGGCCGGGTGAATCGGCGTGTACTGCACGCGCCGCGCTTTGATCACCTTCAGTTGCCGGGCCGCTTCGTCGCGGATGTACTGCCCGTCGATACCAAGGCGACTGACTATAGGATCGGTCCATATCCGCCCATCCTCATCGACGGCGCCTATGGCATATTCGGGATTGTCTGGCGCTCCGATTTTGCGCACCAGGACCACGTCAAGATCCCCGTGGAGGGCGTTGGCGATGATGCGCCCCATGGGCAGCGCTCCGCGTGGAATGGCGAGCACCAAGGGATGTTTGCCATCGTAAGCGGCCAGGCTCCGGGCCAGTAATTCCGCTGCCGCTTCACGGTTGGCAAAATGTTCTGGTACTGTGCGCGCGCTCAAACCTTCCATCCCCGTAACCGCTCCAGCAAGTCCACCGCCAGCGCCGCGCCCGCCATGTCGATCTCCAGGTCGCGACTGAGGCGGCGACTGAGGCGGGCGCGGTAAAGATCGAGACTGCGGAAGCGCCAGTGCTGCGGGCCGCTGCCCTCGGGGTGGATGACGCCGTAGCGCACCAGTTGCACGGCTTCGCCTTCAGCGCAGTGGAGCAGGGTGCAAAAATGCGGAAAATCGAAGCAGAAATCGCCCTCTTCCAGCAATTCCGCTTCGATGACGGTGATCGGTGGTGAACCCATGGGGTATCTCCTCTGTCTTCTGGTTAGCGGCGGGGATGGAAGTCGGATATCTCCGCCAGTTGGTTCCACAGGGTTTTTTCCGGCTCACTGATTTTTTTGGGGACGACAATCTGGATCACCGCATACAGATCGCCGGGTGCTTTGCCGCCAGAGCCCGGCAATCCCTTCTGGCTGAGCCGCAGCTTCTGCCCGCTGGCGCTGCCCGCCGGAATCTTCATACGCACGTCGCCATCCAGGGTGGGTACCTCCACACTGGCGCCCAGCGCCGCCTCCCACGGGGTGATGTGCAAGTCATGGTACAAATCGCTACCCTCTACCCGAAACCTGGGGTGTGGCTGGAACTGGATGTGCAGGTACAAATCCCCATTGGGACCGCCGCCCATGCCCGGCGCGCCCTGCCCGGCCATCCGCAGCCGCTGACCTGCGCGGATGCCTTTGGGAATTTTGACGGTCAGGCGCCGCGCTTCCCGGCGCATGCGACCATCTGGACCCATGGTGGGCACTTCCAGGTTGATCTCGCGCTGGGCGCCGTGGGCCGCGTCCTCCAGGCTGACGCGGATGGTGGCTTCGCTGTCTTCGCCTTGGTTGCGGAATCCGCCCCCCCCCGCTGCCACGAAAGCCACCACCCTGCTGCTGGCGGAATATGGACTCGAAAAAGTCACTGAATCCGCCGCCCCCAAAATCGGCGCCGCCCCCG
>JAPTWR010000163.1:3474-17954 GCA_028065135.1 Acidithiobacillus sp.
GCCGCCCCCGGCCTGCTGTCCCCAGCCGGGCGGTGGCCGGAAATCCTGACCGGCGCGCCAGTTGCTCCCCAACTGGTCATAGGCGGCGCGCTTCTCCGGGTCTTTGAGTACCTCATAGGCTTCCTGAAGATCCTTGAAGCGGTCTTCCGCATCCTTTTCCTTGCTTACGTCAGGATGATATTTGCGCGCCATTTTCCGATAAGATGCCTTGATCGCGTCGGCGTCAGCGCTGCGTTCGACACCCAGAATCTTGTAATAGTCCTTGTATTCCAATTCATCCCCCTTATCATTGGTTATAGCAGACAGCGGCCTGACTGCAAGTCTGCTTTCACAATGCGGTCATTATGCCGTATTTTCAAGCTTGGATACCCAAACCCGAGGAGTCGCTGTGTCTGAATGGTCTGCTCTCAATCCCCGCCAACTGGAGGCGGTGACCCTGCCGCCCGGCCCGGCGCTGGTGCTGGCGGGGGCGGGCTCAGGCAAAACGCGGGTGCTGACCAGCCGCATCGCCCATTTGCTGGAAGGGGACGTACACCCCGGCGAGATCCTCGCGGTGACCTTCACCAACAAGGCGGCACGCGCCATGCGCGGGCGCCTGGATGGCATGGTGGCCATGGATTTGCGGGCCTTGTGGATGGGGACATTCCACGGCCTCGCCCACCGCCTGCTGCGCATGCATCACGCGGCGCTGGGCTTGCCCGCGGATTTTCAGGTTCTGGATGCCGACGATAGCCAGCGCCTGCTGCGGCGGGTCATGCGTGAAGCGCAGATGGATGAGAAGCAGTGGCCGCCGCGGGCCATGGCCGGGCGTATCGGTCGCTGGAAAGACGAAGGTTGGGGGCCGGAACAGGTGCAACAATATGAGGGCTTGGCAGCGGCGCTCTTCATCCCCATCTACAGCGCCTATGAAGCGGCTAAAAAGCGCTCCGGGCTGGTGGACTTCGGTGACCTGTTGCTCTACGCCCTGCGTCTCTGGGAATCTCCGGAAATCCTCGATCATTATCAGCGCCGTTTTCAGCATATTCTGGTGGACGAGTTTCAGGACACCAATGCAGTGCAATACGCCTGGCTGAAGGGACTGGCGCGGCATGGGCAGATTTTCGTGGTCGGCGATGACGATCAGTCCATTTATGCCTGGCGTGGTGCGCGAGTGGAGAATCTGCTGCGCTTCAGTGAAGACTTTGCCGGGGCACAGGTGGTGCGGCTGGAGCAGAACTACCGTTCGACGGCACCCATCCTGCAAGCCGCCAATGCGGTCATCGCCCACAACCCGGATCGTCTCGGCAAAACCCTGTGGACGGCGGAGCCGGGCGGTGAGGGCATTCAGCTCTATACGGCCTACAACGAGGTGGATGAGGCGCGCTATGCGGTGGGACGCATTCAGCAATGGCTGGAAGCCGGTGGTCGCCGCTCCGAATGTGCCATCCTCTATCGCTCCAACGCCCAGTCGCGGGCTTTTGAAGAAGTGTTGGTGCGCGAAGGCATGCCATATCGGGTCTATGGCGGCCTGCGCTTCTTCGAGCGGGCGGAAATCAAGGACACCCTCGCCTACCTGCGCCTCACGGTAAATCGTCACGACGATGCCTCCTTTGAGCGGGTGGTGAATGTGCCGGCGCGGGGCATCGGTGCGGTCAGTGTCGAACGGTTGCGAATGTTGGCAAGAGCGCGCGGTTTGTCCCTCTGGCAGGCGGCCGGAGAACTGGGTCAGCCGAAAATCAACGCCTTCCTTAATCTGGTGGATGATCTGGCCGCGCGGACGGCAGAGACGGATCTCGGCGAGCGGGTGGAGACCGTGCTGACTCGCACCGGCCTGCGTGAGTGGCACAGCCGCGAGAGCGATCGTGCCGAGGGGCGTCTGGAAAACCTGGACGAGTTGATCAACGCCGCGCGCAGTTATGCCCAGGACTGGGCCGCCGACCCGAATCTGGGTGATCTGGTGCCGCAACCGGGGAATATGCTCTCGGAATTTCTGACTCATGCAGCTCTGGAGGCTGGGGATGGCGCTGGCGATGCCTGGGAAGACTGCGTGCAATTGATGAGTTTGCACAGCGCCAAGGGCCTGGAGTTCCCACTGGTGTTTCTGGTGGGATTGGAAGAAGGGCTCTTTCCCCATCAACGCTCTTTGGAAGACCCTCAAGGACTGGCCGAGGAACGGCGTCTTTGTTATGTGGGCATGACCCGCGCCATGCGCTTGCTGGTCATCAGTCATGCCGAGAGTCGCCGCCTGCATGGCAGTGAACGGATGACCATGCCCTCCCGCTTTCTGCGGGAGATTCCCCAGGAACTCCTGCAGGAACTGCGGCCGCGGGCGCGGATCAGCCGACCGGCTATACCCGTGCGGGTAGCGGCGCCGGATATGCCATTTCCGCTGGGCTCACGCCTCCAGCACCCGGTCTTTGGCGAGGGAATGGTGCTGGACTATGAGGCAGGTGGTCGCCAGGGCCGGATTCAGGTGCAGTTCGCCTCGGGCAGCAAGTGGCTGGCGCTGGGGGTGGTGGCTTTGGAGCGTTTGCCTTAAAAAAGGAGTGGAGCGTGATGAAAACAGGATTACGTGGACTTTTGTGCTTGTTGTTCCTGCTGTTTGCCCCTGCCGTCTGGGCGTCGGTGAATATCAATACCGCCGATGCCGCGGCACTGGATACGCTGCCGGGCATTGGTCCGGCCAAGGCACAGGCGGTGCTGGAATACCGGCAGGCGCATGGGCCTTTCAAGAGCGTGGATGAACTCACCAGTATCCATGGCATCGGTCCCAAGCTGTTAGAGCACTTGCGCCCGATGGTGAGCCTCAGCGGCGACTCGGTGTTGCCGCAAAAAACTGCCCGACAGGCTGGTCACTCTCATGCTGCAGTGCCGGTGGGAGAGGAACGCGTCGTTCGACGCGGAAGTCACGGCTATATTCTGGAAAGCTCTCCACAGAGCAACGCCTTCTCGCTCAACGATTAAACTACCCCGCAATGATCTGACTGTATTTCATCCGGATTGGACCTTGCCCGCCAGCGAGGGCTTGTTCTTCATGATGTTGCGGAGCCGTGGCGGGTTGGTGTTTATACCAGCCGCCGACGCTGCAAAAGAATTTGCCGGTATTCCTCCGGGTCTTTGCATTGGGTGATGGTACCGGGGCGACGAAAATGTATAGCATCCAGGCGCAGTAGCCAGAAGCGTAGGGCGGCGGCGCGCAGCAGGGGGAACCATAACACTTCCTCGCCCGCCTGCAGGGGGCGAGTGGCCACATAGGCATCCCATAACGCACGGAGCAATACGGGGGCAAAGTGACCATCGGTCTCGGAACACCAGGCGTTGGCCACCACCGCCAGGTCGTAAAGCCAGACATCATCTCCAGCGTAATAAAAATCGATGGTGCCCGAGATCCGACCGTTTTCGAACAAAACATTATCGGGGAAAAGATCGGCATGCACGACGCCACCGGGGAGATTTGTGCGATCCCGTGTGCCCTGATAGGCCAGTTCCTCGGCAATGAGGGCATTGTCCTCGCGGCTCAGGTGCGGTACCAGATGTCTGGCCGTCTCCTGCCACCAGGAGAAGCCCGCAGGATTAGGGTGCCGCTCGGGAAAGCCTTCTCCGGCCAGATGCATCCGCGCCAGCAAGGTTCCAAGCGCGCTGATTTCGGCAACAGAGGGTGCCCGCCCCTCGATGGACGTACCGCGCAGACGCTGGACGATGGCGGCGGGTTTGCCACATAACGTGCTGAGACTGTTTCCTGCCAGGGTATGCATGGGACGCGGGCAGGGGATGCCGCGCAGGCTCAGCCATTCGGTGAGATCAAGAAAATAAGGGATTTTGCTGCGTGGCAGACGCTCGAAAAGAGTCAGGACAAAGTGACCTTTTTCAGTATCAAGGAAATAGTTGCTGTTCTCCACGCCAGCGGAAATACCAGTCAGCGCGCGGGCGCCACCGAGGTCATAATCTCTGAGAAATTGCGCAAGTTCGAGGTCACTGACACTGGTATAAACGGACATAAACGGTACTCAAGTTACCAGCGAAAAATAACCCACTGAGGCACACTCAGATGTTCAGCCGCCGTTTGCGGCACTTCGGTGAAACGGCCGGTGCCGCCCTTGTCTTCCAGATAATAAGGCGGAAACGGCTTTGGTGGAATGACCTTGACCATGTACACCTTGCCATTGACCTTGTACTGTTCAATTTTGGAGCCTTGTGGCACCTTGATCTCGGCTTTAGGCCCAGCCTTGGCATCGGGAGCCAGGGTGGGCAGATGCAGTTTCTGAATATCGTCCGCTGCCCATGCGGAGAGGCTGCTGCCTAACGCAAAGCAGGTACCGACAACTAGGGCGAATATGCGTATGGACATGGTAATACTCCCTGGGGTCCTTAAAGGTTGAGAAGGGCCTCTGTCTCAGCGGCGGACGGCGCAAAGCCGCGTTTTTCATAGTGATTAAAAATGGCCGATACCACTTCGTCGGTGTCGTCGATCATGGTGATGAGATCGAGATCTTCCGGCCTGATGGTCCCCGCCGTCAACATGGATTCCCGCCACCAGTCGATCAGTCCTTTCCAGAAACTGGATTCCACCAGGATGATAGGCATCTTGCGGGTCTTGCCAGTCTGTACCAGGGTCAGGCATTCGGCAAGTTCGTCCAGTGTTCCGAAACCGCCCGGCATCACCACATAGGCGACGGCGTATTTCACGAACATGACTTTGCGTGAGTAAAAATGCTCGAAGGATATGGAGACATCCTGGTAAGGATTGGTATGTTGCTCATGGGGTAACTCGATATTGAGCCCGATGCTGTAGCCCGTGCCGCGAAAGGCGCCCTTGTTGGCGGCTTCCATCACTCCGGGACCGCCACCGCTGATGACGGAAAACCCGGCATTGGAAAGTTTCTCGGCGATCTCCTGGGCTTTCAGATACCAGGGATGTTCCGGGTCAATGCGGGCGGAACCGAAAATGCTGACACAGGGTTCGACGTCGGCCAATTTTTCGTAACCGTGCACAAACTCGGCTATAATCTGGAAGATTTTCCAGGCCTCGCGGGTGAGGCGTCCCTCGCCCTTGTCGCGCAGTTTTTCCTCTTCGAGATGAGTCCGCATCCGTCGTTCCCGTGTCAAAGGTGGTAATTTTCCGTATTATGACGGAAATCCGCAGAGAAGTCCCAAACCATGCCCCAAGACCCCCGTATCCTCGTCGATGCCTCCAGCTTCCTCTATCGTGCCTTTCATGCGCTGCCCGACTTGCGCGCGCCGGACAACTTTCCGACCGGGGCTATCTACGGCGTCGCCAACATGCTCCGTCGCCTGCTGAAAGAGTATCCGAGCGACGAAATCATCGTCATCTTCGACGCTCCCGGCGGTACGTTCCGGGACAGGCTTTATCCTGAGTATAAGGCACAGCGGCCCTCCATGCCGGAGGAGCTACGGGCTCAGGTTTCGCTTCTGCACGATTGGATCAGGGCCACGGGCCTGCCACTCGTGATTGAGCCCGACGTGGAGGCGGATGACGTGATCGGCACCCTGGCCCGGCAGGCGGCACCCGACCAGCAGGTGCTTATCGTTACCGGCGACAAGGATATGGCGCAGCTGGTGAGCCCGCGAGTGCGGCTCCTTGACACCATGAAAGGTGTCGAAACGGACATGGCCGGGGTTGAGGAGCGCTTTGGTGTGCCGCCGGAGCGTATTGCCGACCTGCTGGCGCTGATCGGTGACAAGGTGGACAACATCCCCGGCGTGCCCGGCGCCGGACCGAAAACAGCCGCCCGGTGGCTGACGCAATATGGTGATCTGGACGGTGTGCTGGCCCACGCCGGCGACATCGGCGGCAAGGTGGGTGAGGCACTACGCGCTTCCGCACATTATCTGCCCTTGAGCCGTGATCTGGCGACCATTCGCTGCGATCTGACGCTGCCTGCCGCGACTTACGCCCGTCGGGCGGCGGATGTGGCCGCCCTACGGGCGTTGGCGCAGCGCCTGGGTTTTCATGCCTGGCTCAGGGACCTGCCTGCGGACGATGCGGGAAAGGTGCCGGAAAAGCAGAGCAGTGATATTGAGCGCGCGGCCTACCTGGCCATCACCACTGAGGAAGCGCTGAACGCGCTGCTGCTCGCCCTGAAAACGGCCGATGTGGCCGCTCTGGACACGGAAACCACGAGCCTTGACCCGCTGCATGCCGATCTGGTGGGGATTTCCTGCGCCTGGCAGGCCGGTGGTGACTATCAGGCCGTCTACATTCCCATGGGCCACCGCGACGGTAGTCCGCAACTGGATCGGCAGGCCGTACTCACCGCTTTGCGCCCGTGGCTGGAAGACCCACAGGCCGCCAAGCTGGCCCAGAACGCTAAATACGATTGGCGAGTTTTCTGGCGGTATGGTATCCACCCCGCCGGCCTGCTGCGCGACACCTTACTGGAAAGCTACGTCTTTAACAGCGGTCACAATGGCCACGATCTTGACACCCTCGCCGAGCGCTATCTGCAGCATCAGAACATCCGCTACGAAGAGGTGGCCGGTAAAGGCAAATCAGCGCGTAATTTTGCCGATGTGCCGGTAGTGGAGGCACTGCCCTATGCGGCAGAAGACGCGGATGTCTGTCTGCGGGTGGATGCGCAACTCTGGCCACAGTTTGCCAACGAACCGGGCTTGCAGCGGGTGTTGATGGAAATAGAAATGCCGCTGGTGCTGGTACTGGCGCGCATGGAAGAAGCGGGTGTCAAAGTCGATCGCGTCCAGCTCGAAGTGCTCAGCACGGAGTTGAGCAAGGATATGGCGGACTGTGAACAGAAGGCCTTTGTCCAGGCGGGGCAGTCCTTCAATCTCAACTCCCCCAAGCAGATTCAGGAAATCCTCTTTGACAAAATGCAGTTGCCGGTACTCAAGAAAACCCCCGGCGGCCAGCCGTCGACCAATGAAGATGTGCTCGCCCAGCTCGCTGTGCATGCCGATCTGCCGCGCCTGATTCTCGATTATCGCGGCATGGCCAAGCTCAAGAATACTTATGCGGACGCACTGCCGCAGATGATGAATCCCGACACCGGCCGGGTCCATACCCATTTTCAGCAGGCGGTGGCGGCCACTGGACGCCTCTCATCCAGTGAGCCGAATCTGCAAAACATCCCGGTGCGTACCGAACAGGGCCGACGTATTCGCCAGGCTTTCATTGCCGAAGCCGGGCACTGGCTGCTCAGTGCGGATTATTCCCAGATAGAGCTACGCATTATGGCTCACCTCTCCAAAGATGCGCGTCTGCTGCAAGCCTTTGCGGAGGGTCAGGATATTCATGCCGCCACTGCTGCCGAGGTCTTTAATCTGGTGCCGGAGGCGGTGGACAGCGCCGCGCGTCGTGCCGCCAAGGCCATTAACTTCGGTTTGATTTACGGGCAGACCCCTTATGGTCTCGCCCAGCAGTTGGGCATTGATCAGGCCGCCGCCAGGCAGTACATGGACCGCTATTTCGAGCGCTACCCCGGCGTTCTTGCGTATATGGAGCAAACTCGCATCCTGGCGAAAAAGCAGGGCTATGTGGAGACGCTCTTTGGTCGCCGCCTGTATGTACCCGAAATTCGCTCCAGCAATCCGGCCCGGCGTAATTACGCCGAGCGTGCGGCCATTAACGCACCCATGCAGGGCACTGCGGCAGATCTCATCAAGATGGCAATGATTGCGGTGGATAGCTGGTTGCAGGAGGCTCCGGGGCGCGGTCGGATGATTCTCCAGGTGCATGACGAACTGATTCTGGAAGTGCCGGAGGCCAGCCTGGCGGCGGCGCAGTCGGCGCTACGGGAACGTATGGAGGGCGTTGCGGAACTGGCCGTGCCTTTGCGGGTAGATCTGGGTGTCGGCAGGCACTGGGACGAAGCCCACAGTTAGCCTCAGATCTTCTTGTCCACCGCTGTCCCACTGCTGAAGCGGAACATCTTCATCACCGCGGTACTGTCCAATTGTTCGCCGTTGAGAGCCATCGCCAGCAGTTCACCCCCTAGCACCTGGGGAGCGATAATCATGTCCGGTTGCACCCGGCGTACCCGGCCCAGATTTTTACTGTCATTGACGGCGGCTACTGTTTTGGCTGACCCCTCTATTTCTTTGACAGCCAGCACGACAAAGGCGTTTTCCGAATCATCCGCGCGCAGGGCGAGCACGGCCGCGGCTTGCGCGGCCCCGGCACTACGCAGCACATCCGTATCGCTGGAGTCGCCGATGATCAAATCTTCTGGCTGATAGATGGAGTCATCAGGCTGGTGGCCCATAATCACTACTACGGGCAGATTGCGGCCCCTGAGTTCGCGGTAGCTGTTGCGCGCCAGCGGGGTGTCCCCGGCGATAATGTAGTGGTCTTTACGGATCATGCGGCGTTTTTCTCCTCGCAGGGCCGATTGCAGGCGGTTGTTCACTGCCGGAACGATAATGGCTGAAAGCGAAGTGGCAAATACCGTTATTCCCAGCACAATCAAAGATACCACAAAAAGTCGCGATTCGTTGCTGACCGGCAGGATGTCTCCATAGCCCACGGTGGCCATGGTGACTACCGAAAAGTAGAGCGCCGTAGAAAGGCTGTGAATTTGCGGTTTGAATCCGTCCCCCAGAATATATGCGCCAAAGACGCCGTAACTCACGACCATGATGGCACCGACTAACGCAAACAATGTACCGGTTGCCAGGCTGCTGCGATCGAAACGGCCGCGAAACACCCACAGAAAAAGCACCAGGGCGGCATTGTAATAAAGCAGCACGGAGATCTGATAAGGGTGTCGATAAATCCCGAAGGCAAGGACGGCCATCGCCATAATCAGGACAAGGGCCCAGGCAAAACGGGAGCGGAAGAGCAGACCCAGGGACATGATGAGCAAGATGACGCCTGCAGCGCCCTGTGGAATACCGCGAAAGGCATCGAGCACAAAGCTGTGGGAGACAGCTGCCAGACTGCCGACGTAGCTCAGGCCCAGCAGATGCTCCAGTGCTGGGAGGATGTTGAATATCCCGAGAAGACCTACCGCCGCTGCGATGGGGAAATGTGGATACCAGTCCTCCAGGTGGAGGAGGTTCGCCCAGTGTTGCACGTGCACGCGCCAGCGAACACGCCAGTCTGGCCGCAACGCATGCCAAGGGTGACGTTCACTGAACTTTTTGGGCACGCTTCACTCCAAAGCCGTGGGTAACCTATTGGTTGTCTGGATCCGGTCTATCCTCCCTGGCCGGATCATGAGTCCTCCCCTCCCTTTGAGGGCTCGCTATTGGCCCCGGCATCCGCCGGGGGCTTTTTTTCTGCTTCTGGCGTGAGCCAAGTCGCTATACGCTCATGCAACTCATCTATACCAAGCCCTGACTGGGCAGAGAAAAGCTGCATGGCGACCCCCCGCAATTCTGGAATCCGCCGCAGGCGGGCCATTTCTTGAATGGCCGCGCCGCGGCTGAGTTTGTCGGCTTTGTTCAACAAGACATGCACTGGTCTTCCGCAGCCCGCCGCGAAGGCAATGAGATCAGCATCATGAGGGCCGTAGGGGTGGCGGATGTCCATCACCAGGATCAATCCGCGCAGGCTGCCGCGCCGCCGCAGATATTGTTCCAGCAGCGGTCCCCAAGAGCGCCGTAGCGCCTCGGGTACCTTGGCATACCCATAGCCAGGCAGGTCCACGAGGCGCTGACCGGGATCAAGGTCGAAAATATTGAGGGCCTGGGTCCGGCCCGGCGTGCGACTGACCCGCGCCAGTGCCCGTCGTTCGGTCAGCATATTGAGGGTGGATGACTTGCCGACGTTGGAGCGACCGGCAAAAGCCACTTCGACGCCGTCATCGGCGGGTAGCTGTTCCGCTTGGGTCACACTCAGGCGATAGGCGGCCCGCCGTAGTGGCGCGAAACGAAAGGGATTGGGGTTAGTATGGTCCATGCGTAGAGCATAGTCGCCGCCTACCCCGTCTGGCAATGCGAAAGCACAAAAGCTGCTCTGGTTGCCACCTTGC
This sequence comes from Acidithiobacillus sp., assembly GCA_028065135.1. The sequence goes on from JAPTWR010000163.1 coordinate 13,401, forward strand.
GAGTCCAAGGCACTCCCTTCAACAAGGGGTTCGTCGCTCAGGCGGGGGCGGGATCAATCTGCTGGCTGCGTCGGGTTATGCGATTGCGCTCATCCACATACACCAGTTGCGGCTGGAAACCGGCAACCTTCTCTTCCGCTACCTGCGCGTAGGCCGCAATGATGAGGATGTCCCCCAAGGCCACCCGGCGCGCCGCGGCGCCATTGACCGAAATGATCCCTGACCCGGCCGGGGCGCTGATCGCATAGGTACTGAAACGATCCCCATTATTCACATCGTAAATGTGTACTTGCTCATAGGGATGGATGCCTGCCGCAGCCAGCAGATCGCTGTCAATCGCGCAGGAACCCTCGTATTCCAGCTCGACGGCGGTGACCCGCGCCCGATGCAGCTTGCCCTTCAACAAGGTCAACAAAATCATCGCGGACCCTCGTCCCAATGATGGCGATTCGCCAGCCGGTTTACCCCCCAGGCGACAAACGCCAGGAGAACAGGCCTCCCCGCCCCGATCACCATTTCTCCCCAGAGGCTTAACATAACGCCATGCTCCCAATGCAATGCAATCTGCGCAGTTTACTACCAGCATGGCCTGCGGGGGAATCTTCGTGGGTTTCCGGGTTCTATACTTGAGCGAATAGAAAAGATATCGGAATAGCGGAATATGCCGGAAAACACCTGTAGTGGACTGAGTGGCGACGAGGCGCGGCAACTGCTTGCCCAATATGGCCCCAATGTAGTCACCGAAGAAAAACCCCAAAACTGGCTGCTTTTTCTCCACAAGTTTTGGGCACCTGTGCCCTGGATGCTGGAATGCACCTTAATCCTGGAAGCCATATTGGGTAAATGGCCAGAAGCCATCATCATCACATTGCTCCTCATTTTTAACGGCGTGCTCGGTTTCAGTCAGGAGCGCAAGGCACAGAGCGCACTGGTGTTGCTGAAAGAGCGCTTGCGGATTCAGGCCCGCGCCTGTCGCGACGGGCAATGGCAAAGCCTCTCGGCCGCCGATCTGGTGCCAGGCGACCTGGTTCATGTGCGGGTCGGCGACATCGTCCCCGCCGATCTGCATCTCAGCGATGGCAGTATACTGGTAGACCAATCCGCCCTGACGGGAGAATCCATGCCCGTGGAATGCGCCGCGGGCGACACCCTCTATTCCGCATCCGTCGTGCGTCGCGGTGAAGCGTCAGGCAAGGTCACGGCGACTGGTGCCAGGAGTTATTTCGGTAAAACCGCAGAGTTGGTGCGCGGCGCCGGCGCCAAAAGTCACTTGGAAGAATTGGTTCTTTCCATTGTCCGCTATCTGGTAATAATGGACGTTGTTCTCGTCGCCGCGATCCTGATTTACGCAGCCGCCAAGCATGTCTCTCTTGCGGAAATACTTCCTTTTGCGCTCATCCTGCTGGTTGCTTCGGTGCCGGTGGCGCTGCCTGCCACCTTCACCCTGGCCACCGCCATCGCCTCCCTGCATCTGGTACACCGTGGGGTGTTGGTCACCCGTCTGGCCGCTGTGGAAGACGCCGCCGCCATGAGTGATCTCTGCAGTGACAAAACCGGCACGCTCACTCAGAACCGTCTCAGCCTCAGTCAGATCAAGACCTGGCCTGGCGTAGAAGAGACGCAACTGCTCGGTATGGCTGCCATGGCCAGTGACAGCGCCACCCAGGATCCCATTGATCTCGCTATTCTCCGGAAGTCGGCAGCCCGAATCGCAACGCTGCCTGATCGCCAGCAATTTGTGCCCTTTGATCCGGCCACCAAGCGTTCGGAGGGGGTTTTCATGCGGGACGAGGCAGCATGGCGCGCACTCAAAGGCGCGCCCCAGATCATTGCCAAACTCTGTAACCATACGGGCTGGGAACAAGCGACAACGGACCTCGCCGCCAGCGGCGCACGGGTGCTCGCCGTGGCGGCCGGCCCGGATGGTCAACCGCGCTTTCTCGGTCTGCTCGCGCTCGCGGACCCCATCCGCCCGGATGCTGCCGAAGTCGTCCAGCATTTGCAGGCGCTTGGCGTGCGGGTACGCATGGTCACCGGCGACAGTTTGCAGACGGCAAGAAATGTCGCCATATCGTTGGCCATCACGGGTAGCGTGTGTGACCGCAACGTCTTGGCTGAGGACTGCGCGGTCTACGCCGGTGTCTTTCCCGCCGACAAATTTCATCTGGTGCAAGCTTTACAGAAAAAAGGCCGGATCGTCGGTATGACGGGCGATGGGGTCAACGATGCCCCCGCGCTCAAGCAGGCGGAAATGGGGGTGGCCGTAGAAAGCGCCAGCGATGTGGCCAAGGCAGCGGCCAGCCTCGTGCTCACCACGCCCGGTCTGCAGGGGGTGCTGGATGCGGTGATCACCGGCCGACGGGTCTATCAGCGCATGCTTACCTATACCCTCAACAAAATTATCAAAGTTTTTCAGGTCGCCCTGTTCCTGAGTCTGGGCTTCTTGATTTTCCATAGTTTTGTGGTCACACCGCTGCTGGTTCTTGTGCTGCTCTTTGCCAACGATTTCGTGACCATGTCACTGGCGGAAGACAATGTGCGCCCATCGCCCAAACCGGACCGCTGGGCCATAGATACCCTGGTGTTTTCCGCGCTGCTTGTTGCCCTCGCCTGGCTGATTTATATCTTCGCCGTGTATGGCGTGGGCCGGTTTTTGGGCCTGCCACTGGCGTCCGTGCAGACCATGGATTTCCTCGGCCTGGTGTTTTCCGGGCTCGCCAATGTTTTTTTGGTGCGGGAGCGAGGTCATCTCTGGGGATCGGTCCCCGGCCGATTATTGCTCTGGGCAAGTCTGATGGACATATTGGTAGTAAGCGGTCTGGCGCTTATGGGCTGGCTGATGGCGCCTCTACCGATAGTGATTATCGCCGGTCTGCTCCTGGCGACGGTGTTCTACACCTTGATTCTCGACCAGATCAAGGTGCCGTTGTTGCGGAAATTAACCAGTGCTTAATTGACGGGGAATGCGGATGTCCGGAGGGCGGTAAAGACCATTCAGCCAAGGCGCTGCCAATGCTAATATGCTGCCTTATCACAAAACATTGGCCCAGGTTATGACAATGAAGCATCAGGACGCACACGAACAAATTGCGCTCGGCACTGTCGACATACTGCCCGAAGGCGAGATGCTACAGCGGCTCGCGGTGGCACAGCGCGATAATAAACCGCTGCGGATCAAGCTGGGTATGGATCCCACGGCTCCAGACCTGCATCTGGGGCATACGGTGCTGCTCCACAAAGCCCGCCAGTTTCAGGATCTCGGCCATCGGCTGCTGTTCGTCATCGGCGACTTTACCGCGATGATCGGTGATCCCACGGGCAAGAGCGTTACCCGCAAAGCACTCAGTCGCGAAGAAGTCGTGGCCAATGCCACGACCTATCAGCGCCAGGTGTTCAAGATACTGGATCCCGAACGCACCGAAGTGATGTTTAATTCGGCGTGGCTGGGCGCGCTCCGCCCCGACGAACTGATCCAGATCGCCGCGCGTTACACCGTTGCCCGCATGCTGGAACGTGATGATTTCAGCAAGCGTTACAATGCCAATCAGCCCATCGCCATTCACGAGTTTCTCTATCCTTTGCTCCAAGGTTATGACTCTGTCGCCATCAAAGCGGACGTGGAACTGGGTGGCACCGACCAGCGCTTTAATCTGCTGGTAGGCCGGGAATTACAGCGTGAGTACGCTCAGAAACCTCAGTTAGTGCTTACCATGCCGATCCTCGAAGGTTTGGACGGCGTGCAGAAAATGTCCAAATCGCTGGGTAACTTCATCGCGGTCGAAGACCCGCCCGCAGAAATGTTTGGCAAGATCATGTCGATTTCAGACACTTTGATGTGGCGCTATTATGCGCTGCTCTCCCGCGTGCCCGCGGCAGAGCAAATGCGCCTGCAGGATACAGCAGCCAGTGGAGCGGGTAATCCGCGTGACATCAAGCTCGCTCTGGCCGGTGAACTGGTGGCTCGTTTTCACGATGCAGCGGCTGCCCGGGAGGCTCATGCCGCCTTCCTGGCCCGCTTCCAGCGCCACGAGACCCCCGACGATCTGCCCCTGCAAACACTTTCCTTGCCGACAGCGCCACGCCTCAGTCAGGTGCTCGTACAGACACAGTTGGCGGTCAGCACCAGTGAGGCCATGCGTAAAATCAAAGAGGGCGCGGTGCGCCTGGATGGTGAGCGGGTCGTTGACCCGGCCAGCACTTTGGCATTGGGAGCGGAGTATTTATTGCAGTTTGGTAAACGCCACTTCGCTCGTGTGGCTCTGCGCAAGGCCGATTCCTGAACCATGTGATGATCGGGTAAGCAAAAAATCGCAGATGTGTGGAACGGTATCGGAAACGTGAAATTGCTTGTTGACAGCCTTCGAGAGCCCCGTATAATGCGCCCTCACGACGCGGCGTTGCTGCCGCACCGGACTCCGGTCCGGATTGTTCTTTTCCAGCCGAGTGGAGATGTGTGGGGTTTAGGCCCAAGGGTATTATGAGCGCATAAATGTGTTGATAATTGCCCTGATTGGTATTGTTTTAAGAAGGATTGAACGAGAGAGTTTGATCCTG
>JAPTWR010000159.1 GCA_028065135.1 Acidithiobacillus sp.
ATGGCGCAATACGTTTTTACGATGAATCACCTCAGCAAGATCGTGCCGCCCAAGCGCGTTCTGCTCAAGGACATCTCCTTGTCCTTTTTCCCCGGTGCCAAAATCGGCGTGCTCGGCATGAATGGTGCCGGCAAGTCCACCCTGATAAAGATCATGGCGGGTGTCGACAAGGAGTTTGAAGGCGAGGCGCAGCCCATGCCTGGTCTCAAAATCGGTTATCTGTCGCAGGAACCGCAGGTCGATCCGAACAAGACGGTGCGCCAGGTAGTGGAGGAGGGTCTCGGTGACATCCTCGGCGCGCAACAGGAACTGGAAGCGGTCTATGCCGCCTACGCCGAGCCTGATGCGGATTTTGACGTTCTCGCCGCCGAGCAGGCGCGCCTGGAGGCCATTGTTGCCGCCAGTGATGGGCATCAGGCCGAGCAACAGATGGAGGTGGCTGCCGACGCCTTGCGTCTCGCCCCCTGGGATGCTCTGGTCGGCCCCTTGTCCGGTGGTGAAAAGCGCCGTATTGCGCTCTGCCGCCTGCTCATCAGCCGTCCCGACATGCTCCTCCTCGACGAGCCTACCAACCATCTGGACGCCGAATCCGTAGACTGGTTGGAGCAGTATTTGCAGCGCTTCTCCGGTACCGTGGTTGCCGTTACCCATGACCGCTACTTTCTTGATAATGCCGCCGAGTGGATTTTGGAACTGGACCGCGGCCGCGGCTTCCCTTACAAAGGCAATTACTCCGCCTGGCTGGAGCAGAAGGAAAAGCGCCTGGAACAGGAGGCCCGCGCCGAGGTCTCGCGCCTCAAAGCCATGCAACACGAGTTGGAATGGGTGCGGCAGAACGCCAAAGGCGGGCAGAGCAAAAGTAAGGCCCGTATGGCCCGCTTTGAAGAACTGAGTTCCTACGAATACCAGACCCGCAATGAAACGCAGGAGATTTTCATCCCGGTGGCGGAACGTCTCGGCAACGAGGTGATTGAATTCCGTGATGTGACCAAGGGCTTCGGCGACAAACTGCTTTTTGAACATCTCAGCTTCAAAGTGCCGCCGGGCGCCATTGTCGGTGTTATTGGCCCCAATGGTGCCGGCAAGTCAACGTTTTTCCGAATGATTGTGGGCCAGGAAAGCCCGGATAGCGGCGCCGTCGTCCTCGGCTCTACCGTCAAGTTGGCCTATGTGGATCAGTCCCGCGATGCGCTCGCCGCCAAAAACAATGTCTGGGAAGAAATCTCCGGTGGGCTGGACATCCTCACCGTCGGCAAATTTGAGATCCAATCCCGCGCCTATTGCGGCCGCTTCAACTTCAAGGGCGCCGACCAGCAAAAACTGGTGGGACAGCTCTCGGGCGGTGAGCGTGGCCGCCTGCATCTGGCCAAGACCCTTATCGCCGGCGGCAACGTCCTGCTCCTCGATGAGCCCTCCAACGACCTCGATGTGGAAACCCTGCGCGCGCTGGAAGACGCCCTGCTGGAATTCGCGGGCAGCATCATGGTCATCTCCCATGACCGCTGGTTCCTCGACCGCATCGCCACCCACATCATCGCTTTTGAAGGTGATGCCCATGTGGAGTTTTTTGCGGGCAACTACCATGAATATGAGGCAGACAAAAAACGCCGCCTGGGTGAGGAGGGCGCCCGGCCCCATCGTCTGCGTTATAAGCCCATCGTGCGCTAAGGCTTTTTATCTCGTCGTCGCCGGGTCCCGAAAATGCGGCCCGGTGCCTTGACTTTCGTGCAGCATCTCCTTATCTTCTCAGCCCTTAAGAATTATCCGCAGGAAGTGTCTCATGAAGCGTACTTTTCAGCCCAGCGTTGTTCATCGCAAGCGGACCCACGGTTTCCGTGCCCGCATGGCCACCAAATCCGGTCGCCTTGTGCTCAAGCGGCGCCGTGCCAAGGGCCGTCAGCGTCTCTGCCCGTAAGCCGATGAATCCGGCGCTGGCGCATCCTCATCGTTTTACCCGCGAGGATCGTCTCCGCCAGAAGGCGGCCATCCAGCGCACCCTCAAGCAGGGACGCAAAAAGGTCTTCCCAGAATTGGTGATCTACGCCCTGCGTAACGAACTGCGACACCCCCGTCTGGGTTTGGCAGTAAGTCGCAAGGTGGGTAATGCCGTGGTCCGCAACCGTATCAAGCGACGCTTGCGCGAAGCTTTCCGGCAGCAGCCGGTGCGCACGCAAGGGCGTGACGTGCTGGTGGTAGCGCGGGCGGGTGCCCGGCAACTCAGCATGCGGGCCATGGGCGTCTACTTCCAGCAGATGCTGGAGAGGGTATGAGTGTGCGGCACGTGGCCGTCGTTGTCGTGCGCGGCTATCAGTATGTCATCAGCCCCATACTCGGACACCACTGCCGTTTTTACCCGACCTGCTCCGAATACACTTGTCAGGCCATTGAACGCTATGGCATCGCCAAAGGTTCCTGGTTAGGCATCAAACGCATCAGCCGTTGCCATCCCTGGCACTCCGGTGGTGTCGATCCCGTTCCTTAAACGCCTTGGGGCCTCATGGATAATCAGAAGACCATCCTCGCTGTCGCGCTTGCCGTAGTCGTCTTCCTGCTGTTTCAGGCCTGGCAGGCGCAGAATGCGCCGAAACCGGTTACGCCGACTGCCGTCCGCCAAAGCGTCACGACCCCGAGCACGTCAACATCCGCTGTGGCTACCTCAGCAGCGACAGTGGCTGTGCCGACGGTCACGCCGGTCAGTACGGGCCTCCAGTTGGCGACAGGACCCACGGTGTCTTTCCAGACGCAGGTGTTCACTGGCCAGATCGACCTGAATGGCGGCGATATCCAACAGCTTGGCCTGCTCCGTTATCCGCAGGCGGTGGGGAATCCCGCACCCTATCCCATCCTCGACAAGGCGGCGGCTAAGCTCACTGTGCAGCAGAGCGGCTTCGTCAACAGCGATGGACAGACCCTGGTTGCCCAGTTCGCCGTTCCTGCCGTTCGGCGGGCCGACGGCCAGCCTATCACCCTCATCGGCAAAGCCGGCCCCCTGAGCGTCGAAAAAACATGGACATTTCAGCCCGACAGCTACGTGGTGGAAGAGCACATCACCATCACCAATAGCGGGTCCATGGCGTGGAATGGCAGCTATTTTGACCAGATCCTGCGCAATGACCGCGCTGAAAGTCACATGTTCATGTCTATTTTCACCGGCGCGGTGCTCATGCACCAGGGCAACTTCAGCGAAGTGAGTTTCGGTGATATCCATGATCATCCGGAGTTGAAGTCCGGCCCCGGCTGGGCGGGGATGATGGACCACTACTTCCTCACGGCCATTGTGCCTGCCCAGGATGCGCAATCCCAGATTTATGCGCGCCCGTCAGGTACCAATTATGTCGCCGGGGTGAACACCCCGCTACCGACCCTGGCACCGGGCCAGAGCACCACCATCACCCAGCAGCTTTTCCTCGGGCCGAAGCAGCAGCAAACCCTGGTCGCCATGGGTAACGGCCTGGAGCAGACCGTGGACTACGGTTGGTTCGCCATCATCGCCGAGCCCATGCATGTGGTGCTGACCTGGTTCCATGGGCTGGTCGGCAACTGGGGCCTGGCGATCATCCTGTTGGTCATAGTGGTCAAGTTCATCTTCTTCTACCCTTCGGCCATCAGTTACCGCTCCATGGCCAATATGCGCAAGTTGCAGCCCAAGCTGGAGAAACTGAAGAAGGAGGTCGGGGATGACCGCCAGAAGCTGGGCGCAGCCATGATGGCGTTGTACCGCAGCGAGAAGGTCAACCCTATGGCGGGCTGTCTACCCATTGTACTGCAGATGCCTTTTTTCATCGCCCTGTACTGGGTGTTGGTGGAGAGCGTTTCGCTGCGGCAAGCGCCCTTTATCCTCTGGATTCATGATCTGGCCATACCCGATCCTTACTACATCCTGCCCCTGCTCATGGGCGTGTCCATGTTCTTCCAGCAGCGCCTCAATCCAGCGCCGGTGGACCCCATGCAGAAGCGCATCATGTCGGCACTGCCGGTGATCTTCGCGGTATTCTTCTCCTTTTTCCCGGCGGGTCTGGTACTGTACTGGCTGACCAACAACGTGGTTTCCATCGGCCAGCAATACCTGATCACCCGCCATATCATGGCGGCCAAGGACTAGGGTGGGGCCTCCCGTGTTGAGTTAGAGCCTTGGCCTATCAGCAGGGAGACACGATTGTGGCGATTGCCACGCCGCCGGGGGAAGGCGGCGTCGGTATTTTGCGCCTCTCTGGATCGCAGGCCCTGGCCATCGCGACGGTGCTCTGCGGCGGAGCAAAGGTAAAAGCACTGATGCCCCGGCATGCCCATTTTCGCCGCTTTCACGCCCGCGACAGCAGCGTGATTGATCATGGCATCGCCCTCTATTTTCCCGCCCCCCACAGCTACACCGGCGAAACCGTCGTGGAATTGCAGGGCCATGGCAGCCCGCTGGCCCTCGCCAGCCTGCTCACCGAGGCCATCGCTCTGGGCGCGCGGCCGGCGCGTGCCGGCGAGTTCAGTGAACGGGCCTTTCTCAATGGTCGTCTTGATCTTGCCCAGGCCGAAGCGGTTGCCGACCTCATCCACGCCCGCAGCGACGCCCAGGCACGCGCCGCGGCGGCGAGCCTGGAGGGTGCCTTCTCGCAGGCGGTCGATGGCATCCATGGCCAGCTCCTGCAACTTCTCGCCCTCGCCGAGGCCGGCCTGGATTTCAGTGAGGAAGACCTTGGCGATGCCCACGAACTGGCTATTGCCGATGGCCTGATGCGGCTGGAAGGCCAGATCGCGCATCTGCTCAAGCAAGCACAGCAAGGCGCCCAACTCGCCCGCGGCGGTCGCGTAGTGCTCGCCGGACGACCCAACGTCGGCAAATCCAGCCTGATGAACGCCCTCGCCCGCCGCGCATCGGCCATCGTCACCGCCATCCCCGGTACCACCCGCGACCTGCTCCGCGAAGAAATCGTCCTCGACGGCCTGCCGGTGGAGCTTATCGATACTGCCGGGTTGCGCGCGGCCACGGATGCCGTGGAGGCGGAAGGTATCGCCCGTGCCCGCCATATATTGCACAGCGCGCAATTGATCCTGTTGGTGGCAGACGCGAGCGCGGGATGGCAGGTGGAGGATGAGGCCATCCTGCGTGACCTGCCGGAAGGACCGCGCCTGATCCTCTGGAACAAGCTGGATCTGGTTTCCGCCCCGCCCCTCACCCCCGTCGGTGAGCAGAGTATCGCCCTCTCTGCCCAAACTGGCGTCGGCCTCGATATTTTGCGGCGCAGCTTGATGGAGGCCCTCGGTATGCAGGGCGACAGTTGTCCCTTCAGCGCCCGCCGTCGCCATGTCGAGGCGCTGGAGCATTGTCTGCAGGACATTCACGCCGCGCGCGATATGCATCGCCTGGGGGGCTCCCCTGAATTGGTCGCGCAGTCTCTGCGTGAAGCCGCTGTGGCATTGGCCAGTATCACCGGTCATATTGATGTGGAAGACATTCTCGGCGAGATTTTTTCGCGCTTTTGTATCGGGAAGTGAGGCGGAATAGCGAAAATATCCGGCATGACCGGGAAGCGCCAGTCAGAGCAAATAAGATCTTTATATAAATCAGAAAAAACTTAACTTGTTTGAAAATGAGCGCTACCCTAACGGAATGGGTTCCATATTCTCGACAGGAAATAAAATACTGGCAGGCTTTAGCCTGGCCGTTTTAGCGCTTGTTCTGGTGGGAGCGCTGGCCTTTCGCGCCGCGACCGGCTATGTCCGGGCTTCTTACCGGGTGGAGCATATCCAGACGGTACTACAGAGCCTTGACCGCTGCTGGGCGCTGATCAATGAGGCAGAAACTGCGCAGCGCGGCTATCTCCTTACCGGCAATTCGTTCTATCTCCAGGAACGTCAGGCGGCAATCCAGCGCTTTCAGACGACACTGGATGATTTGCCGAACGAGGTGACGGACAACCCACTCGAAGAGCATCGGGCGGTGGCGCTACGGCAGCGGTCACAGAGACGCTTGCAGCTTCTTGATAATGTTCTTGACGCTTACGAAAAACAGGGTCTTCCGGCGGCCCAGGCGATGCTTCGTGCGGGCGAAGGGATCGCCGAAATGGCGGCGGTGCATGATCTGGTCGAGAAGATGCGTGCGACCGAAAGCGGTCTGCTCAGGAAGCGCACCGGAGCGGCCCAAGAGGCGGGCGAGGCAACGTTATGGGCTATCGGAATCACGATTGTCCTGCTGATCGCACTGCTTACCGGGCTCTTTTGGCAAATAAGAAAGGAGGGGCGTGAACGTCGCGCAGCGCAAGGAGAGCTGGAAGAATCCCTGTGCATTGAAAGCAGTCAAGGACAAATTCTTGCCCTCTTTAGTGGTTCCGATTTTGGGTTGACGGAGATCCTTCAACAAGTTCTGAGCATCCTGGCGGAGAATCATCCCTTCCCGGTCTCTGCATTTTATCGCTATGACGAATGGCAAGGCCACTTTGTTCTGGCCGCACACCGGGGCACCGATAGACAACTGGCAAGCGGTTTTCAGCGTGGAGAGGGTGTCCTGGGCGAAGCGGCCATGTCGGACCATCCGCAACGCTTGAGGCAACCCGATGACAACTCCGGGTTTCTGGTGGACGCTGGGATCTGCCAGTTTCGAGCTGCAGAGATCGCCATGGTGCCGATCCGTTATCAGGAGCAGCAATTCGGGGTGCTGGTGGTGGCTTCGCTAGAAGCCCTAAGCGAGAGAAAAATCGCCTTCCTGGATAAGCTTTCCCTGGAGATAGGCGCGGCCCTCAACCACATCGCTCAGAAAGAAAACCAGCAAATCATGGCTGTTGAATTGCGTAAACAAAGCGAAGCATTGCTGGAAAGGAACCAGTTGTTGCGCCTGGCGGATCAGGCCAAGTCTGATTTTCTGGCCAACATGTCTCATGAGTTGCGTACCCCTCTCAATGCCGTTATTGGTTTTTCCGAGTTGTTGAAGGACGGCATCATGGGTGATCTCAGTCCCGAACAAAAAGATGCCACCAGGGATATTTTTGAAAGCGGCCAACATCTCCTTTCTCTCATCAACGATATCCTGGACCTCTCCAAAGTGGAGGCAGGTATGATGAAGCTGGAGTTGGAAGCGGCGAACCTTCACGATTTGTTTCAGGGTTCTTTGGGTATTGTCCGGGAAAAGGCAGTCGCCCACCAGATTCGGCTTGACCTCGAAATGGAACCAGACTTCCCCCCCGTTTACCTGGATGCGCGCAAGACCAAGCAGATTTTGTACAATCTACTGTCCAACGCCGTGAAATTTACTCCCGATGGAGGTCAGGTAACGCTCTGCGGGCGTAGCAGAAGCGATTTGTCCGGCCCTGAATATGCCGCCTATCCCGACTGGTTGGAAATCAGCGTAACCGATACGGGCATCGGTATTGCGGAAAAAGATCAGGAACGGCTTTTTAAGCCCTTTGTCCAGGCTGACAGCGGTTTGGATCGCCGCTATGAAGGTACCGGTCTCGGGCTTTCCCTCGTCAAACGTCTGGCGGAGCTGCACGGTGGGCGAGTGAGCATGGAAAGTACGCTTGGGGAGGGTTCCACTTTTCATGTCTGGCTTCCCTGGCGAGAGGAGGTCGTTCTTGCGGAGGCGGATTCCGCAAAGGCGGTTTCCGCCCCTGAAACAAATCACTCCGCTTTGGTGATAGAGCATGACGACGCCACAGCGACCCTCCTGGAAGGTTACCTGAGGGATGACGGATTTCGCGTGCGTCGGGCTCGCGACCCTGTTAGCGCTTTGGATATGGCATGTGAAGAACGTCCAGATCTCATCATTCTGGAGATGAATCCGCCAGGCAGGGACGGCTGGGATTTTTTAGCGGCCCAGCACCGGGATGCGCGTCTGGCTACCATCCCGTTGGTAATTACCAGTACGGATTCAGAGCAGGGTTCAGGCTTTTTCCTCGGGAGCGTTCAAATACTGCAGAAACCCATTGAAATTGAACGGCTGGAAAAAATCCTGCAAAAACTCGGTTTTGTGGTGACGAGGCAGAATCGTCCCGTGATCCTGGTGGTCGATGACGATGCGCGGGCGGTGGCGGTCATTAATCGCCAGTTGAGCAATGGCGGTTACGAGGTCATCAGTGCTTATGGCGGGCGGGATGCCGTGACCATGGCAGAACATCTTCATCCCGATCTGATTTTGCTGGATTTGATGATGCCGGAATTCAGCGGTTTTGACGTAGTGGACGCGCTACAGCAAAACCCAAGCATGGCGGCCATCCCGGTTTTGGTTTTGACGGCCAAAATAATTACGCCAGAGGATCGCCGTCGCCTGAATGGACATATCCTGAAAATTATGGAGAAGGCGAGTTTCAGGCGCGATCAATTCCTCGGAGAGGTGCGTCGCGCACTGAACACCGCCCATTCTCACCCAGGGGAAGATATTGCCTAAGCGAATTTTGATCGTTGAAGACAATATGATCAACTACAAGCTTGCAGGTATTGTCTTGCGCAAGGCCGGTTATGAGATTCTGCACGCGGGCGACGCAGAACAAGGTATTGTCATCGCTCGTGCCGAGTATCCCGACCTCGTTCTCATGGACATTCATCTGCCGGGCATGGATGGACTTACAGCGATCCGCATCCTGAAGGAAGATCCCGCGACGCGGAGGATCCCTATCATAGCCCTGACGGCCTTGGCCATGAAGGGGGATGAGGAAAGCATTTTTGCCGCTGGCTGCGATGCCTATCTGAGTAAGCCGATAGGTCATCAGACGCTTATAGAAGTTGTGGGCCGTTTTCTGTAGCCGCAGAGGGGAAGCCGATGCCTGAACAGCGATCCATGATTCTGATAGTAGATGATGAAGGGAGTAGCCGTCGTCTGCTCACGGCCTTATTGCAGAATGATGGTTATGAGACGCTGGCGGCATCCAGCGCTCAGGAGGCGTTGGCGCGGCTTCAGGATCGCCGACCGGATTTGATACTCACCGACGGTATGATGCCTCAGATCAGCGGCTTTGAACTGGCGGCACGGCTCAAGGCGGACTCCCGCTATGCCAATTTACCCATCATCATCGTCACGGCCTTCGACGACCGCAAAACGCGTTTGCATGCCTTGGAGGCCGGGGTGGATGATTTCCTCGGCAAGCCGATAGACCGGGCGGAGTTGCGCGTGCGGGTGCGTAATATTCTGCGGCTCAAGGAATACAGTGATCGCATCCGACGCAATAATGAGACTTTGGAAATCACCGTTCGGCAGCGCACGGCCCAGCTGCACGATAGCTATTTGCAGACGATCAATGTTCTTCTGCGCGCCGCCGAGAAAAAGGACGAAGAAACCGGCGCCCATATTCAGCGCATCGCCTATTACTGCAAGGAGTTGGCACAACAACTGGGCATGGGGACAGATTTTGCCGATCTCATTTTTGTGGCGAGTCCTATGCACGATGTAGGAAAGATCGGGATTCCCGATCCTATTCTGCTGAAACCCGGTCCTCTGGATGCCGCTGAATGGGTCATTATGCGTACGCACACCACACTCGGCGCCAATATTATTGGCCAACACAATGTCTCCCCAGAATTACAGATGGGATGGGAAATCGCTCTGGGCCATCACGAACGATGGGACGGAAGTGGCTATCCTTTCGGCAGAAAAGGCGACGAGATCCCGTTATCAGCGAGGATGATGGTATTGGCGGACATTTATGATGCCTTACGAAGTCGGCGTCCTTATAAGGAACCGCTGGATCATGAAAGAGCGGTGGATATTATCTTAAAAGGAGATGGACGAGTTAAGCCGGAGCATTTCGATCCTGATATTTTGGCGGCGTTTCCGCGCGCGGCCTCCACTTTTGCGGAGTGTTACGCCGCATTAACCGATTGTGACATGCCTAATGTGTAACCCGTGAGTGCGGTCAAAGCATACCGTGTGCAAAACCGATGGCCACCATGATCAGCATGATCACGATGTAGATACGCAAACCCCAGAAGGCTATCTGAATACCTCCCCGAATCGGGGCGCGGGTCATGGGCCTGGGTTCCTGATGGATCTCCTCTTCCAGAAACGCCAGGAACTCCGGGGTCGCCTCGGAACGAAAGTCTTCTTTGGGATGCATGCAACGCTCCTCAGGGGGATGGGAAGACGACGGTATAGCCATAAACGGCATTGGCCAGAATTAGGAAACCAACGATGGTGAAAGCTGAATAATTCTGCCAGCGCCGATTCACATAGCTCCCCATGATCTCGCGATCATTCAGCAGCATGAGCAGAAATAGCATCGCCGCCGGCATGAATATGGATGCAATCACCTGCACGGTGAGGTTCAAAAACCCCAGGGGGATGTGGGGAATCAGGACCACCATAGCCGCCATGCCGGCGCTCAAAATGCCGGACAGATAAAAGGGCAAGGCCCGTTGTGGCTTGAGGTTCAGGCTCCGGGGGAGCTTGAGCGCTTCGCCCACCGCCCAGGAAGTGCTCGCCGTAATGGCGATGGCGGCGATCAGCCCGGACTCGACGAGGCCCAGAGCGAACAGCGCGGTTCCGACACTGCCCAGGCTACTCTGTCGTAACAGGTGGAGGATCGCCTGTATGTCGAACTGGGCGGCATTGGTGTGCCCATACGCCAGGGTACCCGTCAAGATGACGATGGTGATGGCGATAATCCCCATGGAAAGGCTTCCGAAGGCGGTATCGGCTTGACCGCTGGGGATGTCATTGACCGTCAGCCCCTTATCAACAACCGAGGATTGTTGAAAAAAAAGCATCCACGGAGCGATCGTCGTTCCGAGATTGGCGAGTATGACATAGGTAAAGGCGCCGACCGCCGTCCCCACCGGAATGTGCCAGTTGCCCACCGCCGCGATAACCTGGCCCCAGTCGGGGTGCGCGGCGATGGCCAGGGGCACAAAAACGATATTGCCTGCGGCGATCCACAACGCCAGCCGCTCCCAGGTATGGTAATGCAAAAAAATCATGGTCGCGGCGACAAATATCCAGGCCAGCATGACCGAAAGGGCCGGCGGCACGGAGAACACGCTCATGCCCACACGGATACCGATAAACTCCGTTACCAGCGTCAGAATGTTCGCCACCGTCAGATCCAGCAGAGAAAACACTCCCCAAAAAGCGCCATAACGCCCCCAGATCATCTCGGCGTGACCGCGATGCGTCACCGCGCCAAGACGCACGGTCATCTCCTGCACCACATAGGCCACCGGGATCATGAGCAATAGGAAGGGGATAAAAAAACCGATGCCGTACATCGCCCCCGTCTGGGCATAGGTGATGACGCCGCCGGCATCGTTGTCTGCGATCATCACCAGGATACCTGGCCCGATCAGACTCAGAAACAGCAGTAGTCGCCGCCACCAGGAGGGATGATGGCGGAGCTGATAAATCCGCCAGCGATCCTGGATGCGCTCCCGCACCTCCTCGGGTAATCGCTGCAACACATCCGCTTCGCTGGGTCTGGCGTGCAGTTCGGGTGTGGTCGACATCAGCTCCCTCCTGAATAACATGTAAAAACAGTCACAACCAGGCCGCCCCGCATCCGGTGCCCTGAGTCGTCCCTAATGCCACGACGTGACTGTCCAGGCGGTTGCCGTTGGTACAAAATAAGCGGCACTTTTGTATGTCGGCATGGTCGGTCAGGTCAAGCGAAATATCACCCTTAAAAAGGACGAAATCCATGAGCGAATCTTTGCACACGCACGCCCCGCACGAAGAGGCTATTCATGAGGCCGCAGAACCAGCCACCCACAAGCCCACTCTGGGTCAGTGGGTGGCTATTTTTACAGCGCTGCTTGCTACGCTTGGCGCCGTTGTCGGTTATCAGGGGACGCATCTGATGAACGAGGTGCTGCTGGCCAAGAATGAAGCCGTGTTGGAGAAAGCTAAGGCAACGGACCAGTGGAATTACTACCAGGCTATTAGCACCAAAGAACATCTGATGCAACTGGCTGTGGATCTGACACCGGCGGAACAGGCAGCGCCTTACCAGAAGAAAATCCTCAAGTATAAGGCCCAAAAAAAGAGTGTTCAGGCCGAAGCCCAACATCTGGAGCAACTTTCCAGCGCAGCCAACAGTCGCTCGGAACGATTGAACAGGCCGCATAACGACATGGCCATTGCGATGATTTTTTTACAAATCGCCATTTCACTGGCTTCCATCACGGCGCTGACTGGAAGGATTTGGCTTTTTGGAATGGCTATTCTCAGTGCTCTGAGCGGCGTCGGGCTTTGGGTTATGGCCTTGAGCTTGGCATGACAAGGCCGCCCTTAAACAGCAGCCGGTTGTGCTTCAAGAGTTGGATCGTTTTATTTGGTGGCGCTTCAGGGACTCGAACCCCGGACACGCGGATTATGATTCCGCTGCTCTAACCAGCTGAGCTAAAGCGCCGTGAGGCGCAAATTAAAGCGTTAACCTGCGTCGCTGTCAAGGGTAGCGGTGCGACTTGTCGCCCATTTATCGTCAGCGCAGCAGCCGACGGCTGAGCAGGCGCCATGCAAATCCATAGGCCACCAGGGTGTACAACAGCAAAACGCCAGCATGGTACAGCACCTCGTGGGGCAGATGCCCGGTCAGCAGTGGTCGCAGCAGCGCCACCGCATGGGTCAGGGGTAGCACCTGTGCGAGTTGCTGGGCAAAGGGCGGCAGCGAATGGAGGGGATAGAAAACGCCACAAAAGAGAAACATGGGCGTCACCGCCAGGGTGAAATAATACATGAAGAAATCATAACTGCGCGCCAGTGCCGTCATGACCAGCGCCAGCCCGCCAAAGCTCAGTCCCGCCAGCAGAATGACCGGCAACGCCAGTAACACCCAGGGGCCTTGTATGGCGCCAAAAAAGCTGGCGACGATGACGATGGCCACGGCACTGATCAAGCCTTTCACGGCGCACCAAAGCACTTCGCCAGCGAGAATGTCGCTGACCCGCAAGGGCGTGGCCAGCATGGCCGCGTAAGTGCGTTGAGCGTTCATCCGGGTAAAAGCGGAGTAAAGCCCTTCGAAGCTGGCCGTATTCATCACGCTGCTGGCGACAATGCCGGAGGCGATAAAGGTAATGTAGGGCATCCCGTCCATACGCCCGACGAAGTGCCCCAGACCATACCCCAGCGCCAGCAGGTAAAGCAGCGGGTCGCCAAAGTTGCCGAGCAGGCTTGGCGCCAGCAGTTTGCGCCAGACACCGAAGTTGCGCTGCAAGACGGCCAGTGCCCCGGCTCCCGGCAAGGCGTCGCGTATCGGCATCATTCGGTTTCCTCTCGCAAATCGCGTCCCGTCAGGTGCAGAAATACATCCTCCAGGCTGGCGGGACGCTGCAACCAGCGATAGGCCGGATCCTCCACGAAGTGCGCCAGTAGCGGGCTCAGATCCGTCCCATAGCAGATCAGGGTATCGCCTACGCGCTCACTGAGGCTCACCCACTGGCGATGCAGATCCTGCGGGTCCGGCAGCGCACCGTCCACCCGGCGCAACTCGACGACGCCCGCCGGGATATTGGTGGTGATCAGGCCGCGCGGACTGTCTTCCGCCAGAATCCGGCCATGGTCGATGATTCCGACCCGGTCTGCCAGACGCTCCGCTTCGTCCATATAGTGTGTGGTCAGCAGCAGGGTGGTGCCCTGCCGCCGTAGCTCGCGCAGACGCTGCCAGATGAGATGACGGGCCTGGGGGTCGAGGCCGGTGGTGGGTTCGTCCAGCAGCAGCAATTTGGGGGCGTTAATCAGGGCGCGGGCGATGGTCAGGCGGCGTTGCATTCCGCCGGACAGCGAGTGGATCGGTTGCGCGGCATAGCCGCTGAGGGCCATAAACTCCAGCAATTCGGTGCTGCGCTGGCGGATCAGCGCTTTCGGCAGGCCGAAGTAGCGACCGTAGGTCCAGAGGTTTTCCTGCACGGTAAAATCGGGATCCAGGTTATCCGTTTGCGGCACCACCCCCATGTCTGCCCGCGCCGCACGCCCCATTTCTGCGAGCACCCGACCACCGAGGCGAATTTCTCCGCCATCGGTGGGTGTCAGTCCCTGGATCGCCCGCACCGTGGTGCTCTTGCCCGCCCCATTGGGACCGACCAAGGCAAAACACTCTCCGGCGGCAACGGCGAAGTCTACCCCGCGCAGCACCTCGCGTCCGCCATAACGCTTATGCAGCGCCCGTAGTTCAAGAAAGGCCGGATTCACGACAGGGGTCACCGACTCCTATCTCGGTTACTTCGTTATTGAGGGATTGTAACAGCGCCGCTTGCATGGCGTTGAACTGACCATGAAAGAAGTGGTCTGCGGGAAGCAAAATCTTCCGGGGCTGAACGGGCAGGGTATCGACCCAGTTTGCTACTCTGGCGGCGGGGACCAGTTCGTCCTGTTCGCCTTGAATCAGGGTCCACGAACAGGTCGGTGTCGGTAATGAACCGAAATCAAAGAGATTAACGGGCGGGGCAACGGTCAGAAGATGGCTGATACGGGGATGACTGTGCACGCTGCGATAGGCCACATAGGCTCCGAAGGAGAATCCGGCCAGCCAGATATCGAAGCCGGGGCGGCGCTCTTGCACCCAGTCGAGCACCGCCAGACAATCTTCGGTTTCGCCGCGACCATCATCATAGACGCCGGTACTCTCTCCCACTCCGCGAAAATTGAAACGCAGCGAGGGGATGCCCAGTTGATTGCAGGTTTTACTCAGACAATGCACAACCTTATTGTTCAAGGTGCCGCCATAAAGCGGATGCGGATGAAGGATGATCGCCACCACGCCGCGCGTCTCTTTATCAGGGCACGCAGTGATACCCTCCAGCACACCCGCCGGGCCCGGAATGACGACGTGTTGGTCTACACATTCCAGGCCTGCGAGTTCGCCGCCATCGTAGAGGTGCCTGCGATCAATGGGCAGCATCAGATTCGCAGCCTTTCGACAGGTACGCCGTCGCGCAGATGGGAGTCGACGATTTCGCGCACATCGTCGGCGTCTACATAAGTGTACCAGACGGCATCGGGGTAAACGACGGCAACCGGCCCCTCGCTACACCGCCCCAGACAGCCGCAACGGTTCACGCGAACCTGGTTTCCGCCATGGATACCGAGGGCTTTGGCGTGCTTCTTGGCCATGTGAAACATCTCTTCGGCGAGGCCACTGTTATTGCAGGCCTGCTCGCCATTGTCGCGCTGATTTAGGCAAAGAAACATATGCCGTTGATAAAAAGCACCTTCCATAAGCGTTGACCCCCTCTTCATTCAAGGACATTATAGCAAAATTAGCCTTTACGGACAGCGTGTGGAGATGCCATGTTCAGCGATCAAGTCATCGCCAATATCGATAATGCCTTGCGTACCCTGACCGGACAGCAGATCGGCAGTGATCGGCCGTATCCGGCCAGGGACGTTCCCGACGCACTCCTGCGTCCCTGGGAGCGACAGCGGGCCGGGCGCATGATGCGGGTCAATCATGCGGGTGAGATCATGGCACAGGCGCTTTATACGGGTCAGGCGACGGGTACGAATGACCTTGCCCTGCGTGAGCAGTTACAGCAGGCCCGTATGGAGGAGGAAGATCACCTGCGCTGGTGTGAAACGCGTCTGCGGGAACTCAACAGTCGTCCAAGCCTGCTCGCCCCGCTCTGGTACAGCGCGGGCTGGAGCATGGGCTTTCTGGCTGCCCGTCGCGGGCGCGCCAGCAATCTCGGCTTGGTCGTCGCGGTGGAAAATCAGGTGGAAGAGCATCTCAACAGCCATTTGGATGAACTCCCCGCCGATGATGAGCGCAGCCGCGCCATTGTGGCGCAGATGCGGGACGACGAAGTCGGGCACGCCGAAAAAGCGGAGGCGCTGGGCGCCGGAAAACTCCCCATGCCGGTACGTATGGCTATGGGGGTTTTTTCCAAGGTCCTGACGCGGGGGGCGCTCTGGATTTGACGGTTTAGGAGAGGTCTTTGCTGGGTGTCCGGACTGGGCGCATGTTCAACTCCGTACCCGGCAGGTAAATGCGGTAGTGTCCGGCACGTACGGCCTCGGCCATGCTGCCAATGGTTTGCTTGCTGAGCAGACCGACCACCTCGGCCTTGAGTGGTTTCCATTGCGTGTGCACGGGGCAGGCCGTTTCATCGGCGCAAGCCTTGAGGCCGAGCACGCAGCCTTGACCAAAAGGCTGTCCTTCGACAATTTCCACCACTTCCAGGATATTCAGTTGCTCTGCGCCGGAACGCATAACAAAACCGCCGCCGCGCCCCTTGAAGGAGTCCAGCACCCCGCGTTTGGCGAGATCTTGCAGAATTTTCGCCAGATATTGGGCGGGAACGTGCAGATAATCGGAGATGTCCCGGCTCAGTACCGATTCTCCGGGCGGTTGGGCGGCCAGATAAATCAGTGCCTGCAAGGCATATTCGCTGGTTTTACTTAGTAGCATAACGGCATCCTCAGCCTTCTTCTCGAACTTCATAGTCATGGGTGATCACCGCGGTTTTGCCCAGCATGATGCTGGCCGAGCAATATTTTTCCGCAGACAGGCCGATGGCGTGGGCTACCCGCTTGGGGTCGAGCGCCTTGCCGGATATCACAAAATGCAGATGGATCTCGGTGAATACTTTAGGGTCTTGATCCGCGCGCCGGGCACTTATTTCCACGACACAGTCGCGGATATCTTGCCGGGATTTCTGGAGAATCATGACCACATCAATACTGGAGCAGCCGCCCAGACCCATCAACAGGAGTTCCATGGGGCGCGGCCCGAGATTGCGCCCGCCAATCTCAACGGAGCCGTCCATGACCAGGGCGTGACCACTATCGGCTTCAGCGACAAAGCTCATCTGCTCAGGACCCATCCACTGTACGCGTGCCTTCACGAACCACTCCCTATTCCCGGAAATCACAGATTCCCATTTAATGACAATCAACTAGCCGTGTAAACCGCGTTTAATCAAAAAAACAGACGTTCCAGCGCCTCTCCCGGCTGTGCGGCGCGCATAAACGCTTCGCCGACGAGAAAAGCACCTACCCCCGCTGCGCGCAACGTCGCTACATCTTCACGGCAGTGAATGCCGCTTTCGGTGACCACTATCCGTCCTTCGGGGATCTCCGACAGCAGTTGCAGCGTGGTTTCAATCGTGGTGACAAAGCGCCGCAGGTCCCGATTATTGATGCCGATCAGGGGCGTGCGCAACTTCAATGCCCGCTGTAACTCGGCCACATCATGCACCTCCACCAGTACCGCCAGATCGAGGCTCTGCGCGGTGGCTTCCAGTCCCTGTAGCTCGGCATCGCTCAGGGCCGCGACGATGAGCAGGATGGCATCGGCCCCGATGGCGCGTGCCTCCCAGACCTGATAGGGATCAATACAGAAATCCTTGCGCAATACCGGCAGTGTGCAGGCCTCGCGGGCGGCAGTCAGATAGAGGTCGGCACCCTGGAAATAGTGCGCATCGGTCAGGACCGACAGGCAGGCCGCCCCATGGGTCGCGTAATCCCGGGCAATGGTCACCGGGTTGAAGTCCTCGCGGATAACCCCCGCCGACGGCGATGCCTTCTTGATCTCGGCGATCACGGCGGCTTGTCCTTGGGCTATTTTGGCCTGAATGGCGCCGATGAAGTCACGGGGCGGAGCCGTCGTCAGGGCCACCGCCGATTGCAGCTCCGTGAGGCCCAGGCGAGCTTTGCGCCCAGCCAACTCTTCGCGTTTGCGGGCAATAATTTCTTTGAGTATGTCGGCCATCGTCTATCCCTGTGGAGTTTTACCCAGTAAGGCCTGCCACTTGTCCCAGGCGGCGCCGGATTCCAGCACGTCCCGTGCCAAAACCACACCAACGGCCATGTCGGGAACTACGTCTGCTGCATACAGGGCAGCTCCAGCGTTCAGCAGAACCACGTCGCGACG
>JAPTWR010000171.1 GCA_028065135.1 Acidithiobacillus sp.
GTGCCGAGTTGCTGCTGGTGCTCAACGCCTCGCCCTATCATCTGAACAAGCAGCGTGTCCGCGAGGATGAGGTGGGCGCCCTGGCGGCCCGCTGTCATCTGCCCATCGTCTATGTGAACCTGGTGGGAGGGCAGGATGAACTGGTCTTCGACGGCCAGTCCTTCGCCGTCGACCGCAACGGGCTGCTGGCCCTGCGCGCCGCCCGTTGCGCCGAAGCGCTGGTGCTGCTGGATGTGGACCGGGATGACGCCGGCATCCGTTTGCAGGCGGATCGGCCATTGCAACCGGTGCCCGACGAGAGCGCGGAAGTCTACGATGTGCTGCGTCTGGGTGTACACGATTATGTGGAAAAAAACGGCTTTCCCGGCGCGGTGCTGGGCCTGTCCGGAGGGGTGGACTCGGCGCTGACCCTGGCGGTGGCGGTGGACGCCCTCGGGGCGGAGCGGGTTCACGCCTTGATCATGCCCTCCCGCTATACGGCGGAGATGAGCATCGCGGATGCCGTGGCCGAGGCCCGGAGCCTGGGTGTGCGCACCGACATCGTCTCCATCGAGGGGCCGTTCCATAGTTATCTGGAGACCTTGGCGCCCCTGTTCGCCGGGCGTGAGGCCGACACCACGGAGGAGAATCTGCAGGCGCGCATCCGCGCCGCGTTGCTCATGGCCTATTCCAACAAGTTCGGCCACCTCCTGCTGACCACGGGCAACAAGAGCGAAATCGCCGTCGGCTACGCAACCCTGTATGGTGACATGGCCGGCGGTTTTGCGGCCATCAAGGATTGCCCCAAGACGCTGGTCTATCGTCTCGCCCGCTATCGCAATAGCCTGGGTCCGGTGATTCCGGAGCGGGTGCTGACCCGGCCACCATCGGCGGAACTGGCGCCGGACCAGCGTGATCAGGACAGCCTGCCGCCTTATGAGATGCTGGATGCCATCATCGCCGCCTATGTGGAAGAAGACCATGGTGCCGTGGACCTCATCGCCGCCGGTTTTCCGGCGGAAACGGTGATGCGGGTGCTGCGCCTCATCGACCGTGCTGAATATAAACGGCGTCAGGCTGCGCCCGGTGTGCGGATCAGCGCCCGCGCATTCGGCAAGGATCGGCGTTATCCTATCACCAATGGCTACCATTCCTGGGAAGCTGTATTGTCTGCGCGAGGAGCTCTGCTATGAAGAAGATTGAGGCGATCATCAAGCCGTTCAAACTGGATGATGTGCGCGAGGCCCTTCAGGAGATGGGGCTGGCCGGTATGACGGTTACCGAAGTCAAGGGTTTCGGCCGTCAGAAGGGGCATACGGAGCTTTATCGCGGCGCCGAGTATGTGGTGGACTTCCTGCCCAAGCTCAAGCTGGAGGTGGTGGTCAGCGACGACATGGCGGATCGCGCCATCGAAGCCATCCAACAGGCGGCGCGGACCGGCAAGATCGGTGACGGCAAGATTTTCGTCGGCTCGGTGGAGCGGGTGATCCGCATCCGTACCGGAGAAGAGGGCGACGAGGCGGTCTGACCGGGGCGGGGGCGGCAATCGCCCCCAACTGGGTCAGCCGGGCTTTGCGCTGCTGCCGAGATCGGCAAGATACTTGCTTCCCGGATAGTTGTAGGCAAGCACCGCGGCGGTGGTCTGCGCCAGTTGCGGCAGGTTCAGGTGCCGGTAGTCCCGCGTCAGATAGTAGAGCGCCTCTTCCCGCGCCGCGCTCAACTGGTAGCGGGTGATTACCGTGTTGCAGCGGTTTGCCGAGGCGACATAGGCGTGACGCACATAGTAGAACTTGCAGATATCCAGATTGCGCTGACCGAGGATGTTGATGATCTTGGCTATGCGCAGGCGGGCGTCGGCGGCGTAAACGCTGTGTGGCCAGCGTTTGGCCAGCGTGTCGAGGGTGCTGAGGGCCTCCTCTGCGGGTTGGGGATTTTCCTGTGCGCCCTGAATGGCCTGATAATGGGCGATGCCTTTCAGATACCAGGCGTAATCCACATAGGGATTGGCCGGGTGCAGCTTGATGAAGCGTTCGGCCGCCGCCACCGCCGCCTCGGAATCTCCGCGCTGGTAATAACTATAGGCCGTATCGAGTTGCGCCTGTTCGGCGTAAGGGCCGTAGGGGTAGCGAGTTTCCAGATCTTCAAAAAGCTTGATGGCGGCGGCGTAGTCGCCGCGATCCATGGCGTGTTTGGCGGGCTGGAACAGCGCCCGGGCGGATTCGTGGCTGACGGTGGAGCTGTCATGGTTGTTCGGAGTGCTGGCGCAACCGGCGATCAGGGCGGTACAGCATAGGGACATCAGTATGCGTTTGCTCATGAAGGACAATAGTCTATAGTGGCGAGCCATGAGCGACGATAGTACGGGACTTCCCATGATTTTGCCAGAGGAGCAGGTCGGCGAGCGCCTCGACACGGTGTTGAGCCAGTTGCTGCCGGAAACCAGCCGCAGCCGTATCCAGGCCTTGCTGCGCGATGGCCGGATTCTGGTGGATGGCGTGCCCGAAAAGCCCAGTGCGCGGGTGCGCGGCGGTGAGCAGGTGATGGTCGACTGGCCGCAGATCGAACCCAGCAACTGGTTGGCCGAGACCCTGCCCCTGCATATTCTGCATGAGGACGCGGATATTCTTGTCGTGCACAAGCCGGCGGGGCAGCTTACCCACCCCGGCGCCGGTCATCCCGACGGCACGTTGGTCAACGGCGTGCTGGCCCATGTGCCGGGGAACGCCTATCTTGCCCGCGGCGGTATCGTCCATCGGCTGGACAAGGACACGACCGGTCTGCTGGTGGTGGCAAAAACGGAAATGGCGCGGCAATCGCTGATCGATCAGCTCGGTGACCACACCATGCACCGCGAGTATCTCGCGCTGGTGACGGGGGCGATGACCGGAGGTGGCCGGGTGGACGCGCCCATCGGCCGGCACGCTCAGGATCGTCTGCGGATGACGGTGCGTGATGACGGCCGGCCGGCGCAGACCGACTATCGGCTGGTGGAGCGCTTCCCCCGTCACAGCTATCTGCGCCTGCGCCTGGCGACGGGGCGCACCCATCAGATTCGTGTGCATATGACGCATATCGGCCACCCGCTGGTGGGCGACCCGGTCTATGGGGGGCGGAGGACGGTGCCGAAAGGACTGGATGAGGCTGCGCTGGCCCGCTGGCGGCAGTTCCGTCGCCAGGCGTTGCATGCCTGGCGCCTGCGTCTTTACCATCCCGCAAGCGGAGAGCTGATGACCTGGGAAAGCCCGCTGCCCGACGACATGACCGAATTGCTGGCGCTGCTGCGCCGTGCGCGTGATGGTGACTGAAGAGGCCGGTTATTGGGTGCCGGACTGGCCCGCGCCCCAGGGGGTGCGCGGCGCCGTCACCCTGCGCAGTGGGGGAGTCAGCCGGGGGGCCTACGCCTCCTTCAATCTTGGTGATCATGTGGGCGATGTACGGGAGGCGGTGGCAGGGAATCGGGAACGGCTGCGGGCCGTGCTGAAATTGCCCGGGGAACCCTGCTGGCTGCGGCAGGTGCATGGCACGGAGGTCGCCACCCTGCCGGCGGCGCCGGCCCGTATCCCGGAGGCGGATGGCGCGGTCACCGGCACGCCGGGGGTGGTGCTGGCGGTGCTCACGGCCGATTGCCTGCCGGTCCTGGCCTGCAGCCGGGATGGCGGGCAGGTCGGCGTTTTTCACGCCGGCTGGCGAGGGCTGCTGGCGGGTATCCTGGAACGCGGCGTGGCGGCCATGCGGGTGGCACCGGAGGAGATTCTGATATACTTGGGACCAGCCATCGGGCCCGGGCATTTCGAGGTCGGTCCGGAAGTCCGGACGGCTTTTCTGGCGGCGGACGCCGGAGCGGCAGGGGCCTTTCGCCGCGGGCCCGGCGATCGCTGGCTGGCAAATATTTATGAGCTGGCGCGGCGGCGTTTACGGGGGGCCGGGGTGCGGGCCATTTTTGGCGGTGATCTGTGTACGGTGGCGGACCCCGCGCGTTATTTTTCTTATCGGCGCGACGGCGTTACCGGGCGAATGGCTTCTCTGATCTGGAAGGAGGGCGGTTAGCATGGCGGCTTTGCAATATGCGGAAACGGTGCAGCGGATCACGGATACGGCGCGGATCGCCGCCACGCTGGCGCCCCTGGGCGTCACTTTGCAGGCGATTCCGGTGACCGGCGCGGGGGCCGCGGCGCTGCTGACCGAGCTGCAACCCGATCCGGAGGCACAGGCGGCGTTGCTGACGGCCCTGGATGACGTCTTCCGGCGTTTGCAGCGGGAGAGGGGCTATCAGGAGCGGGATCTGGTGGTGTTGTATCCCCGGCATCCGCAGTTGGCGGAGCTCACCGCCCGTTTTCATCGCGCGCATACCCATGACGATGAAGAGGTGCGCTATATCGTGGACGGGGAAGGCGTTTTCGGCTTCGTTCTGGAAGACGGCGCGCAAGTCGAGTTGACCGTGCATGCAGGGGATTATGTCCATATCCCGGCTGGGGTGGAGCACTGGTTTCGTCTCACGGATGCGCAACGGATCAAGGCGGTGCGCTACTTCAGCGCGCGCGGCGGCTGGACACCGCATTATACCGATCGCGCCCTGCGGTCTTTTCCCAACCCATGACGGCATTCATTGAGGTCGATTACCGGTTTCCCGCCGGGGTGGACGCCCGCTCACAGGCGCAGGCCATCGCCATCGGCCAGACGGCCGGAAGCTGGGATGCGCACTTTCAGCACCGGGAGGCGCAGTTGCGCGGCCATCTGGGGAAGGTGACCGCCGTTACCGAACTGGCGGACGGGTGTCATCAGGCCACGGTGCGCTTCCCCGCCGCCAATGTGGACGGCCGCCTCGGCAGCCTGCTCACCATGATTTTCGGCAAATATTCCCTGGCGGGTCCTGCCAAGGTGGCGGCAATCCGTTTGCCGGAGCACTTCGGACGTTTGCCGCGCTTTGGGCTGGAGGGCATCCGCGCACGATTGGGGGTGCAGGAACGGCCCTTGGTCATGGCCATTTTCAAGCCGGCGCTGGGGCTGACGGCTGAGGACCATGCCGAAATTCTGGCAAAGGTTGCCGTTGCCGGGCTGGATATCATCAAGGATGACGAAATCCTCCCGGACCTGCCGATGGCGGCGGCCCTGGCGCGCTGGGAGGCTTGTGCGCCGGTGATCGAGGCGCGGCGGGATCAGACGGGTCGTGACCTGCTCTATGCGGTGAATCTCTCGGGGGATGCACGCCAGGTGCAAACGCTCGCGCTGCAACTGGTGGCCGCCGGTGCCAATGCGCTGCTCCTGAATGTGCTGGCATATGGTTTCCCGGTACTGGAGGCGTTGGTCGCCGATCCGGACATCGACGTGCCGATCTTCGCCCATCCGTCTCTGGCGGGTGCCTGGTGCGGCGCGCCGGATTACGGGTTTTCTTATGGGGCTCTGCTCGGTACGTTGATGACCTATGGGGGGGCCGATGCGGTGCTCTATCCGGCGCAGTACGGCAGCCTGCCCTTCGCCGCGGCGGACGAATGGGCCATCGTCGAAGCGCTGCGGGCGCGGGGCGTGGCACCGGTGCCTTCATCGGGCGTACATCCCGGCATGGTTGGGCGCATCCTCGACGACTATGGCGCGGAGGTCATTCTCAATGCGGGGACCGGGATCATGGACCATCCCCAGGGCCCCGCCAGCGGCGTGCTGGCCTTTCGCGAAGCCATCGAGCGCTGGCAGAACGCAGCACCGCGCGCTCTGGAAGATCTGCCCGCCGGGCCCTTGCGGGCAGCGGTGGAAAAATGGGGACAGGGTTGATGCAACGAGCCATCTTTTGCGACTTCGACGGCACCATCGCCCGGAGCGAAGTTTTCGTGGCCCTGATGCGTCATTTTGCGCCGCAGGCTGCCGCCCGGATACTGCCGGAAATCTACGCGCAGCGCCTGACCCTGCGTGACGGCTTGCCGCAGGTGCTGGGCACCATCCCTTCGTGGCGCTGGCCGGAACTGGAGGATTTCGTGCGGGATACGGAGATCCGTCCGGGACTCGACGGGCTACTGGCTCATGCCAACCAGGCCGGTATTCCTTTTATCGTCGTCACCGGCGGCTTCACGCGCATGGCCGAGATCGTCCTCGCCCCTTACCGCCAGGAAATTTACGCCATCCATGGCCTCGAGGTGGATACCACGGGCGAATGGCTGCGGGTGTCCTCCCCCTGGCAGGATGATCACGAACTGGTGGCCAAGGCCGCCGTGGTCGCACACTACCATCCCCGGGATGCCGTTTGTATCGGGGATTCCATCACCGATCTGCGGGTCGCCCGGCAGTGTCCTCTGGTCTGTGCGCGGGACCGCCTCGCGGAATATCTGCGCGCCGAGGGGAGAGATTTCCTGCCCTTCGACGATTTCGCGGACGTGAGCGCCGCTCTCGATCAACGCGGCTGGTGGCGGGAGCCTGCCCATGCAGGATGATCCGCGCACCCATCTCGCTGCGGCGGCCCGCGATTTTTATGCGCGGGGCTGGATGCTGGGCACCGCTGGCAACCTGTCGGCACGCCGCGATACCGATACCTTCTGGATCACTGCCAGCGGCCGCCCCAAGGATCGGCTGGACGCCGGGGATTTCGTTCTGGTGGATCTGCAGGGTCAGGTGGTGCAGGCCCCACCGGGACGCCAGCCTTCGGCCGAGGCCGCCATCCATGAGACGATCTACCGGCACGTGCCCGACGCCCGGGTCATATTCCACGTCCATTCCATCGAGGCCAATCTTTGCGGACACTTCGCGCGGCGGGGCCGGTTGCGTCTGCCGTCGCTCGAAATGCTCAAAGGTCTGGGCGTGCCCGATGCCGAGCCGCACGTGGACCTGCCGGTCTTCGCCAATCATCTGAACGTCGCGCGGATTGCCGAAGATATGGACAGAGAGTTTACCGGGGCACTGCCATGTGTCCCCGGCGCGCTGATTCACCTCCATGGAGTGACGGCCTGGGGCCCGGACTTTCTGGCGGCCAGACACCATCTTGAATTGCTGGAATACTGTTTTCGTTATCTCGTGCAGGCGAAAATCCTCGCCATAGGAGTCTAGGATGAGTCAAGCCCTTCTTACGGTCATCGGCGAGGATCGCCCCGGTATCGTCGCCGCGGTCACTCAGGCCCTGTACACCGCGGACTGCTCCATCGGGGACGCCTCGATGATGCGTCTCGGCGGTTACTTCACCATCATGCAGATCATCGATTACCCGCGTGATCTGGGCTCCGTGGAAATGGCGCTGGACCCGGCCATCAAACGCCTCAATCTGCGCGTACATCTGGACCCCGTCTCCAGTGTCGCGCCGACTGCGGATATGCCGAATACCCGGGTCACGGTCTACGGGGCCGATCATCCGGGCATCGTCGCGGGTGTCACCGGAGCGCTGGCGGCTATCGGGTTCAATGTGATCGACCTGGAAAGCGAGAGCACCGGTAGCCCCGAGCGGCCTCTCTACGTGATGGTCATTCAGGGCTACGCTCCGGAGGGTACGGAGAGCGTCCGCAAGGTCGTAGCGCCGTTGCGCGAAAAGGAAGGGGTGGACATCGGTGTGCATCCCATCGAGTCGGCGGTGTTCTGATGGCCGTACTCCTGATTCTGACTTATCCGGACCCCCGGCTGCAGCGCAAGGCCGATCCGGTCAGCGTATTCGACGACGAGCTGCGTCGCTTTATCGATGATCTGACCGAGACCATGTATGCCGGCCCGGGGGGAGTGGGTATTGCGGCGCCGCAGGTGGACCGCGCGCAACGTATCGTGATCGTCGATGTGCGCCCCAAACTGGGAGACGACTGCCATGGGCCTATGGTGTTGATCAACCCCGAACTGGCGGCGTGGGAGGGCATGGCGGTGGGCCGGGAAGGCTGCATGTCGGTGCCGGATTTCACGGGCAATGTCATTCGCGCGGAACGCATACAGGTGCAGGCCCAGGATGTCCTGGGACGGGAGCGGAGTTACGAGTGCGAAGGCTTCGAGGCCAGGGCGGTCCAACATGAAATGGACCATCTCGACGGCCTGCTGTTTCTCGACCGGCTGGTCTCACGGAAGGTCGATCTGTTCCGGCGCAAAAATTACAGGAAGTAGACGGGCAACTACGCTTTGCGCTGCTCGTGCCGGAACACCCGCCGGGAATGGTGGTGTTTCGTGCGAAGCTACAGTTCCACTCCTTCTTTGTTCATGACCGAGAAGTACTCGGATATCTGGCTGTCGGGCACCGTCACCTTCAACGCCCAGACCATGGAGATGAGCGCCAGCACTGCAACGGCCACCATGGACCAGTAAAAGGGAATGACTCCCTGGCCCCCCAATACCTTGGGTCCAAACCAAGAAAGCACCCAGAGCCCCAAAAAATAAGGGAATATCCAGGTGATATGCTTGAACCCCAGGGGAGTGCCAGCACGGCTGCCGCGAATCCTGTATACGATGCCATATATGATCAGGATGGCGAACAGCGTGCCGAAGATGTAAGTCAACGCCTTGAAACCGCCCCAGTAGGCGACGAGTGAAGAAAGGATAAACGCAATGGGCGCGATGATCTGCGAGCCCCACAAGCGGAAAGGTCTTTCCAGGTCAGGCATGGAACGGCGCAATTGCAGCAGGACGATAGGTCCGATACCGTAGGTGATCACCGAGATGGTCGTAATAAAACCCACCAGTTTCTGCCAGGAAGGAAAGGGTAGGAAGTAGATGCACCCGATCACATAGGCGACGATGATCCCCACCCAGGGCACCCCCCCTTCGGTGATCCTGGTAAAGAAGCTGGGGCCTGCCCCGACTTCGCCGTTGGCGACCACGGCGCGGGCCGCAGATGTGGCATATACCAGAGCGGTGCCTCCCGGAGAGATCAAGGCGTCGGCATAAATCAGGACCGCCAGCCAGCCTATTCCCAAAAGCGAGGCAATGGCGGCGAAAGGACCAAATACCCCGGAAAAACTCAGTTTGGTCCAGCCTTGGGTCAGTTGTGACGGGGGCAAGCTGACCAAAAAGGCCCATTGCAGACCGACGTAAATAATCGCACCGATCACGATGGCACCAATTACCGCCAGGGGAATATGTTTGCCAGGTTCGCGGCTTTCACCACCCAGTTCGATCGCCTGTCGAAAACCCAGGTAGCTGAAGACAATGCCCGATGATGCGACGGCAACGAACATGCCATGCACGTTTTCATGCCAGTGGAGGACATGCAAATTTTCGGGATGATAGGAGAATACGACGAGGACGATCATGGTAAGGACGGGTACGGCCAGTTTCCACCAGCCCAGTCCGGTAAAAATGTTGGCTATCCGGCGAATACCTAAGAAATTGAGCAGGAACATGAACCCCAGAAGCACTACGGAGCTGATGAGTCCCGGGCCGCTCAGCAGGCCGGTGTCGCCTACCAACAGTCCGGGAATATAATTGTTGGCATAGGTCAGTACGGCGACCACCTCCACTGGAGCGATGGCGATGTAGAACATAAACAACAGCCACGCCCAGATCTTACCGAGTAGATTGCCATGTACTACGTTGGCAATATGTGTCGCGGCACCTGCTTTTGGAAATAAAGGTCCGACCTCGGCATAAGTCAGGCCGAGAAACAAAATGGTGATGGCGCCGATCAGCCATGAATAAATACTGAGGGGTCCGGCCACCTGCGCTGCAGCCAGCGGACCAAATAGCCAGCCGGAGCCGATGATTCCACCCAGACTGGCGAAAATGAGCCCTGAAAATCCTACCTCTCTCTTTAGCTTCCCAGCCATGATCGATTGCCTCTTTGAAAGGGTTTTCTGCACCAATACGGTGCTCTTCCAGCACAAAATTGGGTGCTATGCCAAACGCCTTCCAAATGAAGGATTCCATGAGATCACTGTTGCATACGTCCCGTGGCGAGGTGGAAGCCATAAGGCAGGAACCTCGGCGGCTACGCTTTAAGCGCCCCCGTACTGCACATCCAGCCATTCCTGATAACTCCCATCCATGACTTTCTGCCACCACTGCGGATGCTCCAGGTACCAGCGGATGGTCTGACGGATGCCGGTGGGGAAGTCTACGGCGGGTTTGAATCCAAGCTCCCGGGTGATTTTCGTGGCGTCGATGGCATAGCGGCGGTCATGGCCGGGCCGGTCACGGACATGCTGGATGAGATCGGCATTTTTCCGCCCCTGCGCCGCCGCCGAATGAGGAAATGCCTGCAGCCATCGCGGATCTTCGGCGAAGAGTTCGTCCATGATCTCGCCGATGAGCCGCACGATGTCGATGTTGGCCCACTCGTTGCAGCCGCCGATGTTATAGCTTTCCCCTTCCTGTCCCTGTTCCAGGATCGTTGCGATACCCCGGCAATGGTCTTCCACATAGAGCCAGTCACGGATCTGCCGGCCATCGCCATAGATCGGCAGGGGCTTGTTGTGAAGGATGTTGACGATGATGAGGGGAATCAGCTTCTCGGGAAAGTGATAGGGCCCGTAGTTGTTGGAGCAGTTGCTGGTGGTGGTGCTGAGCCCGTAGGTGTGCCGATAGGCGCGGACCAGGTGATCCGCTCCTGCCTTGCTGGCGGCATAGGGGGAGTTGGGGGCGTAAGGAGTCTCTTCGCGAAAGGCGGGATCCTGCGGACCGAGGGTGCCGTATACCTCATCGGTGGAAATATGGTGAAAGCGGTGGGGTATCCATCCCTGCGGTCCGTCCAGCCAGATCGCCCTGGCGATGCGCAACAGATTGTGGGTACCGAGGATGTTGGTCCGGATGAAGGCGTCGGGATCGTGGATGGAGCGGTCCACATGGCTCTCGGCGGCGAAGTGGACGATGACGTTGAGGTGATGGTCGGTCATGACCCGCTCTACCAGCAGGGCATCATTGATGTCGCCCTGTACGAAGCGGAAACCACTGTGCTGTTCCAGCCCTTCCAGATTATGACGGTTGCCGGCGTAGGTGAGGGCGTCCAGGGCGATGAGCGTGGCGCGGGGATGTTGCTGCAGCCAGTAGTGGCAGAAGTTGGCGCCGATGAAGCCGGCAGCTCCGGTCACCAGCAGGCGTTTTTCGACGATGGAGTCAGCGGTAACGGACATTGGGCGTTCCTTGAAAGGGTCAGATGACTTCGGGTTCGGTCAGCATCCGGCGCAACGCTGCGCGCCAATGGGGCGCAGCGCCCAGCGCGGCGTAACTGGCGGTTTTGTCCAGTATGGCACAGGCGGGACGGCGGGCGGGGGTAGGGTAGGCGCTGGCGGGGATCATTTCGATGGGAATGGCGCGGTGCAATCGCCCGGCGGCCACCGCTTCTTCCTGGATGGCCACGGCAAAATCATACCAGGACGCCACCCCAGCATCGGTCCAGTGCTGAATAGCGGTAAAGCCGGGGTGATCCAGGGTACTCCAGATGGCGCGGGCGAGACCCGCCGCCCAGGTCGGGGTACCGATCTGGTCTCCCACCACCCGCAACACGTCCCGCTCGGCCAGGAGACGCAGCATGGTTTTGACAAAGTTGCTGCCGTGGGCACTATAGACCCAGGCGGTACGCAGGATGAGTGCGGTATCACCGAGGGTGGCCTGTACCTGCCGCTCACCCTCAGCCTTGCTGGCGCCATAGACGCCGAGGGGCGCCGGAGGCGCGTCCGGCGAGTACGGCGTGGCCTGGGTACCAGCAAAGACAAAATCGGTAGAAAGGTGGATCAGGCGGGCGCCGCAGGCCCGGGCGGCCAGGGAGCAGTGGGCCGCTCCATCGCGGTTCACGGCGTAGGCGAGTGCGGATTCCGACTCGGCGCGGTCCACGGCGGTGTAAGCGGCGGCATTGATGATGGCGTCAGGCCGGAAGGATTCCGCCATCTCGCGAACCTGGGCGGCGTCCAGAATGTCGAGATCCCGGCGTCCCAGCGCACACAGTTCCACCGACGCAGGCCGACTGCGTTGCAGTTCCCAGCCCACCTGGCCCTGAGCGCCGAGCAGCAGTACACGATACATGTCAGTTTCTCCGGGCTTGCATCGCCCACTCAGTCTGCGCGCCCGACAGGGGCGTAGAGATATTCATAAAAGTTGTCCATGGCGATGCCCTGGGTATCATAGCCGGTGACCCCAATCATATCACCATGGACTCCTATGGCGATCATGCAGGCGTGCTGCGCCGGGAGCGCACCGGCGGCGACGAAAGCCGGACCACCATGGCCACAGGCGTTGCCGGGATATTCCCGATTCAAACGCGAGATCAGCGTCCCTGCCATCTGCCGGGCTTGTTGAGTCGAAGCGGCGGCGAAGGCACGTTCGTTGCGCCAGGCGTTTACTATGGTTTGGCGTTCCTGCGCACTGGTGGTCTGGGACAAAGCTTCCCGATGCAGTTGATCCAGCGTCTGTAAGGCGACATAGAGGTCCGCACGCGCACCGCTTTGCTGGTCGATGATGTGCACGCTCAGGGCGATGCTAAGGGCGCCATAGACGGCAATGACGATGCCGAGTATCCAGGCGAAACGCAGACGGGCGGATGCCGATGGACGGTCTGCCATCAGGGGCGCCGGCGCCGTGTCCCGCAGGGTCGTCGGGCGGGTTGCGGCGCCAGGCGATCGGAGATGCTGCCTTCTTCGTGCCGCACCTGCAGGCGATTCTCGGCGGCGAAACGCATGATTTCTGCAAAGGCTTCCGGGCGAATCTCCTCGAGGCTCTCGTCCATGATGATCGCCGCATTGCCGTTGATGGTGGCGGGTTCGATGAGAGGCAGGTAGTGAATTTTATGATCCGCGCCGAAATGCGCCAGCCCGACCCCTTCGATGAGCATCTCCGCCCAGGCCGATGGGCGGAATTTGCCGCCATTTTCGGTGATTCCGTCGATGATGATCATGGATGCAAGCGCTCCTCGGGGAAGCGGGCGATGATAGCGCCCATTCCGGAGAGAATGAAGGGGGTCACGGAAGGGTCTCGGCCGACGCCTGGGGCTCGCAAATGCTGTCCATGTACCGGGTGAAATCGGCACCTACCTCAGGGTGTAGTTTGCCGAAGGCGATGGTCGCCTTCAGATAGCCGAGCTTGTCGCCGCAGTCAAAGCGCTGCCCGGAAAAAAGATAGGCCAGCACCTGCCGTTCGTTCAACAGGTGGGCGATGGCGTCCGTCAGTTGAATCTCGCCGCCTGCGCCCTGCCGGGTCTGCTCCAGAATGTGGAATATCTGCGCGGGGAGGATGTAGCGTCCCACCACTCCCAGATTGGATGGAGCATCCTCGGGTTTGGGCTTTTCGACGATGCCGCTGACCTGGTAGATACGATCATCCCAGGGCCGCGCATCGACTACGCCGTAGCGGGTGGAATGTTCCCGCGGGATTTCTTCGACGCCGAGGATGCCTGTCTGATAGCGACGGTACTGTTCCACCATTTGCGCAAGCACGGGAGGCTCACTCAGCATCAGATCGTCCGCCAGCAAGACCGCAAAGGGTTCGTCACCCACCACCGGACGGGCCATCAGCACGGCATGTCCGAGGCCGAGAGGGTAGGGCTGGCGCAGAAAAATGGTACTGACGTGACTGGGCAGAATGCCCTGTACCTGCTTCAGCAAATCCGCCTTGCCGCGTTTTTCCAGCTCGATTTCCAGTTCGTAGGAAACGTCGAAGTGGTCTTCGATGGCACGCTTGCCACGTCCACTGATGAAAATGAGCTGATCGCAGCCTGCGGCGATGGCTTCCTCCACAGCATACTGAATGAGCGGCTTGTCCACTATCGGCATCATTTCCTTGGCGCTCGCCTTGGTGGCCGGGAGAAAACGGGTGCCCAGACCGGCCACGGGGAATACTGCCTTGCGCACTTCAGCCATACTTCGTCTCCTTATGCTGTGCCAAGAGTATAACGAAAACTGCAGGTTTGCCGCAAAGTGCCGGCCAAACAGGGCCGTTATTGGTCCGGTTCCGGATGACGGCTTGCCGTCGGTCTGGCTGATTCAGAACTGCCGCCCGGCTTCTCGCGGATGGCTTTTCCGCCGCCCACCCCGCCCGCCATGGCGAAGCGCAGGGCCTGTTGCGGAGTGAGGTCGGGCAGGGGGATGACTTTGTCGCGTGGCACGAGGCAGGTAAAGCCGCCGATGCCGTAGCTCATGGGGATAAACACCGCGACGCAATCCTCGGGCAGGTGCGGTAATTCGCTGAGGGTGTCCCGTGTGATCAGACCGACGATATAGCCCATGTCGCCACCTTGGCGCACCAGCACGGCGCTGCGGAAACCGCGGTCCTTTCCGCCAAACAGCAGACCTACCGTTTCGTGAATGGTGCTATAGAGGCTATGCAGTACGGGAATGCGTCCGAGCACGGCATTCAGTTTTTCAAAAATCCAGGCGGTCAGGACGTGGGAGGCGAGGAAGCCGACACCGAGAATGATCAGCAGCGTCAGCAATAGGCCCAGACCGGGGATATCGATACCAAAAATCGCCCTGATCGGCGCCTCGAAAAGACTGTTCAGCCAGCCGCCAATCCACAATACCACGTAAACCGTCAGCCCGATAGGCAGCGAGATGAGCAAACCCTGAACGAACCAGCGGCGCAGGTGAATACGCTGGAAGAGGGATTTCTCGCTGACGGGAACGGGTAGTGTCATTAGGCTGTTGACGGAGTCAAAGTGGGCACAGTGTAGCAAGATCGGCGATGGGGGCAAAGCACCGGCCTGACGCTATTCCTCATCCCGGTCCTCGGGATTCTTGAAAAGTTGCGGAGCCAGACTGTGCTTACGCATCAGCTTGTAAAGATCCGTCCGGTGTCGGCCGGCAATGCGTGCGGCACGGGAGATGTTGCCATCCGTCGCGCGCAGCAGATTTTCCAGGTAGCCGCGCTCAAAGGCGGCCTTGGCGTCCTGCAGTGGAGGAAAGGCACTCTGGCCACCCTGGCGGCCGTTGTCGGGGATGGCGTCGGCGGCGACCCAGCCTTTTTCGGTGACCGCCGCGGCAAAGGTGACGGCATTCTCCAACTCCCGGACATTACCGGGCCAGGATCGTTGCATCAGCTTGTCGAGGGCCTCGGGACTGAACCCCAGGATATCCCGGTTCATGCGTTGACTCTCCCGATCCAGAAAGTGCTGGGCCAGCAGCAGGATGTCTTCCGCTCTTTCGCTCAGACTGGGAACCCGTAGCGGGATGACATGCAGGCGATAGTAAAGATCCTCGCGGAAGGTACCGTCGGCAGTAAGGGCGTGAATGTCCTGATGGGTGGCACTGATGACCCGCAGGTCGACCGAAATTTCCGTTTTGGCGCCGACGGGGCGCAAGGTACCTTCCTGAAGGACACGGAGCAATTTGACCTGCAGGGCGAGAGGCAGGTCGGCGATTTCATCGAGGAACAGCGTGCCGCCGCTGGCGCTGCGGATCAAACCGGTGTGATCCTGGGTGGCACCGGTGAAGGCGCCCTTGACATGGCCGAAGAGTTCGCTCTCCGCCAGCCCGGCGGAGATGGCACCGCAATTGACCGCAATGAACGGGCCGTCACGGCGCGGGCTGGCGTCGTGGATGGCGCGAGCGACACGTTCCTTGCCGGAACCGCTTTCTCCGGAAAGGAAAACGCTGGCTTTCGAGTCGGCAACGCACGCCAGCTCATCCACCAGCGCCGCCATGGCGGGGCTGCGATGGAGGATGCTCTGCCCGGCCTGTTGCCGCAACGCCGCCCGGAGTTTGCGGGTTTCCTGCCCGGCGTGGCGCTGCGCCAGGGCGGCGGTGGTCAACTCCTGGAGCTCTTCGTTGCTGAAGGGTTTGCTCAGATATCCGAACGCCTGGGCACGCATGGCTGCCACGGCGTTGGGGATGCTGCCGTGGGCGGTGAGGAGGATGACGGGGAGGTCGGGATCGAGGGCCTGCACCGTCTCCAGCACGGCCATTCCATCCATGCCCGGCATGCGCAGATCGGTGATGACCAGATCCGGCATGGCCGTCTGCAACGTCTGCATGCCCTGTACGGGATCACTGCTGGCCAGGACCTGGTATCCCTCACTTTCCAGCCAGAGGCCGAGCAGGCGCAGAAAGTCGGGATCATCGTCAATGGTGAGGATGATGGGAACTGGTCTGGGCATGTCAGGGCTGCCTGAGAACATGGTGGTCAAGCGATTTTTCGGCATGGTCGTGAAGGAGGTTTTCCAGGCGGTCCAGGCGTGCCTGCACGACGGCGGATTGTGCCTGCACCTTTTTCAGCCGGGCCACGCACGCATCCCCACCAGCCCTGCGCTCCTGCAGGGCGTGTACGACGCGACGCAGGGGAAGCGTGCCGGCGCCCACTTCGTTATTCTGGGCGGCGAGATCCAGTTCCCTCGCGGCGTTTCCCAGTGCGGAGGTGTCCAGGGCGCCGTGGGTCAGATAAACCTCGGCCAACGCCGCATGGATGCGCGCGCATGCCGTGGATGCGGGCAATCCACAATGGGCGAGATCGCTGAGTAGTGTATTACGTGTCATGCCGGAAGAGTACAGACGGGACGGCGGGGCGACGGGCGTGGCTGCCTGCGGCGTGAGCTGTGCGCAGGCAGCCAGCGCTGCGGCGAGACCCGGCGCAGCGAGGATCGGAAAGAACCGGGTGAACCAGCGCATCAGACCGTTCCGGCATTGCGTGCGGCGGGCAGCCAGATCTCGGCGCAGAGACCGCCTCCGGAGCGATTGTGCATGCGGATCCAGCCGCCCTGGGCGCTCACAAGTTCGCGGGTGATGGCAAGCCCCAGACCCGTACCGCGGGGCAGGCGGTTGCTGACCGGCACCTGATAGAAGCGTTCAAAGACCCGTTCCAGCAAGGCATCGGGAATGCCGGGACCATTGTCGCTGACGCAAAAAAGGATACCTCCCTGCTGCGCCGTCGCGCGAACCTCGATCCGCCCGCCCGCCGGACTGTACTTGTGGGCGTTGCTGACCAGGTTGGTGAGGATCTGGCGCAGTCTCTGGGGATCGGCATAGACGCCGAGTTCCTTCGACCCGCCACAGTCCAGTATTTGATTTTTTTTGTCGGTCAGTGGTTGCATGCGTTTTTGCAGGTCGAGCAGCACGTCGGCGACCGCGATGTCCTGTGGTGAGAAGTCCAGGGAACGCGATTGCAGGGCATGCATATCCAGCATTTCCTGTATGGCGGCGTACAACTCCTTGACCTGGCGGACGATGATTTCGAGTACTTCGCGCTGTCGCGGCAAGAGCGGACCGATGCGTTCACTGAGCAGGAGCTCGCTGCCGGAGCGTGCCGACGCCAGCGGCGTGATCAGCTCGTGAGACACCTGGCTGAGAAATTCATGCCGCAAACGTTCCTCTTCCTGCAGCCGGGTCTGCATGCTCTCGATGCTCCGGGCGAGATCGCGGAGCTCCTGGGGACCTTCGCTGGCGACATTCGTCAGTTTGCCCGCGCCAATATCCTCGACGGCGCGACGAAAAGCCCTGAGGGGCCGGGTCAGGGCGCTGGCTACCCGCCAGGGAATGAGTATGCTGAGCAGAGCGGTAATGAAGACCAGCGCATAGAGGAGCTGCACGGCGCGGGTTCGTGCCGCCGCCGCCGCCGCGCCCTGGCGGATCAGGAGATTTGTCATCGCCAGATGTACAGCCTCGAACTTTTCTTCGACGGCGGCTTTGCTCGCCGCCTCGGTCACGCTGCCACCCGTGGTCTGCGCATAGGCGGTCAGACTGCTTTGCAACTGTTGTATGGCCACCGTGAGGGCGGGGTGGTCGCGAGTGGCGCGTTGCAGTGTCTGCAGGTCACGCTCTTCGCTGGTCACCAGTTGGACGAAGGTCTTTTCATAACCAGCCTGCGGCAGCACCTGGGCAAGCCGACGAAAAAATTCCGCCTGATGCTGGGTGTTCTTGATCTGCAGCAGCTGTTTTTGCAGGGGCAACCCGACCTGAACGAGGGTATCGCTGCTGTTGCCGAGGGTGTGAATGGAGCGAACCGCGACGTAGACCACACCGCCCACCAGCATCAGTATCGCCAAAGCGACCACCAGTACCCGCCGCGGAATGGAGTCGGCTCGGTGATGTTCGACGCGCGTCGGAACGGCTGACTCGCGATCTGTGCTGTGTCCTTCCATGAAATCGGCCGCCATCGGTTCTCCGGCATGGGACACGCAATTGCGCGCCCGGAATATCCCTTGATAGCCAGAGTGTAAGCGACCCTGGCGTCAAGGCCTAGTGTAGGCCATTGGCTACGCTTGAACACCTCTTGAACGGGGGCGGGTGGGCGTTGTTGGGCCTGGTTTGGGCCGCCGGGCTCAGGATTCGGCGCCGGCCAGCAAGGCAGCGGCCGCCTGGGTAACCGCATCATTGATTTCAATGCCGCCCAGCATGCGGGCAATTTCCTGGCGGCGATCGGTATCGCCCAGGGTATGAACCTTGCTGAGGGTCTGACCGTCGACGACCTGTTTTTCCACCCGGAGGTGCTGGTGCCCCTGGGCCGCCACCTGCGCCAGATGGGTGACGCAGAGGACTTGCTGATGGGCGCCGAGGCGGCGCAGCAGGCGTCCGACCCGTTCGGCGACGGCACCGCCGATACCCACGTCCACTTCGTCGAAAATCAGGGTGTCGATGCGTTCCGGCGCGGCGAGGATGACCTGCAGCGCAAGGCCGATGCGTGACAGTTCGCCGCCTGAGGCAACCCGGGCCAAGGGTTGGGCGGGATGGCCGGGGTTGGCGGTAATCCAGATTTCCACCTGATCCCACCCGGTATCCCGCCATTGTTTTTCGGCTTCGGGATGGCTGTACAGGCGTAGCTCGATAGCGGCGTGGGGCATGCCCAGTTGCTGGATCTGCGCAATGATGGCCTGGGCCAGTGCGTCCTGCTGTCGCTGGCGTGCGTCGCTGAGGGCGGCGCAGTCCTCGACGTACGCCGCACGCGCCTGGACCAACTCGCGTTCGGCGGCGCGGCGTTCCGCGTCCAAATCTGCGCTGCTCAGCAATTCC
Source organism: Acidithiobacillus sp. (assembly GCA_028065135.1). Next base: position 18,786 of record JAPTWR010000171.1, read on the forward strand.
CGGCGCAGTGACTCCCGCTTGGCGAGCAGGCCGGCCATATCGCAGTGGTGCTTACGTTGCAGATCCTGCAGGAGTTGCAGGCGCTGCGCGATACTTTCGAGCCGTTCCGGATCGGCCTCCAGGTCGGTGGCGTAGGTGCGCAGGCTGGTAATGGCTTCTTCGGTCTGAATCATGGCCGAGTTGAGCAGTTCATCGCAGTCCGTTAGGCGGGAATCGTGGGCGCGGGCGGCATGCACATGGCGTTGCGCTTCGGCGATGGCGCGGCTGGCGGCGCTGTCTTCTCCATCCAGGCGGGCGAGAGCGGCTAGTACGTCTTCCCGCAACTTTTCCACGGCGCCGAGGCGCTGCTCTTCGGCGCGCAGGTTTTCCCATTCATCGGCCTGCAAGTCGGCGGCTTCCAGCTCGGTGAGCAGAAAGCGCTGCCAGTCTTCCTGCTCATGTTGCATGTTCTGCTGTTCCTGTAACACGGCGCAATGTTGGGCGGCCTGGTGCCATTGCCGATAGCGGTCGGCAACGGCGCTCAGATTGGTCTCCAATCCCGCGAAACGATCCAGCAGGAACAGTTGGCGTTCCGGCTGAAGCAGGCTTTGGTGGGCATGCTGGCCGAGGAGTTCGACCAAGGTTTCACCGAATTCCCGGAGCTGGCCGTTGGTGACACTGCAACCGTTGATGAAGGCACGGCTACGGCCGTTGCGCTGAATGATGCGGCGCAGGAGGCAGACATCCTCGTCCTCGATTTCCTGTTCGCGCAGCCACCGACGCGCGGGGTGTTCCGGGCTGAGACCGTATTCGGCGCTGATTTCCGCTTGCTCGGCGCCATGGCGGATGTCTTCAGCGTGGCCTTTGTCGCCGAGGAGCAGGGCGATGGCATCCACCAGAATGGACTTGCCCGCTCCGGTCTCTCCGGTGAGCACCGTCAGCCCCGCCGCAAAGTCGATGCTGACCGCGTCGATCAGGGCAAAGTCGCGCACCTGGAGGTTGAGGAGCATCAGTCTGTTCCGGGGGAGTCGGCCCAGTGCAGCTTGCCGCGCAGGATCTGGAAGAAGTTTTCTTCCTCGGGGTGGATGAAACGGGCCGCGCAGGAGGCTCGGCGGATGACGATTTCGTCACCGATTTCGAGAGGGACGCTGCAATGGCTGTCCAGGCTGAGCGCGGCGGGCTGGCGGCTGGCGGTGAGACGGGCCACGATTTCCACCGAATCGGCCACCGCCAGGGGTCGCGCCGTGAGGGTGTGTGGGCAGATGAGGACGAGGAGGAGCGCCGCGAGGGTGGGGGTGAGGATGGGCCCGCCCGCCGACATGGCGTAGGCCGTGGAGCCGGTAGGTGTGGCGATGATGAGACCGTCGGCGCGCTGGGTATAGACGAAACGGCCGTCCATCTGCACCTGCAGTTCAATCATGCTCTCGCCACCGCCCTTGTGGATAAAGACTTCGTTGACGGCGAGGCCGGTATGGACACGCTCCTCACTACGCCATAACTCGGCATGGAGGATACTGCGCAGGTCCTGCTGGTAATGCCCCTCCAGAATGGGTGGCAAGGCTTCGTTGATCTGGTTGATGGAGAGGTCGGCGAGAAAGCCGAGGCGCCCCTGATTGATGCCGAGGATGGGAATGCCGCTTTGTGCGGTCTGTCGCGCGGTCCCTAACAGCGTACCATCTCCGCCAAGGGCGATGACGAGGTCCGAGCCGGCATCCGCTTCCGCGAAGGAAAGCAACGGTAGCCCCAGGCTGTCGCCGATATCCGCAGCACTTTGGCTTTCCAGAAAGGTGGGCATGTCTCGCGCCAGCAAAAAATCCCGCAGTTGTCGCAACCCAGGGAGAACCGAGGGATCATGATATTTGCTGACGAGCAAGACGCGCTGAAAGGGTTGGGTCATGGGAGTAGCGTACATGGGGGAACAGCTGGCGCCAAGTGGCTGCGGCCATTTTTGCACGGGCCGGTGTCGGGGACGGGTGTCATCCTCGTATCCACAGATAAAAGCCGCGCAGAAGCAGATGGGGCTGATACAGGCTACCAGCGATGCCAGGTTGCCAACGTTCGGCATCACCGCCGGTGATCAGTATCTGTGCCTGGGGGCTGTACTGGCGATAGTCGGTAATGGCGCCGCGCAGGGCATCGGCAAAGAGGTGGATGACCCCGGCCTGAATGGCGCTGCTGGTGTCATTGCCCAGCATTTCCGCCGGGGTGTTCAGGGCGACTTCAGGAAGGAGTGCCGTGCCTTCATGCAGACCGCGCAGGCTCATGGCGACACCCGGCAGGATACGTCCGCCCCGGAAATGTCCGCCAGCCAGCAGGTCGATCTTGATGGCGGTGCCCATGTCGATGACGATGCTGTCTTGGCCGGGGAAGTCCATGGCGGCGGCGAGCAGGCAGCAGCGGCGGTCAAAGCCAAGGCTTTCCGGCGGATGATAGCGGTGGGGCACGGCGCGGCGAAAAAAGCCGGGGTCCGGCTCGCGGACCTCTGCCGTGGCCAGGGCTTCCCGCCAGGCGACAAGCGCCGCAGGCACGACGCCGCCCAGCGCGACGGGTTCCCGGTTCGGCGCGCTGAGCCATGTCAGGCCGGGCTGCTGCAGGATTTCTGCGGGTGGCAGTGCAGTGGTCACGCTGACGCTGTCGAAATGCATGCCATCGCGAGTACGCGCCAGCAGGGTGCGGGTATTGCCGACGGAGATGAGGATCATGGATGCTGGGGCCGCAGGCTGACGTCACCGGCACTCAGCCAGATCGTACCCGTATCCGCACAGGATACCTGCAGGCGCCCGTCCGGGCCGAGGCCCAGCACCCGGGCCTCGCGCACGCCCTGCGCGTCGCTGATCTGAACGGGCTGCCCGGTCAGGCGATCCGCCTTCTCCCACAAGGTCAGGAAAGGCGTGAACCCCTCGTCCGCAAAGCGCGCGAAGTCTTCCCGCCATTGGCGGAGAATAGTACCGGCGAGGGCGCTGCGGGTGACCCTGATGTCGAGGTCGGCGAGGCTCACGGCAGTGGCTGGCAGACCGGGATCATCGTGGATGTTGAGTCCCAAACCGACCACCAGCCGGGTCTCTTCGTGGCGGCGCGGGCGGGCTTCGACCAGAATGCCCCCCAGCTTGCGTCCCCCCACCCAAAGATCGTTGGGCCACTTGACCCAAAGATCGGGCAGGCGCGCCCGCAGCAGGGTGAACACGGACAGGGCGGCAACGATGGTTAGTGCCGCATGGACCGGGCGGAGCTGAGTCCAGCGGTAACTCAGGTAGAGATGGCGCCCGAAAGGTGAAGACCACCGGCGCCCGCGCCGCCCGCGTCCGGCCCACTGGCTTTCGGTGAGACAGACGTCCATGCCGGCATCCTGCAGGATCTCGGCATTGGTGGATGCGCAGCACAGTGGCAGATGGATATGCGCCGGGTCGATGCCGCCGATGTCGGCAATCTCTTGGGCGCAGAGGGGCGCGGCAGGATATTCCAGTTGCACGCCACCATCTCGCGCATAGAGGGGGAAGCCCCATTCGCCGGCCTCCGCGAGCAGCGCAGACGGAAGCCCGCTTGAATCATCGGCAGGCCAGGCGTGGGGCAAGCCGTCGGCCACGGTCGTCAACAAGGCCTGTAATGCCGCCGATGGTGCTTCAGGAGCGGATATGGCCATCTCCCAGGACGATCCATTTCTGCAGGGTCAGCCCTTCCAGCCCCACCGGTCCGCGCACGTGCAGGCGGTTGGTGGAGATGCCGATCTCTGCACCCAGACCGTATTCAAAGCCGTCGGCAAAGCGGGTGGAGGCATTGACCATGACGGAACTGGCGTCCACCTCGCGCAGAAAGCGGCGGGCCTGGGTATAGTTTTCGGTGACGATGGACTCGGTATGCTGAGAGCCGTACCGGTTGATGTGTGCAATCGCGGCGTCGAGATCATCCACCACCTTGAGGGAAATGATCGGCCCCAGATACTCCGTGCCGTAGTCCTCTTCGGTCGCCGCAATGGCACCGGGGATGCGGGGCAGGCCGCGTTCGCAGGCGCGGATCTCAATGCCTTTCTCCTGCAGTGCCGCGGCGATGGAGCCGAGCAGGTCATCCATCCGCTCCTGATGAATGAGCAGACTCTCTGCAGTATTGCAGGTGCCCAACCGCTGGGCTTTGGAATTGAGGACCACCCTCAGTGCCTTGCGGGCATCGGCGTCGGCGTCCACATACACATGGCAGTTGCCATGCAGATGCATGATCACGGGTACGGTGGCATCGGCCTTGACGCGGGAGATAAGGCCCTTGCCACCGCGGGGAATCACCACATCCACATAGCGATCCATGCCGATCAGGATACCCACGGCTTCGCGCTCGGCGGTGTTGACGTACTGGATCAGATCGAGGGGCAGGTTGGCCTTGCCGAGGGCAGCGCGCAGGCGCTCGGCGATGGCCATGTTGCTGTGCAGGGACTCGGAACCGCCACGCAGGATGACGGCGTTACCCGATTTGACGCAGAGGCCGGCGGCATCGGCGGTGACGTTGGGGCGCGATTCATAGATCATGGCGATCACGCCCAGGGGCGCGCGCATACGGCCTACCTGAATGCCGCTGGGGCGGTAACGCAGGTCGGTGATCTCGCCCACGGGGTCGGGCAGGGCGGCGATTTCTTCGAGGCCCCTGGCCATGGCTTCGATACGGGCTTCGTCCAGACGCAAGCGGTCGATGAAAGCGGCATCCTTGCCCGCTTCTTCGGCGCTGCGTAAATCCTTGCGGTTGGCGCGTTGCAGATTGTCGGCGTCGCGGCGCAGAAATTCCGCCATCGCGCGCAGGGCGCTGTCTTTGGCGGCGCTGTCCGCGCTTTGCAACCGGCGCTGGGCGCTACGGGCGCGTTCACCGATTTTTTCCAGTTCGCTACGTAAATCCAAGATGGAGCCTCCTGTGCTGGGCCCCGGCTGGATGTGCGGCAACAAAAAAACCGTCGCTGATCCGTGCCGGGAAACGGCAGCCCGCGTGGCCTAACCCGCGCGGGTACTGTTGGTATTGTGCCGTTCCGGGGCCATTCCGGCAATCCGCAGGCAGCGACGGCGGGTATTCAAGACGGCCGCCAAGGGGTGCCGCGGTAGACCCAGGTGGCGAGGAGTGTGGTGGCGGTGATGGCGATGCAGGCGGAAAAGCCGAAGGCATAAGGGGCGCCGACCTCTTCCCATATCCAGCCGAACAATAATCCCGCAGGGATCGCGCTGATGCCAGTGGCCAGGTTATACCAGCCAAAGGCCGTGCCGCGCTCGTCGGCTGTGGTCAGGTCATTGATCTGGGCTCGTTCGGCCCCTTCGCTGAAGCCAAAAAACAAACCATAGGACAAGGCCACCGCCCACAACAACGGGAGGCTTTCCACCATGGCGAACAAGGCGTAGTTACAGCCGTAGGCCGACCAGCCGATGAATAAAACGGGTCGCCGCCCCAGTTTATCGGCCAGTCGTCCGCCGCCCATGCCGGTGCTGCTCTTGGCCGCATGGATGGAGGCCCAGAGCAGGAGTACCTGTACGACGTCCATGCCGAGCTGATAAGCACGCAATAGAATGAAGGTTTCGGTGGCGCGGGCCAGGGTGAACAGGCTCAGCGTAAGGAGATAGCGCCGGATGTGGGGTGACAGGTGATGCGGGTTCAGGGAGATACGGGCTGGGGTCCGGTGATTGGGTGGTCGTTGCGCCTCACGCACGCCGCCAATGAGGAGCAAAATGGCGACGGCGCCGGGAATGGCCGACAGGAGAATGACATCCTCCAAGGGGATTCCGGAAAAATGCAAAACTGCCGCTGCCACCAGAGCCCCCAGCAGCGCGCCCCCATTGTCCATGGCCCTTTGGTAGCCAAACGCAAAGCCGATGCGTTGCGGTGGCGTGGAATCTGCCAGCAAGGCATCCCTTGGTGCGGTGCGGATACCTTTCCCCATCCGGTCGATGCTGCGCACGAGCAGGAGCACTGGCCAGCTTCCCACCACAGCGATGAGCGGTCGCGCCAGATTGGAAACCGTGTAGCCGATTACCGTCAGCCCCTTGCGCCGCCCACCGATGAGGTCAGAATGCCGGCCGGACCAGAGTTTGAGAAAGCTCGCTACGGTATCCGCCACCCCTTCTACCAGGCCCAGGGCCACCGGACCCGCAGCGAGTATGGTGGCCAGGAGGACAGGGATGAGAGGGACCACCATCTCCGAGGCAAGATCATTGAAAAAGCTGACAAATCCGAGAACGAGAACGGTGAATGGCAGAGCCTGGCGCATGGGTGCTAAACCTTTAGGGGGCGACTTCATGGCGCGAGTCTAGGCACCAATAAATCCATCGTCACCTGCACATCCGCAGACAGAGATCGGTCAGTGCGGGCCAGACCGGCGTGGGATCCTGCCCCTTGATGCGGGCATCGATGGCGAGGCAATCTTCGATGCCCGCCTGTAGCCCTGAGCGGGTCAGGCGCCGTGCCGCGGTGCGCAGCCAGCCCTGCCGTGGTGGAAAAATACGGTTCTGCCGGAAGAATGCATCGACATCCACGCCGCCAGCCCGCAATTCGGCCAGCAGGCGCAGATCCTTGTGCAGGACCCACAGGCACAAGGCCGGTTCGCCGTCGCCGTTGCGCAGGCGGTCGAGCATGTGCAGCATCTGTTCCGTTTCGCCGCGCAGGACCGCGTCGGCAAGGTCGTAAATGGTGAACTGGCTGCTGTCTGCCAGCACCGCGCGGATGGCGATGACATCGATGCGCTGCCCCGGATAGACCTGCTGCAATCGTTGGATGGCCTGATGGCAGGCCCCGAGGTTGCCGGCGCTGAGGTCGGTGAGCAACTGGACGGCGGCGCTGTCGGCCTGCATCCCGGCGGCGCGCAGACGCTCCTCTACCCAGCGCGGCCAGTCCTGCCCCTCCGGGCGGTACAGCAGGAGCGTGTGGCCGTGAGTCTCGATGCCCTTGAACCATGCGGTTTTTTGGGTGCTGGCGTCAGGGCGGGGGCCGCTGACAACCAGCAGCGCGTCGGGAGGTGGCGAGGCCAGCCAGTACTGCAGGGCGGCGCTACCCTCTTTGGGGACTTTGGGGCTATCCAGGCGCAGCAGGAGCACGCGCTGTGCCGCGAAAAGCGAGCCCGCATCCCGCTCGTCGCGCAAGGCATCCCAGATGCCGCCGTCCTGCTGAGCGAGACGTTGTTTCTGAGCGAAGCCATGCTGTGCCGCAGCAGCCATCAGGGCGTCTTCCGCCTCCTGCAGGAGCAGGGGCTCATCAGAAAAGAGGCCATAGACGGATGCCAAAGGGCCGCGTAAATGGCTAGCCCAGTACGTCGGCTTCAGCCGCATTTCAGGGCACCTGCTGGCGGAAGCCAGGGCTGTTGAGCACCCGCCGCAGAATCTGTCGCGCGCCCTGCTCCATCAGCAGACGCTGCATGGTGATCTGCTGTTCGTTGGTGGCCAGTGGGCTGGCACTGTTGAAACTAAAGCTGTTCTCCACCAGCAGAGGTTGGGATTCAAGCAATACTTTATGATCGTTGCCTGTCACGCTGAACTGGGCATGCAGGGTGTCGAGAAACTCCTGGGCGACGCCGCTGCTCGGGCTGATGCTGATGATCCGCTGGCTGATATACGCATTGTCGATCTGGAGCAGCGGGCCATCAGATTTGGCCCTGTTGCCGTCCCGCTGCAATTCGCGATGGACGGCCTCGGCCAGACTGCCTCCGGCGGGGCCGCTGCCGACGACGCGCAACCCCGTCAGCCTGGGCGGAATGGTGGCCCCGGTTTGTAAATGAAAGCCGCAGCCGCCCAGCAGCAGCGCCAGCCCCGCCACGAGCCACCAGCGACGCCACGGCAACGTGCCGCTCATCCCGCCACCACGTTGACCAGACGGCCGGGTACGATGATCATCTTGCGCACGGTTTTACCCTCCAGATGACGTTGCATGGCTGGATCGGCCAGTATGGCCCGCTCGACGTCGGCATGGTCCGCATCAACGGGAAAATCCATGCGTTCACGCAATTTGCCGTTGACCTGAATGACCAGCGTCACGGTATCGCAACGCAGGGCCTCGGCATCGGCCACGGGCCAGGGCGCATGGCTGATCACGCCGCTTTGCCCCATCTTTTGCCAAAGCACCTCGGCGATATGGGGCGCAAAGGGGGCCAGCAGCAGGGTCAATGCGCGCAGTCCTTCGCCCAGCACCGCCCGCAGGTCGGCCGGAGCATCCGCAGGGACCTTCATCAGGCTGTTGGTCAGTTCCATGATGGCGGCAATGGCGACATTGAAATGATAGCGCCCGTCCATATTGCGGCTGACCCGATCGATGCACTGATGCACCGCGCGGCGCAGGTTCACCGCCTCGGCGGAGAGTTCTGCTGGCAGTGCCGGGGGCGTGGCGCCATACTCGTGGACCAGACGCCAGAACCGGTTGAGGAAGCGGTAAGCACCTTCCACGGCGCTGTCCGACCACTCCAGATGCTGTTCCGGCGGCGCCGCGAAGAGAATAAAGAGGCGCGCGGTGTCAGCCCCGTAGCGGTCGATCAGGCCTTGCGGGTCCACCGTATTGCCCTTGGATTTGCTCATCTTGCTGCCGTCTTTGAGCACCATGCCCTGAGTCAGCAGATGGCGGAAGGGCTCATCGTGGGCGCCGTCGGCGGGCAGCAGGCCGACATCGCGGAGCAGGCGGTTGAAGAAGCGGGCATAGAGCAGATGTAGCACCGCGTGCTCCACGCCACCGACATACTGATCCACCGGCAGCCAGCCGGCGGCGCGCTGGTCGAGCATCTGCCCGGCATCGGGGCAGGCGAAACGGGCGTAATACCAGGAGCTCTCCACGAAGGTGTCCATGGTGTCGGTTTCACGCCGGGCTGCGGCGCCACATTGGGGGCAGTCCACCTGGGTGAACTCGGGGTCGTCCAGCAGCGGCGAACGCGGGTCTTTGAGCTGGTAGTGGGTGGGCAAGATCACCGGCAGATCCCGCTCCGGTACCGGCACGACGCCACATTGGGGGCAGTGGATCATGGGGATAGGCGTGCCCCAGTAGCGCTGCCGGGAGATGCCCCAGTCGCGCAGACGGAAGTTGACCGTCTTCCGCCCCAGTCCCTTGGCGGCTACGGCCGCGGTGATACGGCCCTTGGCCTCTTCATTGGCCAGGCCGTCGAAAGTCCCGGAGTTGAACAAGGTGCCGCTGCCGGTGTAGCCCTCCGTCATGGCTTCGCCGCCGGTGACAATACCCTCGGCCTGAATCACCGCGCGGATGGGCAGACCATATTTGCGCGCGAACTCAAAGTCCCGCTGATCATGGGCGGGCACACTCATCACTGCGCCTTCGCCATAACCCATAAGCACGAAATTGGCGGCCCAGACGGGTAGCTCCACGCCGGTAAGCGGATGCCGCACGCTCAGGCCGAGGGGATGCCCCTCCTTCTCCTGGGTTTCGATGCTGGCTTCGGAAACGGCGACATGGCGGCAGCGTTCGAGGAAGGCGGCGAGTTCAGCGCTGTTTCCCGCCGCCTGAATCGCCAGAGGATGTTCCGGCGCCACTGCCAGATAGGTCGCCCCCATCAGGGTGTCGGGACGGGTGGTGAAGACCTTGATGACCCCGTCACCAGCGACCAGTGGGAAATGAATCTCAGCGCCCTCGGAGCGACCGATCCAGTTGCGCTGCATGGTCAGTACCTGCTCCGGCCAGCCCTCGCCCAGGGTGTCGAGGCCGGTCAGCAGTTCTTCGGCGTAGGCGGTAATGCGCAGGAAGTACTGCACGATCTCCTTGCGTTCGACCGGAGCGCCGGAACGCCAGCCACAGCCGTCCACCACCTGCTCGTTGGCGAGGACGGTCTGGTCCACCGGGTCCCAATTGACGGTGCTCAGCTTCTGATAGACCAGCCCCTTCTCCCAGAGCTTCACGAACAGCCACTGCTCCCAGCGATAATAATCCGGCGTGCAGGTGGCGAACTCCCGCGACCAGTCGTAAGAGAGGCCCAGCCGCTGCAACTGCCCGCGCATGTGGGCGATGTTGTCCATGGTCCACTGCGCCGGTGCCAAACCATGCTTGAGGGCCGCATTCTCCGCGGGCAGACCGAAGGCATCCCAGCCCATGGGCTGCATGACTTCTTTCCCCAGCATCCGCTGATAGCGGGCGATCGCGTCGGCGATGCTATAATTACGCACATGCCCCATGTGCAATTGCCCCGAAGGGTAGGGGAACATGGCGAGGGCGTAGAATTTGTCTCCCGAGGGAGTCGCAGCGGCCTTGAAGGTCTGCTGATCGTGCCAGCGCTGCTGCACGGCGGCTTCGATCTCTTGGGGGGAGTAGGCGGGAGTTTCCATAAGTTTTTCTTGAACCGGATACCAAATGTGGCACAAAGGTTGCCATAGGCACGGGGGTGGCGCAATGGTTGACGGCCGCGGGCGGCTGGCCAGTCAGGGCTGCAGAAAAGGCGCTCGGTATGCATCCCATGCAGGATGGGGACGGCATTGATTTCATGATGGTTGGAGATTGTGGTTACTTGTCAGTACCTACTTTACAAAAGGAGCTGATGAAGGTCTATTAACGGACAGGCTTTTGTCTGGAATCCATACGCATAAGGAGGCGCTGAGTGAGCAGGATATTAGTGCTGTATCACAGTTTATGGGGGCATGTAGAGCAAATGGCCGAGGCGGAAGCAGAGGGCGCCCGCTCCGTGAGTGGGATTCAGGTGGATGTCCGGCGTGTCCCTGAGACTATGCCGGCAGAGACCCTGGCTGCGCTTCATGCCAAGACCCATCAGGCGGCCCCGGAGGCCCACCCTGATGACCTTGCCAATTATGAGGGCATCATTTTTGGCACTCCGACACGTTTCGGTAACATGACCGGCCAGATGCGCAATTTTCTCGACCGCACCGGCAACCTCTGGCAGGAAGGCAGGTTGGTGGGCAAAGTCGGGAGTGTATTCGTGAGTACCGCCACCCAGCATGGCGGTCAGGAAACCACGCTGACTTCCTTTCATACCTTTCTTTTTCATCAGGGCATGGTGGTGGTTGGGGTTCCCTATAGCTGCACGGAGTTGATGAATATGGACGAGATCAGTGGTGGTACACCCTACGGTGCCAGCACCATGTCCAAAGGCGACGGCAGCCGCCAGCCCTCCGCCAACGAATTGACCATCGCCCGCTTCCAGGGGCGGCATGTTGCAGAAATCACCCGGAAACTATTCGGCTAACCCAGGAGGATATTTTATGTTTTCGCACAAAAATAAATCATGGCTTCTCGTTTGCGCGACTTTGATGCTGGGCATGGCTGGAGGCGCCAGCGCTGCGCCAGCGCACTACGCGCCCCTCAATGGTAATCCGAACGGGAGCTATACCATCGATCCGCAGCATACCAATGTGTTGTTTACGATCGGTCATGTGGGGATTACCGAGTTTACCGGGCATTTCGACAAAATCTCCGGAACATACACCTTTAACAATACAACTCCACAAAAAGACCGGGTACGCATCACCATCCCTGCCGCCAGTATCAATACCAACTTCGCGCTTCGCGACCAGCACCTGCGCAGCAAGGAGTTTTTTGATGTAAAGAAATATCCGGATATCACCTTCGTTAGCACCAAATATGCGCCCAACGGGGACAAGGCTGGAAATCTGTATGGCAACCTGACCATGCACGGTGTGACCAAGCCGGTCATGTTCAAGGTGCGTGAGATTGGTGCAGGCGAAATTTCCTATTTGCCGAAACCCTGGGGCGGCTATTTGTCTGGTTTTGTCGCGACTACCACCATCCGCCGCTCTGATTTCGGTATGACCGCGTACTTGCCGGAGGGGCTATCCAATACCATCCACATCAAAGTCGAAGTGGAAGGCGTGAAACAATCTTGACGGCTCTTCACCGAATCGGGTGGGCAGAGGGTGGAATGCTGTGGAGCGGTTCCACCGTGGTTCGCCGGTCATGCGATTTTTACCATGTCATCTGGCCAAGACGATGCGCCCTGATTATCTGAACATACCCATCCGGGACTGCGGTGAGCCACTGCAGGAGATTCCCGAAGGCGACTTCCCACGGGTGGCCCCGCATCCTTATCTCGCACAGGGGGCGCCTTATGCCGGGTCGCCCTGGCGGCTGCGCTCCGGGGTGCTTTCTGCCCTGTATCGGGCGCAATCCGTGTTGTCGGCCCGCTGCCCCGGATGGCGCATCGCGCTGTTCGATGCCTATCGCCCCCTGGCGGTTCAGCACTTCATGGTCTGGGATGCCTTCCGGCGCGAGGCGCAGGCGATGGGCTGTCTCACCAGGCTCGCGTCCTGCGCCGGGCCGGATGCGTTGGCGCGTCTGGATCCCGAAATCCATACCCTGCTCGCCCCCAAAGTGTACCGCTTTTGGGGGATTCCCGACCCGGACCCCTGCCGTCCGCCACCGCACAGCACGGGTGCCGCCATAGACTGCAAACTGGTGGATGGAGAAGGTCGGGATGTACCCATGGGCGGCCCTGTCGATGACTTCACCGACCGCGCCATCCCGAATTTTTACGCGTCTGCCCTGCCCGGAACGCCGGAGTATCTCCATCACCGGAATCGTGAGCTGCTGGTCTCGGTCATGACCCAGGCGGGGTTCGCGCAGCATGTTGGAGAATGGTGGCACTTCTCCATCGGAGACCAGATGTGGGCGCATGCGCTGGGCGCTGCATACGCGCTGTATGGGCGGATTCCCTTTGCCGCCATTGGCGCGCCAGCGCCCACAGGTTAGACTAGGGCGCTTATCACGGGTCTCAAACCTCATTGTTCCGGAGAAAAACATGGCCGAGTTGCCAGAAATAGAACTGCTCAGACAAAAGCTGCGGCGCAATATCCTGCACAAGCGGGTCGGCGTCATGCAGATGCAGAATGCCAAGGGCGAGGCACTTCCGGATGGTGCCGGCATCGAAGATGCCGCACTCAAAGGCAGGGCCATCACCGACCTGCATCGCTACGGTCAATACCTTTTCCTGGAACTGGATCGTAAAGACATCCTCGCCCTGCAGTTGGGTGGCGAGCTGAGCGGCGAACTCGAACGTGGCCCTGTTCATGCGGAAGGCGGGGAAGAACCTCGAGCGGCGGCATTGGAGATTCAGATCAACGGCCAGCAGCGTCTGCGTTTTCAGGGGACCCAGTTGAGTAACCGCCTGCGCATGCTGGATGAAAACAGCGATGTGGACTTCCTGACCAAGCTCGGCCCTGATCCACTGATGGTGCATGGGGAAGGGCTTGGTATATTGCGCGAAGCCCTGAGCCGTCGCCGCAGCGCCCTGCGGAACATCCTGCTGGACGATGCCTTCGCGCCGGGCATCGGCGGTACCTGGGCGGATGAAATCCTTTTTCAGGCCCGTCTGCGGCCGGATCGCACCGCGACCAGTCTCAGCGAAGAAGAGCGCGAGCGTTTCCTGGAGCAGATCCCCAAGGTGCTGGATCGCGCCGTGCGCTGTCAGGCGAAGACCAACCTGCTGCCCAAGACCTTCCTCACCCGCCATCGGGAAGACGGGCACTGCCCGAGCTGCGGCGGCGCGCTGGAGACCCTTTCGGTGGGAGGTAAAAACGCGCTGCTCTGCCCGGCCTGCCAGTCTTGACAGGCGCTATGAGCCGGGCAGATACGCTACTTGTTCTTCCAGGGCAGGCCGCTGGCCTTCCAGCCGTCTACCTTGCCGCGCTGGCCATGGGCATCGTGTCTGCCCTCGAAACCACCAAGGACGTTGTAGCAATGGCTGTAGCCCAGATCGGCCAGATGTTCGGCGGCGGCCAGAGAGCGGCCACCTGTGCGGCAGAGCAGGAGCAGAAGATCATCAGGCTGAGCCTTCCCGCGCAGTTCTGCATCAAAATCGGGGTTGGGCGTCATGCCCGGATACAGTTGCCACGGCACATGGCAGCAACCTTCGACAAAGCCCGAAAAATCCAGCTCCGGGTGGGAACGCACGTCAACGAGGATGGCCTTGGGATGATCGCCCAACACGGTGTGTGCTTCTTCCGGGGTGAGGTCCCCGGCATGGCGTTTGCCCGCCGCCTGCGCCCGTTTCTGTGCTTCCTGCAAAATCGTTTCGGTACTCATCGTTCACCTTGTCCTGTAACGCCTTGTGGATGTCTGGACGATTAAACAGTACATGCGCACATGCTGTCCATCTCTGTGTCCTCCATATCCCGGCTGCCGCTCATGGAGCGACCGGAGGTATGGTTCGTTGTCGGTATTGACATCGTGAAAGGTCCAGGCTAGTGGCGGAAAGCATCAGCCGCGCCGAGCGCGGCAGGCAGAACATGCGGGTGACCCTGGCGGGCGCGGGCACCAACGTGGTGCTGTTTTTCATCAAGCTGGCGGGGGGCATCCTGGGTCATTCCGATGCGCTGGTAGCCGACGCGGTTCACTCTCTTTCCGACCTGCTGTCGGACCTCGGGCTGGTGTTTGCCATGCGCTTCAGCAGCCAGCCGCCGGACCAGGAGCACCCCTACGGTCATGAGCGTTTTGAGACGCTGGCGGCGCTGGCGACGGGCACCCTGCTGGCCATCAACGGTGCGGGCATCGGGTATGAGGCGGTCCAGCGGCTCATTATCGGGCATTACGGCGTGCCGGATTTCTGGACGCTGTATATCGCCGCCTTCGCGATTGCCGCCAAAGAAACCCTCTATCAGATCACCATCCGGGTGGCGCAGCGAACCCGCTCCGCAGCGCTGCGCGTCAATGCCTGGGACCATCGTACCGATGCCATTTCCAGCGTCATCGTCTTTATCGGCATTGGCGGCAGTTTGCTGGGGGCACCTTATCTCGATTCGGTCGTCGCCCTCATCGTCGCCCTCATGGTGTTGCGGATTGGCCTGGTCACCGGCTGGGAGGCGGTGCAGGAACTCGCCGACCGTGGCCTCGGTGATGAAGCGCTGGCCCATATCCGCGACGTGATCCTCGGCTGTGAAGGGGTGCGTGATCTGCATATGCTGAAGACGCGCAAAATCGGTCATCAGGCCCTGGCGGAGGTGCATTTGCAGGTGACGCCGACCCTGAGTGTTTCCGAGGGCCACCAGATTGCCGAGCGGGTACGGACGACGTTGTTGCGGCAGGTGGATGATCTCGCCGATGCCACCATCCATATCGACAGCGAAAATGATGCGGAAGGTGGCGTCCTCCTGTCGCCCCGTAGCGATATCGAAGCGGTGGTGCGCGAGCGCCTGCAAACGCTGGATCTGCCCGCCGAAGAGCAGATGACGCTGCATTATCTCCGGGGCGGTATGGTCATCTGCCTGCGTTATGCCTTGCCGTCATCCGCAACATTCGCTAGCCTGCAGGAGACGGAAACACAGATCCAGGAAGCCCTGCGGGGGCATGTGCCGGGTTTGCAGGAAGTGGACGTGGTCTGGTGCCTGGCTGAATCGCAGTTTTTGTCATCCGGCGCCCCATAATGGTGCGATTTTTGGTGTTGCACCATAATAATGCACGATATTGGTGCAACATCTATGGGGTTATGCATCCCTTGCTCCGGTTATAGTCTGGTATGAATTTTGTTAAGAGAGTTTGTTTCGGGTCGTACATATTTCTTGATTGGAGGAGAAGCAAATGGGTTACAGCCCCAGTGATGTGGTCAAATTGATTCAGGAAAAAGACATCAAGTTCATTGATTTCCGTTTTACGGATACCAAGGGTAAGGAGCAGCACGTCTCCGTTCCCGGGCATGTCATCGAAGAAGACACCTTTACCGAAGGCAAGGCTTTTGACGGCTCCTCCATCGCCGGCTGGAAGGGCATCAACGAGTCCGACATGATTCTTCTGCCTGACCCGGATTCTGCGGTGCTCGACCCCTTTATGGATGAAACCACGCTTCTTCTCCGCTGCGACGTCATCGAGCCCGCCACTGGTCAGGGCTATGAGCGCGATCCCCGCTCCGTGGCCAAGCGCGCCGAAATCTACCTGAAGAGCACCGGTATTGCCGACACGTCTTTCTTCGGTCCCGAAAACGAATTCTTCGTGTTCGATTCCGTGACCTGGAATATCGATATGAGTGGTTGCGCCTACAAGGTGGACGCCGAAGAAGCCGCCTGGAATTCGGGCAAGGAATATGAATCCGGCAATATGGGCCATCGCCCCGGCGTGAAGGGGGGGTATTTCCCGGTTCCGCCGGTGGACTCCGCTCAGGACCTGCGCTCGGCCATGTGCCTGGCCATGGAAGAGATGGGTCTGAAAGTGGAAGTCCATCACCATGAGGTGGCCACGGCCGGGCAGCACGAAATCGGCGTCGGTTTCAATACGCTGACCCGCAAGGCGGATGAGGTGCAGATCCTCAAGTATGTCGTCCACAACGTGGCGGCGGCCTACGGCCAGACGGCCACCTTCATGCCCAAGCCCGTCGTCGGTGACAACGGCAGCGGCATGCACGTCCACCAGTCCCTCGGCAAGGACGGCAAGAACATCTTCGCGGGAGATCTGTACGGCGGATTGTCGGAAATCGCGCTGTATTACATCGGCGGCATCATTAAACACGCGAAGGCGGTCAATGCGTTGACCAACCCCAGTACCAACAGCTACAAGCGTCTGGTACCTCATTTCGAGGCCCCGGTGCTACTCGCCTACTCCGCCAAGAACCGTTCGGCATCCATCCGCATTCCCTACGTCAACAGTCCCAAGGCACGGCGCATCGAAGTGCGTTTCCCGGACTCTACCGCCAACCCCTACCTGGCATTCTCTGCCATGTTGATGGCGGGTCTGGACGGTATCCAGAACAAAATCCATCCCGGCGACGCCATGGACAAGAATCTTTACGACCTGCCCGCCGAGGAACAGGCCAATATCCCCGGTGTGGCCGCCTCTCTGGAAGAAGCCCTGCGTGCCCTGGAAGCCGACCATGACTTCCTCATGAAGGGTGGGGTGTTCTCCGAGAGCTGGCTGGAAGGATATCTGGACGTGAAATGGGCCGAAGTGCAGACCCTGCGCGTGACCACCCATCCGGTGGAGTTCCAGATGTACTACAGTCTCTGAGACCGGGTACTCCCTGCCGTTGCGGTCTTTCCCCCGGTATCATCAGCCCCGTGCTTTAGGCGGGGCTTTTTTTATGCCACCTTGACAATACGGGGCTTGGCGACCATATACGGAAATGCCGCGCTGGTCAGGAGAACAGGCTGATGAAGTACAGGGAATCCCCTTTTACGTCCGGTAAAGGTGAATCAAAGCATTTAGCAACGGCGGGAGCGTGTATTTTCCTGTCGGCCTTTCTGATCAGCACTTCCGTGGATGCATCAACCATTTATCGCTGGGTGGGTGGCGGTGGCGTAGTCAGCTACGGTGAAACTCCGCCGCCGGGTGCCAAAGGCGTCGAACAGATTTCCGGGGCGCCACAGGTTTCGGCCAGTACGCCGATGCCTGGGTCGGTGGTCGCCGGTGCCACTTCGACGCCGGAACCCGCCGTG
The DNA here is from genome assembly GCA_028065135.1 of Acidithiobacillus sp. Next base: position 36,089 of record JAPTWR010000171.1, read on the forward strand.
CCCACGCCCGCCGCCCGGCCTGCGGCGAACCCGGCATTGAAGCGTCTGCAGGGGGAATTGCTCGCGGCGCGGCTGACCCTGATTCAGGCGACAAAAGACTATGAGCAGGGCAAGGCCATCCGCACCGGAAACGAGCGCAATTATGCGCGCTACCTGGAGCGGGTAAACGGCCTGAAACAGGTGATGGATGCGGCGCAGTTGCGGGTATTGCTGCTGCAGCGGCAGATTCAGCAGGTGCAGAATGAAAACCCGGCGCCAGCGGCGTCAGCGCGCGCGGCGCATTAGTCTGCGGGGAGTGGTGCGTGCGCGGAGGAGGATAGACCCGGAGGCGTTTCGTAGCTTACTATGGACGCCAAAGTAGTCACTGCCTGCCTTTTGGAGACCTGATGCCGCGTTTCTTGATTAGTAACGACGATGGTTATCTGGCACCGGGACTGGCGGCACTTGCGGAAGCGATAAAGCCTTTGGGCGATCTGGAAGTACTGGCGCCGGAGCAGGACCGGAGCGGCGCCAGCAACTCCCTCACCCTGGACCGGCCTCTGCGGATGCGCACCGGGCTCAACGGATTTCACTATCTGATCGGCGGTACGCCTACCGACTGCGTTCACCTCGCAGTCACCGGAATTTTCGCGGAAACACCGGATATGGTAATCTCGGGCATCAACCGGGGAGCCAACATGGGGGACGATGTGCTCTACTCAGGCACCGTGGCCGCAGCCACCGAGGGGCGTTTCCTGGGGCTGCCCGCCATGGCGGTTTCCTTGGCCGGGCGCGATTGCACCCACTTTTCGACTGCGGCGCGGGTCGCCGCCAAACTGGTGACCGGGGTGCTGAGTCACGCGCTGCCTGCCGATACCATCCTCAATGTGAACGTGCCGGATTTGCCCTACGATGAAATCCGTGGATTTGAAGTGACGCGCCTGGGGCGTCGCCACAAGAGCGACATGGTGATACCGGCGGCGGATCCCCGCGGCGATCCCGTTTACTGGATTGGCCCTTCCGGGCGTGAAGCAGACGCCGGTCCCGGTACCGACTTTGACGCAGTGCGTCGCGGTTATGTTTCCATTACCCCGCTGGACCTGGATATGACCCGTTACAATTTTCTGGAGGGCTTGAGTCAATGGCTGCTTCGTTGCTAGCCCTGAGTCGTGAAGTCGGCATGATTTCCCCGCGCACGCGGGGAAGAATGGTGCTCCGTCTGCGCGCGGACGGCATCCGTGATGAGCGGGTGCTGGACGCGATGAACCGGGTTCCGCGTCATCGCTTTGTCGCCCAGGCGCTGGCGGGACGGGCCTATGAGCCGGTATCGCTGCCCATTGGTTACGGGCAGACCATCTCCCAGCCCTGGATGGTGGCGCGGATGATGGAAGCGATTCTGGAGGAGCGGGAGGAGGTCCCCCGGCGAGTGCTGGAGATCGGTACAGGGTCTGCTTACCAGACCGCCGTGCTGGCGGAGCTAGGGGCGGAGGTCTTCAGTATCGAGCGTATCGGCCCGCTGCAAGAAAGGGCGACCGCATTGCTGGGCAGGCTGGGCTATCGCCAGGTGCATCTGCAGCATGGCGATGGCAGCGGCGGCTGGCCGGAAAAAGCCCCCTTTGACGCAATTGTCATTACCGCTGCCGTGCCCTGCGCACTGGCGCCCCTTTACCGCCAGTTGTGCGCCGGAGGCAGTCTGGTAATGCCGGTGGAGGAGGGAGGGGGGCAGCATTTGCAGGTCAGTCATTGGGATGGTAACGCTGCGCGGGTGATCGCGCTGGGCAGTTGCCATTTTGTCCCCTTGCTAGCGGGTACCGTTTCTGTGGCCTCAGGAGAGTGTGCGGATGATAAACGCAATCGGAGACGAGGATGAGGACGGGGGGGGTCCAGATGCATCCCCGATATCGGAACAGGACGAGGATGCTCCGGAAAAGATCGATGGAGCGGAAGATTTCGGCGAGACGCCCGACTGGGATGCCACCCGCTGTTATCTTCGGGAGATCGGACACAGCCCGCTGCTGACAGCGGAGCAGGAAGTGACCCTGGGGCGCCTGGTGCAGGCTGGCGATCAGGCTGCGCGTTGCACCATGATAGAGAGCAATCTCCGCCTGGTAGTAAAAGTGGCGCGACACTACCTCAACCGGGGCTTGCCACTTCTGGACCTGATCGAAGAGGGCAACCTCGGGCTGATCCGTGCGGTGGAGAAATTTGATCCGGAACGCGGCTTTCGCTTCTCTACCTATGCGACCTGGTGGATTCGTCAGAATATCGAGCGGGCGCTGATGAATCAGACTCGCACCATCCGCCTGCCCATTCACGTGATGAAGGAACTCAGCGCGGTGCTGCGCGTCACCCGCTGTCTTGCACAAACTCTGCAGCGGGACCCGACGCCGGAAGAGGTGGCAGAAGCTTTGGATCGTTCCGTCGACGCGGTCCGCGATTGCCTGGAAATGGATGGCCGGGTGACAAGCCTGGATATGCCCTACGGCAGGGGGTCGGATCGTTCCCTGGCCGACCTGGTGGCAGACACCAACGCAGTAGGCGTGGAACAGCGGCTGGAGAACCAGAGTCTTTCCCGACAGGTGCACCATTGGATTGCGACCATGGCCGAAAAACATCGCCTCGTGCTGCTCTGGCGCTTCGGGCTGGACGGTACGGACGGGGCGACGTTGGAAGAGGTGGGCTCCCGCCTCGGCATTACCCGGGAGCGGGTGCGCCAGATTCAGGTGGAGGCGCTGCTGGTGTTGCGCCAGCGCATCGAAGCGGAAGGGTTGGCACCCGAGGGCCTGTTCGGTTGACGCCTGGCCGATTCCGCAGATTTCAGGCCACGGGCGGCAACAGCGCAGCGATGACCATGCGATCTTCGGCCAGCAGGATGTTGTAGGTGCGGCAGGCGGCGCTGGTGTCCATCACCTCCACCGCCAGTCCGGCGGTGCGCAGGGCGCGCAGCAACTCCAGCGGAAAATGCTGATGCTTGCCGGTGCCCAGCAGCATGATATCGGGCCGGCGTGTCACGACCTCGTCAAAGTGCGAGAGTTCAAGGGCGTCGGCATGTTCCGGCCCCCAGGGACTGTGCAGCCACTCGGCGCCGACCAGCAGCCCCTGTCCGTAATTTTCGCCGTGAATGACGATGCCCTGCGGCCCGTAGGCATGGATGACATTGCGATGGGTGTCGCGCTGCAGATGTAATTTCATGAGATTCTTCCCCTGCGCGGATTGACAGGCCCGCGCCGCCTCTCTATTGTTCATCGGTTTCGGCATTCGCTACAACCCTGAAGGCCCACGCCACATGAACAGTGACTTTGAACGTATCCGTCGTCTGCCCCCCTACGTGTTTAACATCGTTACGGACCTCAAGAATCAGGCCCGCAAGCGGGGCGAGGATATCATCGACTTTGGTATGGGGAACCCCGACCAGCCCACGCCGCAGTACATCGTCGATAAGCTCTGTGAAACGGCACAACGGGGTGACACCCATCGCTACAGCGTGTCGCGCGGCATTCCCCGCCTGCGCCGCGCCATTACGACCTGGTATGAGCGCCGTTACGGTGTGCAGCTCGATCCCGAGTCCGAGGCCATCGTCACCATCGGTTCCAAGGAGGGCATCGCCCACCTGGCACTGGCGACCGTGGGCCCCGGCGATACGGTGCTGGTGCCCAGCCCGACTTATCCCATCCACCCCTACGGTTTCGTGATAGCGGGCGCCGATGTGCGCCATGTGCCGATGCTACCGGGGGTGGATTTTTTCGAAGAACTGGAAAAAGCGGTCAGGGCGGCGTGGCCGAAGCCGAAGATGCTGGTGATCAACTTCCCCCACAATCCGACGGCGGCGGTCGTGGATCTGGACTTTTTCGCGCGGATCGTGGCGTTTGCCAAGGAACACCGTATTTGGGTGGTGCATGATCTGGCCTATGCGGATATCGTCTTTGATGGCTATAAAGCGCCGAGCTTTTTGCAGGTGCCAGGGGCCAAGGACGTGGGCGTCGAGTTCTTCACCCTTTCCAAGAGCTACAACATGCCCGGCTGGCGGGTGGGCTTTGCGGTGGGAAACCCGAAGCTGGTGGGCGCCTTGGCGCGGATGAAGAGTTATCTGGATTACGGCACCTTTACCCCCATTCAGGTGGCGGCCATCACCGCGTTGGAAGGGCCGCAGGATTGCGTGGAAGATATCCGCCTGATGTACGAGCAGCGCCGCGACGTGCTCTGCGAGGGGCTGGACGCGGCGGGCTGGGCAGTCGACAAGCCCAAGGCGACCATGTTCGTCTGGGCGCGGATTCCCGAATCGCTGCGCAGGATGGGCTCGCTGGAATTCTCCAAGCTGGTACTGGACCGCGCCAAGGTGGCGGTAAGTCCGGGGATCGGTTTCGGTGACCTGGGCGACGAATATGTGCGGTTCGGGCTGGTGGAGAATGAGCACCGTACCCGTCAGGCTATCCGCGGCATTAAACACCTGTTTCGTGAGGATCTGTAATGGCGGAGGATATGGCCCCGGTACGGATCGGTATTCTTGGCATGGGCACTGTCGGCCAGGGAACGGTGCGGGTGCTGGAGCGCAATGCCGAAGAAATCACCCGTCGGGTCGGGCGGGAGCTACGGGTGGTCCATGCGGCGGTGCGTAATCCGGCGCGTTTGGAAGGATTGGGGCTGGATGCGCGGATCAGCAGCGATCCCTGGGCGGTGGTACGTGATCCCGAAGTGGATGTGATCGTCGAAGTGATGGGTGGGCAGGAACCTGCCCTGAGCCTGCTGCTGGCGGCTATCGCGGCGGGTAAACATGTGGTGACCGCCAACAAGGCCCTGCTGGCCGAGCATGGCAACGAGATTTTCGCGGCGGCGCAGGCGCGGGGGGTGATGGTTGCCTTCGAGGCGGCGGTGGCGGGTGCCATTCCCATCATCAAGGCGATCCGCGAGGGGCTGGCGGGCAACCGGATTCAGTGGCTGGCGGGCATTATCAACGGCACCAGCAACTACATCCTCTCCCAGATGTTCCACGCGGGCTGGGATTTTCAGCAGGCCCTGGCTGAGGCGCAGCGGCTGGGTTATGCCGAGGCCGATCCGGGGCTGGATGTGGATGGCGGCGATGCCGCGCACAAGATTACCTTGATGGCGTCCATTGCTTTCGGTATTCCGGTGGATTTCGCCCATTGTCATGTGGAAGGCATCCGTGCGCTGGAACGGACCGATGTGGCCTATGCCGCCGATCTGGGCTATCGCATCAAGTTGCTGGGTATTGCGCGGCGCCGCGCGGATGGCGTCGAGTTGCGGGTACATCCGACCCTGATTCCCCATAGCCATCTGCTGGCCAATGTGGAGGGACCCTTCAACGCGATTCTGGTGGAGAGCGATGCGGCGGGGCAGAGCCTTTATTATGGACGCGGTGCGGGCGGCGATCCAACAGCCAGCGCCGTGGTGGCAGATTTGGTGGATGTGGCGCGGACCATGACCGCCGATCCCAGCAACCGGGTGCCCCATCTCGCCTTCCAGCCCGATGCCATGAGTGCCTTGCCGCTGCTGCCCATGGCCGAGGTGGAGAGCGCTTACTATCTGCGCATCCACGCCCATAACCGTGCCGGTGTGCTGGCACAGGTGGCGACGATGTTGGCGGAATATGAGATTTCCATCGAAGCGCTGGTGCAGAAAGAGACGCCGGAGGCAGACAGTGTGCCCATCGTCCTGCTGCTGCACCGCTGCCGGGAGGGTGACCTGGAGCAGGCCATCGCCCGCATGGAAGCCCTGCCAGTGGTCGTTCAGCCCATACTGCGCCTGCGCGTCGAGAGTTTGGCGGAAGGGTGATCCGGCAGCTACACCGAATTTTGGCATTTCATCTTAAATCAGGATAACTTCATGACCCGTTATACCGGCATTATCGACCATTACCGCGCCTTTCTGCCCCTGGCTCCCGAGACTCCGGCGGTGAGCTTGGGTGAGGGCAATACGCCGCTGATCGAATGCATCAATCTGCCCCGCCAGCTTGGCCTCGACATCCGCCTTTTCCTCAAATTCGAGGGCCTGAATCCCACCGGCTCCTTCAAGGACCGTGGTATGGCCATGGCGGTGACCAAGGCCAAGGAAGACGGCAGCGAAATGGTGATCTGCGCCTCCACCGGCAACACTTCGGCGGCAGCGGCGGCCTATGCGGCGCGGGCTGGAATGCGCGCCTTCGTAGTGATCCCGGAAGGCAAGATTGCCCTCGGCAAGCTCTCTCAGGCGATGATGCATGGTGCCATGGTGTTGCAGATTCGTGGTAACTTCGATGCGGGCATGCAGATCGTCCAGGAAGTGGCGGCCAATGCGCCGATCACCCTGGTGAATTCGGTTAACCCTTACCGCTTGCAGGGTCAGAAGACGGCGGCCTTCGAGATCATCGAAGCATTGGGTGAAGCGCCCGATTATCACGCCCTGCCGGTGGGTAATGCCGGCAATATCACCGCCCACTGGATGGGTTATTGTGAAGCCACCGACGGGCGGACCGACAAGTCCCAGTCTTTGACCGCCTGCTGCAAGTTCTGTAATGGCACCTGTAGCTACGGTCACGGTAAGGTGGGAAAACGACCGAAGATGCTGGGTTTTCAGGCAGCAGGCAGTGCCCCCTTCATCGTCGGCCACTATGTGAAGGACCCCGAGACCATCGCCACGGCCATCCGTATCGGCCACCCCATGTCCTGGGATCAGGCGCATCGGGTGCAGGCGGAAAGCGGCGGTTGGTTTGGCGGGCATAGCGATGCCGAGATTCTGGAGGCGCAGCGCTGGCTGGCGCAATATGAGGGCGTTTTCTGCGAACCGGCCTCGGCGACTTCGGTGGCGGGGGTGGTGGCTGCGGCCCGTGCCGGAAAGATGGAAGGGGGTGCGACGGTAGTCTGTACCCTCACTGGGCATGGCCTCAAAGATCCCGATACCGCCATCGCTCAGGGTGGCGAAGTGTTCACCGTGGACGCCAGTCTGGAGGCTGTGCAGCGCGCCATCCTGGATCGCTGATGGCGGATCTCTGCCTCTGGCTGTCGGGATTGCGCGGCGTGCCGGAGGATGACCTGGGCGCGGTGTTGCCGCGTTACTGGGGGCGTGGGCGGGCGGAGCGGTTGACGGCTGGCTCCTCTCTGGAGGTGGCGGGGCATTTGCTGGGTTTCGGGGGCTTGTTGCCCGCCGCGGCATTGCTTGCGGAGTCCGAGGGTATAGCGACCGCAGGGCACTGGGTCATCGCCCTGGAGCCGGTGACGTTTCGCGGTCAGGCGGGGCGGGCGGTGTTACAGCCTCTGCCGGGTCTGGTTGAGGACTCGGCAGAGGCGCTCTTCGCGGCGGCGGTGGCGCATATGGCGGATGCGCCCTGGACTCTGCGGCGCGGTGCCAGGCGCTGGTATGCGCTGGCCACCGCTACGCCCGACCTGCACTGCCCCGATCCCGAACGAGTCTGGGGCCGCGAGCCCCTGGCCTTGCAAGTCACTGGTGCCGATGCCCGGCGCTGGAATGCCTTCCTCAATGAGTTGCAGATGCTCCTCGCCGCCCATCCCGTCAATCAGGATATCGATGCCAGCGGGCAGGACTCCTGGTGTCTGTTCTGGGCCTGGGGGGAGGGGCGATTGCCTTCTGTGCGGCCCATTCCGAAGTGGAAGATCGTGGCGGCGGAGGCCGACTATCTGCAGGCTGCGGCCCGCTGGCTCGGCCTGCCGCTATCCTATTCCAAAGTGTTGCAGGCCGCGACGGAACTGCCCGATGATCTGCTCTGGGTCTGGTCCGGGGCCTGGCTCTACCCGGATACGGCGAAATCCTTTGCGGCGCTGGTCCCGGCCCTGCGATCCCTGTGGCGGAGTGACGGGCGCCTGGAGTGCTTGACGGGTGTGCTCGCCAGCGGCGGTATAGAGCGCCTTACGCTTCGTCGTGCGGATCGCTGGCGCTTCTGGCGCAGACCGGCTCGGCCCGGCCATGCGCTGCCGGGAGTCTGGTAGATGGCTGCGGAAGCCGTTCGTGTTGTCGATCGTCCTATGGCAGCGGCGATATTGCGCGCGGCTTTGGAACTCGGATATACCCCGCTCCAGGCCCGGATCATTGCCGGCAGATTGAGTGATGCGGATGTGGCGAAGCTGCCGGCTTTGCTGAATCTGCAGTTGAGTGGCCTCACCCCGCCCGACCTGCTCCCCGATATCGATATCGCTTCTGAATGCGTTGTCTCCGCCATAAAACAAGGGTTGCCCATCCTCCTGATTTCCGACTTCGATGCGGATGGCGCTTCGGCCCACGCGGTGCTGAAGTTTGCGTTCCGGGATTATTTCGGCGTCCCGGAAGCGCGGATTCACAGCTATATCGGACATCGTCTGCGCGATGGTTACGGCGTCACCGAAACCCTGACGGACCGCATCATCGCGGAGGCCCCCCACCCCGCTTTGATCATTACCGCGGATCAGGGGAGCACGGATCACGAACGGATCGCCCGGCTGCGGGATCATGGTTTTACCGTCATCGTCACGGATCATCACGGTGTGCCCGCGGATGGGCCGCCCCCTGCAGCCGTGGCTTGCGTAAACCCGGTGCGCGAGGATTCGGCGTTTCCCGATCCTTACATCGCGGGCGTACAGGTGGCATGGCTGCTGTGCTGCGCGGTTCGCCAGCGATTGATTCAGGACGGCCATCTTCCCGTCAGTGCGCCAAAACTCGGCGGTCTTTTGGACCTGGTTGCCCTGGGAACCATGGCCGATTGCGTCAATCTGGCGCGATCCACCAATAACAAGGCGATTATCGCCCGCGGACTGGCGATCATGAACGCGCCGGCGGCGCGGCCCGCCTGGCAGGCACTGTATGTCGCCACGAACTGCAAAGGCCCCATTACCGCCGCTACCCTGGCATTCAGTTTTGCGCCCGTCATCAACGCCCGCGGACGCCTGGATTCGGCGCTGGGCAGTGTGGATCTGCTCATGAGTGATAGCGTCCCGGTGGCGGAAGGACTGGCGCTGCATTTTGTGGAGCACAACACCGAACGTAAGGCGGTCCAGTCGAACATGCTGCAACGAAGCGCAAAACAGGCGGCACAGCAGGTTCGGGATGGCGCGGCGGCGATTACGATCTTTGATCCCGAAGGCCACGCGGGTGTCCACGGCATTTGTGCGGCGCGACTGGCGGAGTCCTTTGGCAGACCCGTCGCTTATTTCTCGCCCAAGGCCGAGGGCGAACATATCACCGCCTCGCTGAGAACCGTGCATGGCTTTCATGTGCGGGATGCCCTGGCGGAGATGGCCGGCCGTTATCCCGATGATTTCATCGCCTGGGGTGGCCATGCCGGCGCCGGCGGGGTGACCTTGAAGCGCGATGGTCTGCGGCGCTTTGCGGAAGCGTGGGCCTCTATCGCCGCAAGCGCATTGCGTGACCAGAGGGCCGGTCCGGAGATTGTCACCGATGGTCCCCTGGAGGTGGCTCCCAGCTTCGCCGTTGTGGAAGAACTGGCGGCCCTGGAACCCTTTGGTCGCCAATGGGAGCACCCAGTTTTCAGAAGCCACGGCCGGATTGAACAGGTCCGCCCGGTAGGCGACGGCAGGCATCTGAAACTGGTCGTGAACATAGATGCGACGGGCTACGACGCCATCTGGTTCGGCGCCGTGGAAAATGGCGTCTGCCCGGTCGAAGTCGGGCAGACGGTACTCATGGCTTACGAGCTGGATGTGAATACATTCCGGGATACGACTACCCTGCAATTGCGGATTCGGCATGTGGCGCTGGTCGGCGACCAGCCGGTTTAGCCAATAATTCCAATTTGGAATCCCGCCTGCGGAAAACACTGCTGGAGATCAGCGCCGAAACTGCGCATAATTACGGCCTTTGCGTGCAGGGCAACCGGGTGTGGGCGGGTATGGCCCTGACGCAGCCGGATGGAAAAGGAAGAATCATGAGAGAAGTGAATGAGATGCGTGCGCTGCACGAAGATCTCCAGGTCCGCGTCGCGGGCCTGAGGGGGTATCTTTGACCTCGAAGAAAAGCGCGCTCGCCTAGAAGAAGTTCAACGGGAGCTGGAAGACCCGACCATCTGGAACAACGCCGAAAAGGCCCAGGAGCTGGGTCGCGAACGGTCTGCTCTGGAAGCCATCATCACGCCCATGGACAAACTCACCACGAGTCTCGCCGATGGCGGCGAGATGCTGGAATTGGCCCTGAGCGAGCAGGACGAAGAACTCCTCGCCGCTGTCGATGCGGATCTCGACACCGCGCTGGCCATGGTCGAGAAGCTGGAATTTCAGCGCATGTTCTCCGGCGCGCAGGATGCGGCAAACTGCTTTGTGGATATTCAGGCCGGCGCGGGCGGCACCGAGGCGCAGGACTGGGCGGAAATGATTCTGCGCATGTATCTGCACTGGGCCGAGTCCCATGGCTTTGCGGCGGAACTGGTGGAGGTCTCCGAGGGGGAAGTGGCGGGCATCAAGTCGGCCAGCATCCACGTGCGCGGTGACCACGCCTTCGGCTGGCTGCGTACCGAAACCGGCGTCCATCGCCTGGTGCGCAAATCGCCTTTCGACTCCGGCAATCGCCGTCATACCAGCTTCGCCAGCGTCTTTGTTTATCCCGAAATTGACGATAGTTTCGAGGTGGATATCAATCCGGCGGACCTCAAGGTGGACACCTACCGGGCCAGCGGAGCGGGTGGTCAGCACATCAACAAGACCGACTCGGCCATTCGTATCACCCATGTGCCCTCGGGCATTGTCGTGGCCTGTCAGACCGACCGCTCGCAGCACAAGAACCGGGCCGAGGCCATGCGCATGTTGCGCTCCAAACTCTATGAGATGGAGATGCAGAAACGCGCCGTCGAGAAGCAGGCGCTGGAAGACAGCAAAAGCGATATCGGCTGGGGGCATCAGATTCGCTCCTATGTGCTGGACCAGTCGCGGATCAAAGACCTGCGCACCGGGGTCGAAGTGGGCGATACCCAGAAGGTGCTCGATGGGGCGCTGGATATGTTCATTGAAGCGGCGTTGAAGGCTGGATTGTAAGCGGTAGTCACTCGGTATTTCGCAGGAAGGGGACGGGATGGTGGATCAGGAACTCAATGACCAGATGCAGGTGCGGCGCGACAAGCTGGGACACTGGCGCAGCGAAGGCCATGCCTATCCCAACGGCTTCCGCCGCGATGCCCTGGCGGGCGACCTGCAGGAGCGTTATGGCGATATGGACGCCACGGCGCTGGAGCAGGAGCCCATCGAGGCGCGGCTCGGCGGGCGGCTGATGAGCCGCCGGGTGATGGGCAAGGCCAGTTTCGCCGACATTCAGGATCAGTCCGGGCGTATTCAACTCTTTGTCAGTCGCGATAACCTGGGCGAAGAGGTCTACGCGCGCTTCAAGGGCCTGGATTTGGGCGACATCATCGGTGTGGATGGCATCCTGTTCCGTACCAAGACCGGTGAATTGTCCCTGAAGGTGCATAGCCTGCAACTGCTGAGCAAGGCCCTGCGTCCGCTGCCGGAAAAATGGCACGGGCTCGCCGACCCGGAAACCCGCTTCCGCCAGCGCTATGTCGATCTGATCGTCACCGAGGCCACCCGCCGCACCTTCCAGATTCGTGCGGAAACGGTGGCGGCCCTGCGCGATGGCCTGCGCCAGCGCGGCTTTTATGAAGCGGAGACGCCCATGATGCAGCCGGTCCCCGGTGGTGCCACGGCGCGGCCCTTTGTCACCCACCACCATGCCCTCGACATGACCCTTTACCTGCGTATCGCCCCGGAGCTGTACCTCAAGCGGCTGGTGGTGGGCGGCATTGAGCAGGTCTTCGAGATCAACCGCAACTTCCGCAACGAAGGTATTTCCACCCGCCATAACCCCGAGTTCACCATGCTCGAATGGTACGAGGCCTACGCCGACCACGTGCGCGCCATGGACCTCACCGAGACGCTGATCCGCGCCGCGGCACAAGCGGCCCTGGGCACTACGGCGATCAGCTATCAAGGGCTGGAAATCGACCTCGGCAAACCCTTCCACCGCTTGACGGTGACGGAATCGGTGCGTGCCCATAACCCCGATCTGGCGGATGCGGATCTGCGGGACCCCGCAGTGCTGGCTGCCAAACTCGCGCAGTTGCACCTGCCCTGTCAGCCCGCCTGGGGCTGGGGCAAACGCCTCATCGAAATCTTCGAGAAGACGGTGGAAGGCCAGCTCCAGCAGCCCACCTTCATCACCGAGTATCCCCTGGAAGTCAGCCCGCTAGCGCGCCGGAATGATCTCGACCCCGAGGTCACGGATCGTTTCGAGCTGATGATCGCCGGCCGCGAGCTGGCCAACGGCTTTTCCGAGTTGAACGACCCCGAAGACCAGGCCGCCCGCTTCCGGGCGCAGGTCGAGGCCAAGGATGCCGGGGACGAGGAGGCGATGTTCTTCGACGCCGACTATATCCGCGCCCTGGAATATGGCATGCCGCCGACCGCAGGGGTGGGGCTGGGCATCGACCGCCTGGTCATGTTGCTTGCCGACCAGCCCAGCATTCGCGAGGTGATTCTCTTCCCCCATCTGCGGCCGGAACAGTCATGAGGTTTTATGAGCTTTGGATCGGGCTGCGTTACACCCGCGCCAAGCGCCGCAATCACTTCATTTCCTTCATCACCGGCACGGCGATCATGGGCATGGTCATCGGGGTGGCCGCGCTTATCGCGGTCATGGCGGTGATGAATGGTTTCGACCATACCCTGCGTTCGCGGATTCTGGCGGTGACCTCCGATGTCATCATTCAGGGCAACGGGGTGCCGGTACTGGACTGGCCAACGGCGGTGAAGCGCCTTTCGACGGTTCCCGATGTGACCGGAGTGGCGCCCTATGTGCAGGCGCAGGCCATGCTCTCCCACGACGGGCTGGTCAGTGGCGCGGTGATCGAAGGCATCGACCCGGCGTTGGAGAACCGCGTCAACAAGCTCAACCAGGACATGAAAATGGGTGAGTTGCAGTCCCTGCAGACTCACCCCTGGAGTATCGTCCTCGGACGAGCCCTCGCGCGGCAACTGGGCGTGACCGTAGGGGACAAGATCACCCTGATTTCGCCGCAGGGGGGCGTGACCCCACTGGGGGTAACCCCCGCCCTGCGCCAGTTCACGGTGGTGGGGCTCTTTTCCGTCGGCATTTACGCCTACGACAGCGGCATGGCCTATATCAATCTGGGCGATGCGCAGCGGCTCTACGGGTTGAACCAGGGCGTGACGGGCCTGCGCATGCAGATCAAAGACCCCTTTGCTGCCCCGGCCTTCGCCGCCCATCTGCAACAGCAGCTTGGCGCCGCTTTTTATATCCAGGACTGGACTCAGACCCACGAGAACTTCTTCAAGGCCCTGAGCATGGAGAAACTGGTGATGTTTGTGATCCTGTCGCTGATCATTGCCGTCGCCGCCTTCAACATCGTGGCGACACTGGTGATGGTGGTCACCGATAAGGAAACGGATATCGCCATTCTCCGTACCATCGGCGTGACGCCACGCAGTATCATGCTGATTTTTATGGTTCAGGGCGGGATCATCGGACTCTTTGGCACGCTCCTCGGTGTCTTCTTCGGGGTGTTGCTGGCGTGGAATATTCCGACCCTGGTACCGGCCATCGAGCAGTTGTTTCACGTCCAGTTTATCTCGCCGGAGGTTTATTCCATCAGCCAGCTGCCCTCCAAGCTGGAGCCCTGGGACGTGATCCATGTGGCCATTGCCGCGCTCATCATGAGCTGGATAGCGACGTTGTATCCCTCCTGGCGCGCCTCTCGCGTCGCTCCTGCGGAGGCGTTGCGTTATGAGTGAGCAGATCATTCTTTCCGTCGAGCATCTGCGGCAGAGCTTCGCCATTGGCCGCGAGCGTCTGGAGGTCATCCGTGACATCAATCTGCAGGTGCACCGTGGCGAACGCTTGGCGATTGTCGGCGCCTCCGGGCAGGGCAAGAGCACACTGATGCACCTCATGGGTGGCCTGGAGCGCCCGTCCGGGGGTGGGGTACGGATCCTCGGTCAGGAGGTCTACAAACTCAGCGAATCGGCGCGCAGCCGTTTGCGTAATCAGAGTGTCGGTTTCGTCTATCAGTTACATCGTTTGCTGCCCGAGTTCACGGCACTGGAGAATGTCCTGCTCCCGCTCCTGATACGCCGGGTGCCGCGTCGCTCCGTAGAACCCTGGGGCAAGGAAATCCTGACCCGCGTCGGGCTGGGTGAACGTCTGGGTCACAAACCGGGCATGCTCTCCGGCGGCGAACGGCAAAGGGTGGCGCTGGCGCGTGCGCTGGTTACCCGCCCGGCACTGCTTCTCGCCGACGAACCCACCGGCAATCTCGACAGCGAGTCGGCGGAGAGTGTCCACCAACTGATGCTCGACCTCAATCAGGAACTGGGTACCGCACTGGTTATCGTCACCCATGAGCCGGCGCTGGCGGCACACATGGAGCACGTACTCCGGCTGCAGGATGGTGTCCTGCAGCCCCTGGACGCTATGCACTAAAACCGGCTGCGCTGCAGGCGACGGCGCCGCAGCCGCCACAGTATCCAGATTCGCCAGCCACCGAGTACTCCAAAGTACAGTGCCAGGGCAAGCGCCCCGCCAAGAATGATGCTGCCCAGCCAGGTGAGGAGGTAGGCATGCCAGAGGCGGTCTCCCATGGCCATTACGCTGATCTGTCCATGGACCATGGCGTGGATATCCGCATAATGAATGGTGATGGGCGGGGCCAGCCCCAACTGGGTGAGCAGCCAGAACCCCAGTTCATAGGATGCGAAGAAAAAGGGCACGATGGTAAAGGGTCCCGTCACGATGAAAGGCATGACGACGCCGACGGGGATATAGGCGCGACGCCAGAGACTGATGAGCAGGATGCTCAGAACATGGCCAAAAAAGGGCAGGCTGCCGATAAAAGTGCCGATCGCGGCGGCACGGGCGACGTTGTGGCGATGGGGATGCCAGAGTACCGGGCGGGCCAGGTAATGGGTAAAGCGCCCCAGCGGTCGTTTGCTGAGGATGTCCTCGCGGGTGGGAAGGCGACAGAATGCAGGTAGGCGCAATGCGATATTTCCTGGTTCGTAAGGGGGCTAGTGTAGCCAAGCCGCTGCCCTGGGCCAAATCCTGGCCGTCCTTACCGCTTTTGGTTATCGCGATAGGGCTGGGGCTGGGGTTTTTTCACAGCTTCCAGCAACTGCCTGCTTTGTGGATTCCGCTTGCCGTAGCGCTTCCCGGACTGCTCCTGGTTTGGAAATGGCGGCCTGCGCTGCTGCTGACCGTCGCCGCGGGGGCCTTTGCCTGGGGCGTCTGGCAGGCCGATCTGCGCCTCGCCGTGCAGTGGCCGGTGGGGCAGGACTTCAGTGTCCGGGGGCGCATCGTTTCCATACCCCAATCGGGGGGCCGGGAATATCGCTTTCTGGTGGCGCCCGAGCACTGGTCGGCAGGGGCAGGTGCGGGCGCCCGGCCTGACACCATTCTCGTTCACGGCAATCTTCCGGAAGTCCCCGTAGTCGGGCAACGCTGGCAGTTGCGCTTGCACAGCGAATCTCTTGCCAGCCTGCCCGGCAGCCCCTTTGCGGACCTCGCCCGGCAGCGTTTTTGGGCCGGGGAGGGCGGGGTGGCACGGCTGCAGGATGCCCGGCTGTTGCCGGTTTCCCGCGTGAATCTCCAGGACGACATCGCGGTGGCCCGTGAGGCGGTGCTCCATGCCAGCAATATGGCCCTGAACCGCGAAGCGGCAGGTTTTGTGCAGGCGCTGAGTATTGGTGTCGGTAACCAGCTCCCGCCGGAGATCTGGCAGGTCTACCGGGATACGGGCACCGCCCACTTGCTGGTGATCTCCGGTTCCCACGTGGCCGCGGTCGCCGGACTGGCCCTGTGGCTCGGTCAGTGGCTATGGCGGCGTATCCCCTGGCTGGTCGCTCGCTGGCCGGCGCAGACGGCGGGAGTCCTCTGTAGCATCCCGGCGGCCTGGGGCTATGCCAGTTTTGCCGGCATGCAGATTCCCGGCGAGCGCGCCGCCTGGATGATCACGGCAGCGGCACTCGCCCATCTGCTGGGACGCCCAAACAATGCTTGGCAAGGGCTGTCCCTGGCCGCCCTGCTCATCGCCTTCGGAAACCCCGGCGCGCTGGTGGATGTGGGATTCTGGCTTTCTCTGGGCGCCGTGGCCGTGTTGGTGGCCATCGGTTATGGGGAAGGCGGCTGGCGCACGTTGCTGCGCAGCCAGTGGATGGTTTCCATTGCCCTGATGCCTTTACTAGCGGGACTCTTCGGACAAGTTTCCCTGATTTCCCCGATTGCAAACGTGTTGGTGATCCCGCTGGTCGAGATGCTTGCAGTGCCCCTGGCCTTGCTAGGCGCTTTTTTGGCACTGCTGGATCTGGAACTGCTCAGCCGCCTGCTCTTTCATCTGGTGGCGCTGGAAATGGACGCAGTGACCGCATTGCTGCGTATTCTGCTGCAGATCCCATTTGCGCGGGTCAGCACGGGTACGGGTCGCAGCTGGGCCTTGCTGGCGGCGGTGCTGGGGCTCGGCATCTTTTTTCTGCCGCCGGGCTGGCCGGGGCGCCCCCTGGCTTTGCTGGGCATGGTCCCGCTCCTGATCCCCGTCGGGGGTACCGCTGACCTGGAATTGCGTGCGCTGGATGCGGGATCCGGCATGCTGCTGTTCTGGCAGAAGGGGTCACAGAGCGGTATTTTCTCGGCAAATCTCTGGAAGGCGGCCAGTCGCCGCAGCGGCAGCCTCGCGCTTACGGCGGCGCTGCGCCAGCAGGGCGTGACACGGGTGGATGCATGGTTGCGCAGCGACATTTCCGCACCCCAGCCGCTACCTGTCGCTGTCCGTCAGTGGTGGCCGGCGGGAGCCCGCGATTATCCCGGAGGACCGCCGACATCGGCCTTCTGTCGGGCCGACGGCGGTGCACCGGCAGAGATGCATTTCCTGACCTTGAATGCACCTGTCCAGCCCTGCATAGTGACCTGGGGTGCCGGACCCGATGTGCTGATTCTGGGTGACGCCGATGCAGCGACGATCCGTCGTCTTGTCGCGGAGCACGGCGCCGCGTTGCATCGAGCGCAGGCCATCTTTGCCCCTGCCAGTCTGGGCAACACGGAAAGAGCGGCGTTAGCGGCCGCCACAGCGCAGGCGCGGGTCTTTTATCTGGGCGAGGGCAAGCCGGGCACATGGACCTGGCAGGCCGGGCGCTTGCGTCATGCCCTGCCGCCATCGCCCGCCTACTGGCAACCCGGCGCCTGAACGGGGACGCCTGCACGGGCCGGTCGCTGCCGTTTCCCGGGTGATATGCTATATTCCGGCTTCGTCACGATCGAACGGGTTCTGGAGGCGATGTGCAAGAGTTGCTGGGATTGTTCAAGTTAGGCGGATTTGTTCTGCCGATTCTTATTTTGGCGGCAATCGTCGCTTTGGCCATCGCCGGTAATCGTCTCTGGGTCTTGCGGCGGGGACGTATTGCACCGCGTGATCTCGGGCCACGGGTTGGGGAACTGGTGGACGCGGGCAAGGTGCAGCAAGCCGTGAAGGTGCTGTATGAAAACGACACGCCCCTGGCCAGGATGATGTTGGTGGCGCTCCAGAGCGCAGGACAGCCGCGCGACGTGATCAAGGAGTCGGTGGAAGAGACCGGCCGTCATGAAGTGGCGCATCTCGATCGTTACCTCAACTTTCTGGGTAGTATCGCCGGTGTGGCGCCCTTGCTGGGTCTGCTTGGAACCGTATTCGGCATCATGCATGCGTTTGCGGCTATCGGCATGGTGGGCGCGGGCGATCCCAAGGCGTTGGCGAGCGGCATCGCCGAGGCGCTCATCACCACCGCCAGCGGTCTTATCGTCGCCATCCCCAGCCTGATGTTCTATCGCTATTTCAAAGGGCGGGTCGATGCGTTGGTGTTGTCCCTCGAAAAAGAGGCGCTGAAGCTGGTGAATCAGCTCGCCGCGGGTGCGGAAAAATGAATCTGCGTCCGCGGGTGAGCGAAGAACCGGAGATCAATGTGATCTCCATGGTCGATATCGTGCTGGTCCTGCTGCTGTTCTTCATGGTCACCAGCAGCTTTGTGCACCAGTCCCATCTTTCCATGGAACTGCCCAAAGCCCAGCAGGCCACCGCCGGTGAGCCGAAAACCCCTATCACCATCGACCTCAGCGCGGCCGGGCAGGTGCGTATGAACAAGCAGGTGGTGCCGATGTCCGATCTGGCCGGACAACTCAAAGCGCTTGCCGCCAAAGATCCGGAACGGGTGATCGTCCTGCGCGCGGACAAGAATACGACGCAGCAGTACGTCATCGATGTACTGGACGCGGCGCAGGAAGCGGGCCTGACCCGGATCAGTTTCGCAACCCTGAGCAACCACTGACCCGTGCGGCTGGAAGGGCGCTCCTTACGCGTGGTGGCCGCACTCGCGGCTTATATCATCAAAGGTATGGCCCTCAGTGTGCGCTGGCACGAGGAGGGGGATGCCAGCGTGCGCGCCCTGATCGAGGCCGGACAGCCTTTCCTGCTGGCCTTCTGGCATGGGCGGGGTGTTATGGTCGCCCAGGCCTACCGGCGAGTGGGCGGACGTAAGATAAAAATCCTTGTCAGCGAACATCGGGATGGCGAGCTGATTGCTGCCACCATGGCACACTGGGGCTATGGTGCGGTGCGCGGGTCGACCCGGCGCGGGGCGGTCAGGGGCGCACGAGGGATGCTGCGGGCCGCTCATGCGGGGTACGACCTGGCCATCTCCCCCGATGGTCCGCGCGGTCCCCGCGAAGTGCTGCAAGAGGGCGTTATCGAATTGGCGCGCATTTCCGGCCTGCCCATCGTGCCGGTCACCTATTCGGCACGCTGGGCGAAACGCTTCGCCAGTTGGGATGGTTTTCTGCTGCCCCTGCCGGGCGCACGTGGGGTGATCCTCTGGGGCGAACCGCTGCGGATCCCGCGCGACGCCAATACGGATACCCTGATCGCTTTGCAGCATGCGCTTGAGGCTGAGATGATTGCACTGCGGCAACGCGCTGATGCCATGGTTGGCCGGACGGAACCGACAGGCGGGACATCATGACGTATTATGAAAGCGGTCTGCTGCGCGCGCGCTGGGCAAGCTGGCAGGATGC
This sequence comes from Acidithiobacillus sp., assembly GCA_028065135.1. The sequence continues at coordinate 55,097 of JAPTWR010000171.1, forward strand.
GCGCGCCGGACGAACGGCGCAGGCAAACGCCCGCTGGGGCTGGATCAAGGCCCCGGGCGAGCGCGGTCCGATTCTGTGGATGCAGAGCTTCAGCGATGCTGACCAGCAAAGGCTGGGTATCGAGCTGGCGAAAGCCATGGCCGAAAAGCGCCGCGACCTGCGCATGGTGATGACCTTCGAGACCGAGTACCCGGCCCTTCTGGAGCAATACACCGAAGGTGCCGAGCGGCTCGGCTATGGTTTCGGACCCTGCGACCATCCCCAGGCGGTGGGGCGGATACTGGAACGGCTGATGCCCCTGCGTTATCTGGCACTGGGCCGGGCGCCCAGACCACGGCTTGCCGCCGCCCTGGGCCGACGGAAGATTCCCGCCGTGCTGATGGCGGCTGATCCTGGCCTGCAGATCCCGGCGCCGCTGGAGGCCGTATACCCGCGGGATGCGCGCCAGGCCGGGGCCTGGGCCGGGCGGCGGGTCACTGAAGCCGTTCAGGAACCCGTGGACTTCACCACCCTGTTCACCATCGCCCAGGTAGACCCCAATTTCCGGACGATGATCAGCGGTACCGACGAGGGCCTGCTGTGGTGGACGCAAGGGCTGAGCGCCGCCCAATGGGCCGGATGGCGGCGGGCGTGGGCCGCTTCGCCCCTGTCCCGGCACGGCTTACTGTTTCTTGGCGGTACCGGCGCGCCGGCAGATCTGCCCAGGCTGTCCGCTTGGCAGCGTGCGCCCTTGCCCGCCGGGGCGGTGGTCGTCGCCGATGATGATCGCTGGTATCCGGCCCTGTCCGCCGGAGCGCAGGCGGTGCACCTGCAGAACGCCTCCCCGATGTTGCAGTGGCAGGTTTATGCGGGCTCCCGGCCCATCAGCGTCAGCCCCGGCGTGACGCTGAACGCCGCCGAACCATTGGATGCCGACACCATCCTCACCCTGGAGAAGCCCGCGCAAATCCTCGACCATTGGCAAGCCCTGCGTGGGGATGCCATGGCCGCCCGCCAGCGTGGTGACGCCACCCGGCGCATTTTCTGGCAGGAACGCCGCCATGCGGGCGAACGTCTTCCGGAATTTTTACAGCGGGTTTTTGACTGGTGACCCTCCGTCAGACTCTGGAGCAGCAATGGCAGGATGGTGGTGCACTGGCCACCGCCTTGCGGCCTCTGGGGGCGCTGACCGGCAAAGTGGCGCAATGGCGGCGGCGGCACATACAGGGCAGGGCGGCGAGTATCCCCACCATCGTCGTCGGCAACCTGGGTGTAGGAGGCAGCGGCAAAACGCCGCTGGTGGCGGCGCTGGCACGGCAACTCACGGTAGCGGGCTGGCGGGTGGCCATCATCAGCCGCGGCTATGGTGCCCGGCCCCCGCACTGGCCCTATCGGGTGCAACGCGACGACAACCCCCAACAGGCCGGGGATGAGCCCTTGTTGCTGGCGCAGGAACAGGGACAGACCCAAGCGGTCTATCTTTGCCCCGACCGCCATCGCGCCATCGCCGCAGCGGCGGCGGATGGTTATAAACTTGCGCTACTGGATGATGGTTTCCAGCACCTCGCCCTGCAACCCAGCCTGCGTCTGCTGGTGCTCTCCGGTCCACGCCCTTTGGGTAATGGCCACTGCCTGCCGGCCGGCCCTCTGCGCGAGTGCCCGGACGCCATGCTCCATGCCGATGCTTTGCTCATGGATGCCGCCGCCACCGCAGCCATCCCGGAGCGCAACGGCGGGCCACCCCGGTTTCTTTTCCGCATCCAACCCAAGGATCTCGTCGCCGTCAACGATCCAGGCCGCTCCCGCAGCCTCGACAGTCTGCAAGGACAGCACGTAACGGCCGTCACCGGCATCGCCCGCCCGCAGCGTTTTGTCGCCAGTCTGGAGGCCCTGGGCGCCATTCCTGACCCCCGATTTTTCCCCGACCACCACGCCTTTTGCGCCAGCGACATTGCCTATTTGCCCCGCCCCCTCGTCATGACCGCCAAGGATGCCGTAAAATGCCGGAAGTTCGCGCAGGCCGACGACTGGACCCTGCGCATCGAAGCGGAGCTGGAGCCCTCCTTTCAGCCCTGGCTGGAGCAATCATTGCTGCCCTGGAGAAGCTGATGAGTATTGACCACCGCCTGCTGGACCTGCTTGCCTGCCCGCAATGCAAGGGCAGTCTGCAACCCTGTGCCCAGCGTCAGGCCCTCTGCTGTCCGCGTTGCCATCTGCAATATCCCATCCGCGACGACATCCCAGTGCTGCTTATTGACGAGGCCAAGCCCTACGAGGACAAGCCCGCGTGAGCTTCTGCGTCCTGATCCCCGCCCGGCTGGCATCTACCCGCTTGCCGCGCAAGGTGTTGCTGGACGTGGGCGGCATCCCCATGATCGAGCAGGTGCGGCGGCGTGCGCTGGAAAGCGGCGCAGCGCAGGTGGTGGTAGCCGCCGACCACCCTGAAGTGGTCGACTGCGTCCGCAGCTATGGCGGTGAAGCTCTGCTGACCGCCGCGGGGCATGTCTGCGGCACCGAGCGCGTGGCGGAAGCCGCGCGTCTGCTGGGACTGGCCAACGACGCCATCATCGTCAATCTGCAGGGTGACGAGCCGGGCATGACGCCCGCCCTGTTGCACGCCACCGCCCAACTGCTGCAGGATCATCCGCAGCGGCAGATGGCCACCGCCGCCGTCCCCATCACTCACTGGGATGATCTGGCCGATCCCCACTCGGTCAAACTGGTGCTCGGTGCCGAAGGCTGCGCCCAATACTTTTCCCGCGCCCCTATTCCCTGGGATCGCAGCCATTTTCCCCTCAGCAGCGGGCAGACTTTGCCGCAAACCCCAGGAATCTGGTGGCGGCATCTCGGTCTCTACGCCTACCGCAATGCCTTTTTGCAGGACTACGCCTGCTGGCCAGCCAGCCCGCTGGAATCCATCGAATCGCTGGAGCAGATGCGCGCGTTGGAGCGCGGCGTGCAGATTGCGGTATATTGCGCGGCAGAAGCGCCCGCAGCGGGTGTGGACACCGCCGCCGACCTCGACCGCGTGCGCGACCTTTTTCCCTGATCACTCACAAGGAGTTTTTGCATGGACCTGAAAAAAATCCCGGCCGGCCAGTCACTGCCGGATGACGTCAACGTCGTGATCGAGGTGCCCCAGGGTTCCTCCGTCAAATATGAACTGGACAAAGAATCCGGCGCCATCGTGGTCGATCGCTTCCTTTTCACCGCCATGCACTACCCGCTTAATTACGGCTTCATCCCCAACACCTTATCCGACGATGGTGACCCTACCGATTGTCTGGTTCTGGCACCCCAGCCCGTTGCTCCCGGCGCCGTGATCCGCGCCCGGCCGGTTGGTGTACTGATGATGGAAGACGAGAAGGGCATCGATGCCAAGATCGTCGCCGTCCCCCACGACAAGGTCGCCACCGGTTACTCCGCTATCCGGGATGTCAGCGATCTGCCCGAGCCACTGCGCCACCAGATCCGCCATTTCTTCGAGCACTACAAGGACCTGGAGCCCGGCAAGTGGGTCAAACTCAAGGACTGGGCCAGTGTGGCCGAGGCCCGCAGGATCATCGAAGCGGACGCCGCGCGCTACGCCTGAAGGTCTTGTCGCCCTGCGGTGAAGCAGGCAGACTGAGGGTGACTCGCTTATGCAGGAGAGCCCCATGTCCGCATCACCGCTGGCGCCCAAGTCCCCCTCATCGACGTCCCTCAAGCCGTCCGCCTTTACCTGCCTGCAACTCGCCGAGCCCCTCTGGAAAAGGGTCCCCAGCCGCGACGATGCCGGCCATCTCCTCTCTGATTTCCGCATGATCTTCCCCGGACTCCGCCAGAAAAGCGGTATTCGCCAGCAACACACTCTACGAATCATCAATGCCGTATTGCATCATTACGGCTCCTGGGTGGTATTTGCCGATCTCAATATGCGCACGAATTTGCTCTGGGTGAGTATTCGTCCACGTCCTGGTTTAACGCTGGAAATTCCCGCAGCGATTAAAACGCTGGTGCCGGAAGCGTTATTATTGGCGCCCTATTGGCGGCGGTAATGGGTGGCAGTTATGGATGAGTTACATATCCAGCGGGCTGATGACGCCGCGTCCGCCTTTGCCGCAACGCACGCGCTTCGCCAGGTGTCAGCACCGTAGGCAAGTGTTGCGAAGACTTGGCGCTGGTGATGTCGTCCAGCCAGGGCAGGTTTACATCGAGCACCTGCTTTTAAAGGAAAAGCAACGCCGCCTTGGCCTGATTTTGCGGGGAGGACGACACCTTGCGCTCCACCGCCGGATAACTGAGGAATGCCTCGATCTCTGCGGCCCCCATCTCTTTGGGATGCCGCTTGCGGTGGAAGAGAATGAAGCGCCGCGCCCAGTCCGTATAGGCCTCTTCGGTGCGGATGCTGTAGTGCAACGTCCGGATCCGGCCACGCACCTGGTCCAGGAGTTTGGGTGGGGAATGGGGGGTTGGCTGGCTGCTTTTTATGCGGAGAATATTAGGCGTCCTAAATTTTTGAGCAAGGGGGCATTATGCTATAGATACAGCATGTTTACGCCGTCCTGTGTTGTATTAGTCATCTATCATGTGCTAGGGTAGCACGGTCTAATTTATGTTAGGCATCTTAGTTATGGCGACGACTGAAGTTTTAGCATTCGATTGGGGCGTTGGCGTTCTCGGCGTCCTGGATATCAACAGCAACGAGTACATCCCGTATCATTATGGCGAAGAGATGATTCAGGGGGCAAAACGAATTGTTTCCTGCGTCGGTACCGTCGTTAGCTTCAATGGCAACAGGCGAGACTTGGAAGAAATATCAAAAATACTCGGCCTTTCGTCTGTTATCGACTTACACATCTGTGGCGAGCACAACGATATGTTGGAAATCACTTCAGATATCCGATGGCCGCCACGCCCTGGTACTGCCCCAATCCTTGGGCCTGGTTTGCGTGAAACATATAAGCACTACTTTGGCCATCGAACGGTTGTCCCGCCTTCGCATCTAAGCGATTACGAGGCAAACAATTGGAGTGACTGTCACATGACTGCGGAGTTGTGGAAGAAATGGAAACTTGGAAATCTTGGGCAATGAGTCACGAGACGGCGCCGATACCCAACCCATCATTCCACCGGACCTGCGCAAAAATCCGCGCAGGCCGGTGAATTCAAACGTGTGCGCCGGGCATGGCGCGTTACTTCATAGGTGAAAGTCCTATGGCCAGGTCTGCAGAGCCGAAGGCAAGGAGAAGGGCAAGGGCGTCGTCGCGAGGCGGGGTCTGAAGGAAGCCCAATCCGAAACGGCGGGGCGATGAACAAAAACCGGATAGGAGGCGTGATGCATTCGGGACGAGCGGGCACGTGACCGCAAAGTCCTCCATCTGCGATTGGGTGCATTTTGTAAATCCGGCGTCTATGCCGCGAAGGTAACGTGTCTTACCCCGGGAGATCTCCCCGGTGCTTCGGAAGCTCGAAGCGGGGCGCCTGGAAACGGGCGCTGAGTACCGTGGAGAAGTCAGCAGAGGGCATATTAGGCGGCGGCCACCGCCGAAGGCCCGAACGATGGAAGACAAAGGACCATGACGAAGAGCAACGGGAACGCATCAGACCTCCGGCGCAAGCTGGCGGCGGCCATGCCGCCGGATGAACCCGTGGCTGGATCGGATGGACAACCCGAGTCGATTCCTCCCCGCGCGTTGCTGGCCCAAGTGCTGGACCGGGCCAACCTGCAACGCGCCTTGAAGCAAGTGCGCCGGAACCAAGGCGCGCCGGGCATCGACGGCATGACGGTCGATGAATTACCGGAATACCTCAAGTACCACTGGCTGGAAATCCGCGCGCAACTGGAAACGGGGCACTACCGCCCGAGCCCGGTCAAGCGCGTGGAGATCCCCAAGGGCGACGGCAAGACGCGCCCCCTTGGCATTCCCACGGTGCTCGACCGCTTTATCCAGCAAGCCATCGCGCAAGTGCTATCCGCGCAATGGGACCCCCATTTCCACCCGCACAGCTACGGCTTCCGCCCCAACCGCTCGGCGCACCAGGCGATCCGCCATGTGCAAGCCACGATTCGGCAAGGCTACGGCTGGGTGGTCGACATGGACCTGCAAAGCTTTTTTGACCGGGTCAACCATGACCGGCTGATGGCGCGACTGAAGAGTCGTTGCCCTGATACCGGCCTGCTGCGCCTGGTCAATCGCTTCCTGAAGGCGGGCGTGAGCGTCGGTGGACACATCGAGCCGACGACGATGGGCGTGCCGCAAGGCGGCCCACTCTCGCCCGTGCTGGCCAATGTGGTGTTGGATGAACTGGATTGGGAACTGGACCGGCGTGGCCACCGCTTCGCCCGTTATGCCGACGACTGCAATATTTTGGTCCGAAGCAAACGTGCGGGAGAGCGGGTGATGGGCAGCGTGACACGCTACGTCAGCGACACACTAAGGCTCACAGTGAATCCGCTGAAAAGCGCGGTGGACCGACCCTGGAAGCGCAAGTTTCTGGGCTTCACGGTCAGCCGCAACGACAAGAAGCTGAAAGTGGCCGACAAGGCCCTCGACAAGCTGAAAGATCGGGTGCGGGAACTAACCCGTCGTACACGAGGCAACCGCATAGAAGTGATCGCGGCGGAGCTGAGAGAAAGCCTGCTTGGTTGGAAAGCGTATTTCGGCATTGCCGAAGTACTGAGCCCTCTGCGCGACATCGACAAGGGGGTACGACGCAAGTTACGCTGCTACATCTGGAAACAATGGGGGTCGGCGGGCTACCGGGAACTACGCAAGCGCGGGGTAACGGTGCGCGAAGCGTGGAACACCAGCAAGTCGGCGCATGGGCCGTGGCGGCTGCCGAAGACACCGGCGCTGACCATTGCATTACCATTGGCCTTCTTCAAGACCCTGGGAGTACCGAGCCTTGCAGCACGGTAAGAATTCAATTCATCGAACCGCCGGATACGTGACCCGTTCGTCCGGTGGTGTGGGAGGGAGGGGCCGTGAGGCTTCTTCCTATCCCGATTATGCCGCAAGAAGGGTGCAATGACTCAACCCCAACCACTTTCGATTCTCCGCAACCATAAATGGTCGAATCTCCCTACGTCCCCTGGTGTTTACTGGTGGTATTTCCCGCGCATAGCACTTGATCATTTTCGCATTGCCGAATTCTGTGACGTCACGAAACTACGGTTACGGACCGCGCCAGATGGCAAAGTGTGCCTCTATCACGGTTTAGCTAAGAGCATCGCACAGCGCGTGGAATGGCATGCAGCTCAAAAGTTAACATTGAGTTGCTTACAGACCGGTTTCCTCTCGACCTTCCGGTTTACTCTTCTTGCCCTGAACGACTTTGATTACTCGGAAGGCGCGGAAAAGATCGACAAGTATTTCGACGCTCTCTCTGTCAGTTGGCGATCGACGACGACAAGGGAAGAGGCAGAATCCATCGAGTGTAACGAGCTTCATGGCGAATACCATTACCCACTCAACATTCAAGTGAACAAGCGGCCTGAACTATTAGCTTTTACCCGCCATTTGAAGGCCATGCGAAGCGCCTACAAAAAACGATATATCAGTAGTAGTGACCATCATTGTGCGAAGTGAGATGGCAATGCAATCCAACAATTCCACTATCTATCTTGTTTCTTGTGTCAGCAAAAAACGAAATCAACCATGCGCGGCACGTGATTTGTATATTTCTGATTGGTTCATCAAGGCGCGTCGATATGCAGAATTATCTTTATATCCATGGTATGTTCTATCTGCCGAGTACGGTTTGGTTCCTTCCGATCAAATAATTGCACCATATGAGCGGACGCTCAACACGATGAGGGTGGTGGATCGCCGTTCTTGGGCCGATCATGTATCCCTTCAAATCTCGGAAGCCGCTCCAGACTTGAAACAAGTGGTGTTCTTGGCCGGTGTGCGGTATCGTGAGTTCTTGACCCGCCACCTTTCCGATAGGGACGTAAAAGTATCGATCCCAATGGAAGGACTGCGAATCGGAGAGCAGCTGAGTTGGCTTTTACAGCACACCTCGTTGTCTGTAGATTAATGGTCAAGCGGCCGAACAATTCATTCAATCCGACGCCGCTTCGCGGCGCGGCTTAATTCAAATGTTAGGCACCAAGGAACAATAGACACGACGATGCAACTTACTTCTGCAAATACTTCGGACATCCCAGCACTTTGCGCATTGCTGGATATCTTGTTTTCTCAAAAAGCAGAGTTTAAACCCGATCACGAAGCACAAAGCCGTGGCTTAGCTCGCATCCTTAGCAATCCAGAAATTGGGCTTATCGTTGTCGCTCGTCAAGACAGCCAAGTGATCGGTATGGTTAATCTTCTCTACACAGTATCTACGGCGCTCGGCGAGCGCGTCGCGCTACTGGAAGATATGGTAGTGTCCCCCGCCGCTCGCGGCGCTGGTGTTGGTTCTCGGCTCCTGGAGCAAGCTATTCAATTCGCGCGCTTGAACGGGTGCAAACGCATTACCTTGCTCAGAGACTGCGCGAATGAATCAGCGCAACGATTTTATCAAAGGCATGGTTTCGGTTTTTCGGCCATGATCCCTCTTCGTCTTTCGCTGGGCGAATAGGTTGCTATGCCTAACATGGCATTCGAGCGAGACGCGCCAAAAGCGGCGCGCCCCTCAACTTTACGTTAGACCGCCAATGGGGAATCGTTGACTTCATTCGGGAACGGCTCAGACTCTATTTCTAACTACGATGGAGGACCATCATGACCAAGATCGCAAAGAACACGATTTGCCTTTGGTACGAACGCGATGCCGAGGAGGCGGCGCTATTCTACGCCAAGACCTTTCCCGATTCGTCCGTCGGCGCGGTGCATCGCGCACCGGGCGACTTTCCGTCGGGCAAGCAAGGGGACGTATTGATAGTCGAGTTTACCGTGATGGGTATACCCTGCTTGGGGCTGAATGGCGGACCCGCGTTCAAGCACAATGAAGCGTTCTCGTTCCAGGTTGCCACGGAAGATCAGGCCGAGACCGATCGGTACTGGAATGCGATCGTCGGCAACGGCGGCCAAGAGAGCGAGTGCGGTTGGTGCAAAGACAAGTGGGGCGTCTCCTGGCAAATTACGCCAATTGCGTTGATCAAGGCGTATACCAATCCCGATCTCTCCGCCGCCAAGCGGGCGTTCGATGCAATGATGACGATGAAAAAAATAGACATCGCCGTGATCGAGGCGGCGGTTCGTGGCTAGAAGCTGGCGGTCTAACAACAGCATGCAGCGGACGGCGCTGCGCGCCCGCGAACGAGAAGCGAGTGGTACGAACATCTGGGCGGCGGGCGGACACCGCTACGCGGCTTCGCTCGCGTGAGCCTCCGCGCACTTCGTGCCCTACGGCCTCAGGCGGGTGCCGCACAACTCGCACCTCGTTATGCACCCATTAACAGATAGGAGTCTTTTATGAATGCAAAGTATTCTGGGCAGTGTCTTTGTGGGGAGATCAGTTATTCAGTTGATATTGAGCCAATGTTTACTGGAAATTGTCATTGCAAAGACTGTCAAAGATCATCAGGCAGTGCATTCATTCCGGCGATGATTTTCCCTGAGAAAGATGTTGTTGTTTCAGGTGAAGCAAAATATTTCGAGTCTCAGGCAGACAGCGGAAATATGCACAAAAGAGGTTTCTGCCCGAATTGTGGTTCTCAATTGTTCGCACGGTTCAGCAGTATGCCAGGGATGCTGGGTATAAAGGCTGGAACTTTAAATGACCCATCAAATTATGTTCCAAAGTTAGATTTCCATGTAGGTAGTGCTGCGCCTTGGGACTTTATGAACCCAGAGCTACCTAAAAAGCATGGGGCTGCGCAAAGCTAACGATAGTACATAACAATCTAATCAAGCCGGGCTTACGAAATGACATCGAACTTTTCCATACAAAGAGCAACTGCAAGTGATGCCCATGAAGTCGCCATCATGGTGGGTGAATTACTGCACGAAATTATGAGTGCAATTGGTATGCAGGCCTTCAATTTCAATCTTCATGAAACATCGGCCAAGCTGAAAGATTTCATTGACCGAGAGAAGTACTTTGTTTTTATCGCCATAGGGGGGAATACAAGCCAAATGGGCTTTATTACGCTTTACGAAAGCTACGCGTTATATGCCGAGGGCGCCTTTGGTACGATTGCAGAGCTATTTGTGCGTCCAGGCTACCGGTCACAAGACATAGGACAGCGCCTTATAGAGCAAGCAAAGTTGTTCGGCAACTCGCGCGGTTGGAAGCGACTAGAAGTTACGACTCCTCCACTCCCACAGTTCGACAGAACACTCGCCTTTTACGAGAAGGAAGGGTTCGCAATTACGGGCGGTCGCAAGTTAAAGGTTGCTTTGTGACACAAGACATCAGAATCTGTTTTGTCGGAGATTCGTTCGTTAGCTTTGACGGTACTCACGCGCAGCATCAACGTCATCGGATGTTGTGGTGACTCCTGAAAGCCGTAGTGCTCATAGAACTGTTTGGCGCGTTCGTGGAGCGCATGAACCAGCAAAGCGCGAACTCCGGTGTTCTGCGATACGGTGATGGCCCGATTCACCGCGTCTTGCAGCATGGCTGCCCCCAGTTTGATGCCTTGTGCCCGTCGATCCACCGCCAGCCTGCCAAGCACCATGACGGGAACCGGATCGGGCATATTGCGACGAACCGAGCCGGTCGCCAGTTGATGAGAGACCGCACCAGCTGACATGGAGTAGAAGCCACGCACACGATTTTCTTCATCAACGACCACAAAACTCCTGCTGGCGCCAGTGAGCTGGTTGTTCATCGCCCGGCGTTTGAGCCACTCCTCCAGAGCAGGCTCTCCGCACTCAAAGTCGCCCAACAGATGCGTCGCGGCAAGTGGTTGCGGCGAGGATAGCTTCAAGCTCATGCTGGATTGCTTTCCCATGGCGCCTTGACCGCCATCAACCGCTCAAGACCCTCATTGGCGCGTGGCGGCGCATCAAGCATGGCGGTGAACTGCCGGAATTTTTCCGCATCCAGCCCAAAGAACACCTGATCGAGCAGCACCGATTGCGCACGCTCGCCGGCGGCTTCCAGCATGAAATCGGAACGGTTTTTGCCCAGCAGGTGGGCGGCGTGGTCAATGAGATCACGTTGTTCCGGCTGGGCGTTGGGCATTCTCATGGCTAGCGGCTAAACTTGGCGCATGGCACCTACTATTTTCCTTCAAGGGGCATTTCGCTTTTTCTTTTTTTCACGCGAAGAACCGCGAATATACGTTTATGTTACTCATACCGATGGTGAAGCCAAATTTGGGTTGGAGCAGAAATTGAGTTGGCATTGAACCAAGGGCTTTCTCAAAAACAGGTCGGTGAGGCGTTGGCTCTGATTCACGCCCATCACGAGGAGGCCAAGCGTCTGACCTTTGCTACACCGAGCAAGGATGCCGAAACCATCGCGCGCTTTGCCGATGACTTGCGGGCTCATGGTGGAGATGCCGAGGCGATCCAGGAAGTCAGCATGGACCTGTCCGCTGTCTTCCAGAAAGGGGGAAAAGAGCATTTGCCCAATGCCCAGATGACTTTTGATCGTTTCCACCTGATGAAACTGGTCAACACTTTGCTGAAGGTCTGGGGGGGAAATGCCAAGGCCAGCGGTCTGCCCCCTCTGGTCAAGGTGGCCTACACCGTCATGAATCACTGGGACGGCTTCTTGCGCTGGTTTGATAGCCACATCACCAACGGCATTCTGGAGGGGTTCAACCTGCTGCAATCCGCTAAATCCAAGGCACGCGGCTAGATGCCGAACGAAGTCGGCGGACTCACGGACGCGGACGTCCAGGCGCGCATCGCGCGTGGCGAGGTCAACCAGGCGGTGATGCAGCCGAGACGCTGCGCTATTTCGACGCCCAAGGGGTCGCGATCAAGCTCCTGTCGGGAGACCACCCGGCTACCGTCGGCCAGGTCGCGTCGCAGCTCGGGATAGATTGGAAGCGGGCATAGGACTCGGCTAGAATGACCGAGTTCGCGTCCGACCTAAAAATGGAGAAGTGCACCGTTTTGTCTGATGTTTGGTCGCAAACGGAAATAAATCAGAAACAATAGGATAGGATCGTTTTGGCAGCACGAATATGAGACACAATGATCTCAAATATCTCATAGTTGAGATATTGAACTGCTTTTCTTGGCACGGTCTAGACTTTTACCGTTGATTGCTTTTAAATTAATTCTAGTATTGTTCCTGTTCGTGGAGGAGTTTATGGAAAAGGCAGGTAGTCTACATGCGCGGAAACGGCATAGGTTGGCCGCCGCCCGTACGGTTTTGGCGGCGGCCGTTGGTTTTGGTGGAATCGCTGTAGCCTTCGCCTTCGGTGGCGAGTTCCCCTCGAAGGTTCCGGTACCAGCAAACAACCCCATGACACCCCAAAAAATCTCTCTGGGTAAGCAGTTGTTTTTTGATCCACGACTATCCCTTACCGGCGATGTCTCCTGTGAAACCTGTCATAATGTCATGGGCAACGGCAGTGACGGCTTGCCACTTTCGTTCGGCGTGCTTGGCCGGGTGGACACCCCTCGTCACGCGCCATCGGTATTTAATGCCGCCTTCAATACCGTGCAGTTCTGGGACGGACGAGCCGATAGCCTAGAGGCTCAGGCCAAAGGCCCCATCCTCAACCATGTGGAAATGGGCATGCCGAATGCAGCAGACCTGGTCAAACGCCTGCAGGAAATACCTGGCTATCGCGATGAATTTCGCAAGGTATTCGGTGACAAGGACCCTATCACCTTCGACCATGTTGTACAGGCTATAGCCACTTATGAGCGCACTCTGGTAACGCCAGACAGTCCCTATGACCGCTATGTCAAAGGCGACAAGGCAGCCCTTAGCAGTAGCGCCATAGAGGGCATGAAAACAATCCGCTCGTTTGGATGTGAGTCATGTCACGCCGGACCGATGTTCGACAATCCCGGTACGCCCATGGGGACTGGTTGGTTTCAGAAATTCCCGGTGCAGCCACACAATCCAGTCTGTGCCAAATACGTACAGAAATATCATCTCATGGACGATCCTGGTCGTTTCGATGTGACCCACAAAGCGGCAGACATGCATGTATTCAAGGTCCCCAGTTGGCGTAATGTCGCTCTGGAAGCGCCCTATTTCCAAAATGGCTCCGTGCGCACCCTGCAAACCGCGGTGCGGGTCATGGCTGCCTGTCAGTTGGGCCTGACGGTCACGAATAAGCAGGTGAGCGATATCGTTTCCTTTTTAGATAGCCTCACCGGGAAATTTCCCAAGGAGACCATGCCAACCCTTCCAGAGACGCCTAACACTACCATTATGATGAATGTTTCTCGATTGCAAAAAGTGGCAGTAGAAAATGAGAAGAAGTGAATTCTACTAGGGGCGGTTAGAAATCTCATCCAAGGAGCAAAAGGTATGCAACAACGTTCGGCACCCCAGGAAACTATTGGCACCCCAGCCAAGCTTTGTTCCCATTGATTTCCAAGTCAAACCCATCATTCCGGCGGACGCGCTAAAGCGTGCCGCTGGATTCACCGGTGTGTGCCGGGCATGGCACATAGCTACCCAGGTGCGAGTCCTGGGGCCAGGTTTCCGCAGAGCCGAAGGCAAGGGGGAGGGCAAGGGCGTTGTCGCGACACAGGGTCTGAAGGAAGTTGGCTCGACTCCAAAGCTGCGGGGCGATGAACAAAAACCGGATAGGAGGCGTGGTGCATCTGGGACGAGCGGGTATATGACCGCGAAGTCCTCCATCTGCGGTTGTTGGGATGCACTTTGTAAATCCGGCGGCAGCGCAGAAAGTGATGTTTTGCTTGATCACACTCACCCCTATCCCGAATAGATTTTTAATGTCCGATTCCACGACGTATGGTGATCCTCTTACCGCGCTACTCGCTCGTGTGCGCCATTGCGAACTTTGCGCCGGGCAGCTGCCGCTTGGTGCGCGTCCGGTGCTGCAGATGGATTCTCGCGCCCGTATTTTGATCGCTGCGCAGGCACCGGGCAGGAAGGTGCACGAAACAGGTATCCCCTTCAACGATGCCAGCGGCGATAGGCTTCGTACCTGGCTGGGTATCTCCCGAGAGGTATTCTACGACGCCCGACAGGTGGCGCTCGTGCCCATGGGATTCTGCTACCCAGGCACCGGAACGTCCGGAGACTTGCCGCCGCGGCCAGAGTGCGCTCGTGCCTGGCATGGGGAGTTACTGCCGCATTTGCAGCATCTGCAACTCACTCTGGTCATCGGCCAGTATGCCCGGGCTTATCACCTTCCTGCCGAGGCCGGAACGCTGACGGAGGTGGTTCATGCATGGCGCGAAAACTGGCCCAACCGCATACTGCTGCCGCATCCCAGCCCGCGTAATAATCTGTGGCTGAAGCGCAATCCGTGGTTCGAGAAAGAACTCATTCCGGCGCTTCAGGCGCGTGTTGCCGAGGTGCTTGCGCAGGACCGTTGACCTGGCATTCAGGAAGGGTGTTATGGTAATGCGCTACGTCCCGCAAAAGGTTTTGAATGGCCCGAAATCCTCGGGAGCGGGCTGGGCATAGCTCTCCAGCCCCGGACGCTCCGTGAAGGGCTGTTCCAGCACGGCGAGCAGCGCTTTGAACGGGGTGAGGTCCTGATCCTGCGTAGCGGCGGCCAGGGCTTCCTCGACTTTGTGGTTGCGGGGTATGTAGAGCGGATTGACCTGATCCATTGCCTTGGCGCGCGCCTCCGCGGTGGTGTTTTCGCGCGCCAGTCGGGCCTGCCATTGCGCCGACCAAAGATCAAACGGCGCCGGGTTGGTAAAGTGGGCGCGGACCTGCGCCGGATCACCGTGCACTGCCGCTGACAAACCGCGGAAGACCTGTGTGTAGTCGGCATTCTGGCCTTCCATGGCGGACAAAAGAGCTTGCGCCAGCGCGAGATCGCCGTCCTCCGCCGTGGCCAGGCCCATTCTGGCGCGCATGCCATCGAGCCAGTGGCGGGTGTAGAGCGTAGGAAACTCGTTGATCTGCTCGGTCAGCAGGCGCACGGCCTCATCGGGGTCGGGGTGAACCAGATCAATCAGGGTTTCGGCGAAGCGCGTGAGATTCCACTGCGCAATCAATGGTTGGTGGGCGTAGGCATAACGGCCCTGCGCGTCGATGGAGCTGAAAACGGTCTCCGGATCGTAGTGATCCATGAAGGCGCAGGGGCCGTAATCGATGGTCTCGCCGGCGATACTCATGTTGTCTGTGTTCATCACACCGTGAATGAAACCGACCAGCATCCAGCGCGCGATCAGGGCTGCCTGTGCGGCGGATACCGCCGCAAACAGCTCCAGATAGGGATTGTCCGCACTTTTCAGGGTGGGGTAGTGGC
>JAPTWR010000084.1 GCA_028065135.1 Acidithiobacillus sp.
GAGGACAATGCCGCGGCCATTCGCCTGTACACCAGCGTCGGTTACCGGCCTTTCGACCGCATCGCGTCTTACTACGAGGCCGCACCGCCGCAGGTGGACCGCACCGCCGCGATTCGCATGGAAAAGCTCATCTGATGCGCGTCGTCCACTCAATCCCCGGAATTTTCCATGCCTAAAAACCTGATCATTGTCGATTCGCGTCGCGACTGGCAGCACAATGATTCCGACATCCCCATCATCACCGCGATAGACTACCTGCGCCGCAAGCACCAGCCGGAAGACCGCCGCACACGGGTCATCAACCTGTGCCGGAATACGGAGTATGGTGGAACTGGTTATTATTGTTCACTGCTGGGCGAGGCCCGCGGTCACCACGTTCTACCGGACGTACGCACCCTGCTGGACTTACGCAGGCAATCCCTGTATCGCCAAGGACTCACCGATTTGCAGCCGCTGCTGGAAAAGGCGGCGGAAAGCCTGCAGAAAGTGGCGGGAGCCACCCATGTGCTGCGGATTTTCTTCGGCTGGACTGTGGAAAAATCCATGCTGGAACTCGCACGGGAACTCTTCGAGCGCCTGCCCATGCCATCACTTGAGGTGCAACTTCGGGCCAACGGCGTCTGGCGCATCCACAGGGTCAGCGCGGTGCCCGTCGGAGACCTGAACGCCGTGGAAAAAGCGCATTTTCATACCGCCCTTCAGCACTATCTCGCCCGCCGTCGGCGCAAGGCGAAGCCTTCTGAGCGCATGCGCTACGATCTAGCCATCCTCCACGATCCTCTGGAAGCCTTGCCGCCATCCAGTTCCCGAACACTGAAGCATATTGTTCGCATAGGAAAGCGCCTGGGAATACATGTCGAACTGATTCAGCGCCGGGACTATGGCCGGTTGGCCGAGTTCGACGCCTTGTTCATCCGGGAGACCACGCGCATTGACCATCACACCTACGAGTTCGCCAGGAAGGCCGAACAGGAAGGACTGGTGGTGATCGACGATCCGGATTCCATTCTGCGCTGCACGAACAAGGTCTATCTGACGGAGATACTGCGGGCGCATCAGGTGCCTATCCTCGAAACCGTCATTATCTGCAAGACCGATCTTCGACGCCTGGAGAAACGGCTGTCCTATCCTTTCGTGCTCAAGGTGCCGGATGGGTCCTTCTCCCGCGGAGTCCGGAAAGTCACCGATCCGGAGACCTTGAGAAAGGTGGCCGCCGAACTGTTCGCTGACTCGGACCTGCTGCTGGCTCAGCCTTATTGCTATACGCCGTTCGACTGGCGCATCGGCATGCTGGACCGGCAACCCCTGTTCGCCTGCCAATACTTCATGTCGTCCAACCATTGGCAGATCGTGCGTCACCTGGACAACGGGCGTGCCCTGCAGGGCGGGTTTCGCACGATTCCCCTCCACGAAGCACCCGCGCCCGTTCTGCAGACCGCCGTCCGCGCCGCCAACCTGATTGGGGACGGACTCTATGGTGTGGATCTCAAGGAAACGACCGAAGGCGTTTTCGTCGTGGAGGTCAACGACAACCCGAATATCGATCGCGGCATTGAGGACGGTGTGATGGGGGACGCTCTCTACGAGACGGTGCTACGCTCCCTGATCCGGCGTATCGAGACGTCGCATGGGCGGCCCGGGACCGGGTAGCCGGCGAATGGCGGGGCCATGGAAATAAAAAGGCCATGCCTGCGGACAACCATCTTATTAGCACCCCTGATCTGCAGTCTTCCAGGTTGATTATATCCCTAAAAATATACGCAAATTATATACCATTTATATGGAATTTATAGATGAGGGCCGTCTACAATCTGCGCTGAGGACATAACCAAACGGGCTTATCAACCAATGGAGTCTTTCAATGACCATGAATACCGTCGGTAAAACGGCTATGCATTCCATAGTACCCAGCCGCTCAGCATTACAGAAGCGCGCCCGTCGCTGGATTATCAAGATCGGGAGCAGTCTGCTGACTCAAGATGGCCAGCGATTGGATTTGTCGGCCATGCAGAACTTTGTGCAGCAAATACTGCAGCTTCGCGCCGAAGGCATTGAGGTCGTATTGGTTTCCTCCGGTTCCGTCAGCGCCGGAAAATGTCACCTGGGATGGGCACAAAAGGCGACCACCGCCGAAGAACGCCAGGCGGCGGCCAGCGTGGGACAATCCGCCCTGATTCATGCTTATGAGAATCTCCTGGTCGCGGAAGGGACACATTGCGGGCAGGTGCTGCTGACACGCGACAACTTCAGGGATCGGAAGCGCCTCAAGAAGACCCGATCCGCCATCGAGATGCTCCTGAAAATGCAGGTGCTGCCCATCATCAATGAGAACGATGCGATCGCCGATCCAGATAACGCCCTGGGCAACAACGATCATCTGGCCGCCCTGGTCAGCAACGTATGGCATGCCGACTTGATGGTATTACTGACCGATCAATCGGGGCTATTTACAGTCGACCCGCGCGCGCGGCCTGATGCCGAAATGGTCACGGAAGGTATGGCGGGTGACCCACGGCATGAGCGTATGGCGGGTGGAAGCGGTGGCACCGTGGGTACCGGTGGCATGCTCACCAAAATACACGCCGCCACCCATGCGGCACGCTCTGGTGCAGCCACGCTCATTGCCGATGGACGAATCCCGGGTGTGCTCATGCGCTTGCGCCAAGGAGAACTTTTGGGGACGTTTCTGCGCTCCAAAAAATTCGACCGGAAATTGCGTAGGGATGCCTGGACAGGTCTTCAGATCATCAACGGCCAGCAGCGGATAATCCATCCCATGCTCCGAATAAAAAATGAGGTTGTGGCTTTTTATTCGGAGACGCTGCCTTTTACCGCAATACCAATATTCAACGGCCAATAAATTTGCACATTCATTGACTACGCAATCGCACCAGTCATACCTGGTGTACAGGCCTCTTTTACGAAATTGGAGAAACATGATGAACAGCTTCACCATGAAAAAAGCCCCTCGCACCGGCAGCAAGCGGAGCTTAACAATCCGTGCTGTCGCGGTTTTATCCACACTGGCACTGGTATCGGACACCGTTCAAGCTGCGCCCCTGCCGATGCCAGCGATGACCGGACCGCTGCAGTCACCATCTCCTTTTCAGTTTAATGCCGGCCCGCTCGGAAAACTGGATGTCACGGGCGTGATGAGCGGCATGGGCCTTTGGCAGGACAACCCCGTCAATACCGTCAGCCCCAACCCCGTCGCTTTTAATGGCTATACCCACGCCGACATCAGCAATGGCCAGATCTTCATCCAGAAAACCCACGGCCTGATCCAGTTCTTTCTCCAGGCCGGTGCCTACAATATGCCTGCCCTGGGCACCCCTTTCCTCTCCACGGGAGCCACCACCGCAGGCTATTATGGTCCTTTGCCACAGGCCTATCTGAAGATCGCACCCACCAAAAACTTCTCAGTGCTGATCGGCAAACTCCCCACCCTGATCGGCGCGGAATACACCTTCACCTTCGAGAACATGAACATTCAGCGCGGATTGTTGTGGAACCAGGAAAATGCTGTCAATCGGGGGGTGCAAGTCAACTACAGCGCAGGGCCATTGAGTGCTTCTCTGGCCTGGAGTGACGGTTTCTACTCCAACCGCTTTAACTGGCTCTCCGGCTCCCTGTCCTACACCATCAACTCCGCCAACACCGTGAGCTTCGTGGGCGCGGGCAATGCGGGGCAGACGGGTTATTCCAGTCTCGCTACCCCGATCTATCAAAACAACAGCGACATCTACAACCTGATCTATACCTATAGCTCGGGTCCATGGATGATTCAGCCCTACCTCCAATAC
>JAPTWR010000187.1 GCA_028065135.1 Acidithiobacillus sp.
TACGGTATTCTTTTCCACGGCGTACTCCTTATGTTGCTCTTTGAGTCGGAAACCCTTTGTAGCAACAGTACGCCACCTCATTCAAGCCAGTTGTAACGCGCCCGTACACCACTTTCGAGCATAGCTCTACATGATGATATCAGGAGCACGTTATCGGAAAATTTGACAGGTCAATACATATCAGTCGGTGGAGTATTCACATCGAGTTGATGGGATTGATCTTTAATTACAGCCGAACTTCCCTATGGCACGATTTGCTTGACAGGACGAACCAGAATTTCTTCGACAAGCACATGAGCCGGTTGAGCAAAACTGTATACGAGAGCCTGGGCAACATCATCTGCATGGAGAGCCTCCAGAGACTCACGTCTTTTGTGCATACTCTCTTCGGAAACATTAAAACCCCATTCTGTCCAGACTGCACCCGGCTCAATGAGTGCCACCCGAATACCTTCCGGACCCAGCTCCTTACGTAAGGCGTCATGAAAGCCGACTACCGCAAATTTGGTCGCATTATAAACTGACCAACCAGGAAGACCGTAGCGACCACCCACGCTGGAAACCGTCGAAATCATTGCCCCGGGCCTCCCTCTAAGTAAGGGTATAGCTGCATGTGTACAGCGGAGCACTCCGTACAAATTGGCATCAATCATTTCTTCCCATTCATGCGGTTTACTATCAGCAAACTCAGCGTGATAACCGAGACCAGCATTATTGAATAGCAAATCAATTCCATTAAAATGATTTCCAACAGCTTCAAACAAATGAAGCACTTCCTCCGGTTTTCGCAAGTCAGCAGGCATCACCAAGGCGGTATCGCCAATTTCCTGGGCCAGTTTTTCTAAGCGCTCGCGACGACGAGCTACCAGGACTACATGCATACCCTCGGCCGCAAGCAGTCTGGCGCTAGCCTCACCAATTCCACTGGATGCTCCAGTGACAACAGCAACCTTACCTTTTAAATCTTGCATTTTCATGAAATAACCTCTCAACATGGGGAATTTATATACCGTCCAGTTGGTATTAACCGTAGTCAAGGCAAACCGTTTCGTCAAGCTGGGGTGGTTTTTGTGACGCAAAATTTGATCTCGTTGGTCTTGAAAATTAGCGCTGAAAGGCAGAACTAATGTAAGGGCACCTCGAAAAACCTTCCAATTTTAGTTATATATGATAAAATATAACTAATTGAAAGAAATGGGATATGACCAATAAAATCCAGAAAAACCGCGATCAAAACCGACCCGTTTGCCGCAAACCTGCATCATCAGAAACTGGATCAGTTGGACGATCCGCTCCTGCGGATTGGCTCCTGTATCGACTTTACGGCACTGGCAGCACAGGTGGATGGCGCGGCTCCTCGACCGGTGAGTCCACAGGGTGGCCCAACTTACACCAAAAACCTTAGATACTCAGCCAGTTATGAACCTGCAACCCTGGCACCCGAGAAAACTCGGACTCATTGGCGGTGACCAAAACGGCACCCAATGCTAGTGCATGGGCAGCAATTAAGAGGTCATTAGGCCCAATTATTGTGCCTGATTTTGTCAGCTGATTCCGAATTTGTGCGTAAAATTCATCGGCGGGTTCATCGAAAGGTGCAATTTCCAGCGCCGATAAAATGGCCTCGACCTGCGCTGCCAACCGGCTTGATCCTTTCTTCACTACACCATAGCGCAATTCACAGGCTACGATGATGGAGGTAAATACGGCATCTTCGCCAATCTCGGTAATCGCTGTTGCAATAGCACCCTGGGGCTGCTTGACCAAATCTGAGATGATATTGGTATCGAGTAGATAGCGCACTGCTGAGATCACAAATCAATCTCGTCTATAGCTCGAAGGTCCTGATCAAGGTCCGGCATTGTTTCGTCCAGGGCGGATAACGTGGCTAAGGTGGCAAGCAAGCCGCGTCGGCGAATCGGTTCAATCACGATCCGATCATCCTCTCTGCGCATGACCACTTCATTAGCATCAAGTTCGAACTCCCGAGGGATGCGCACGGCCTGATTGCGGCCATTACGGAACAAACGAACATGTCGTTCAGAAAGCATAATTCCCCCGTTTTTATCTCATTTTGCCTATGCTAAATCATAGGCCTTATGACAATTTGAGTCAAAAATCCTTTTACATTTGGCCAACTGTTCATTGTTTCTTGCTTTCCAGGCGGAATGGCCGCCATAATTTGTTTCCGGTGAAGAACCGTGCATGCGTCATTTTGCTTTGGTCACCGTCATAGTTCTTCCATCGCCTTATTCAATGCACGTTGTGCCGAAGCCAGTTCTTTCATCAGAAAGCCATGCGCGCCTACGTGTATTTGGCAATCCTGAATCACTTCCCGATAGGCATCCCGATAGTCGAGCATCATCACCTTGCGCCGGTCCTTCTTGGTCTGGATGAAATTTTCGTCATAGTAAACCAGAAGGTCTTCAGCAAAATAACTGACCACCAGCATAGCGGCATTGGTGGCATATTCTGCCATGAAGTCCGGTCCATAACTGTTTGAAGAAAGAATAAATTCGTCCGTTGGAAGCATTTTATCCAGCTTGCGCATCACCTTGTGCGTGGATTTGGTCCGTTGAACCAGCCAATCCACAGGTTCCTGATCCGTCAGTTCCGGGTATCTCTGGGCCTGATAGATCAGCACATTGGCCGCTTCCGTCAGAGCATTCATACCCTGAATGGTCTGCAGGAACTGGGCACAGGGGGAAGCCAATTCATCCGCAGTGGGTTCCAGACCGGTTTGTGCAAGGTACAGGCTACCCGCTTGAATAATCGCGTCGAGCACATCTACCGAAATATCGTTGAGGTCTTGCAGCAGCAGCGCCGGACCATAGGGATTACCACTACTTTTTGAACGGTGGCTTTTCTTGCGCGAGGGTTTGGCGGATTTGCCGCCAGTGGGGAAGGGCAGAACATTAGTCATTGCGGAAATTTATCACGACGAAGCTCTCCGGAAAAATGTGAAATGCACGACCGACTTTGGAATGCCGTGCTCCTAAGCAAAGTACGACACATGATGAAAGTCTTGCAGGCTGGTGGACTTGCACATCTCTGGATAGATACTATATAAATATATAGTAAGTGCTGACGAGGAGTATCTAATGCGCGCCATCCACGAAAGTTCTTCCCAGAAATGCTTGAAGATGCTGAGTTCCATACCGGCAATCATTCCTGCCTGGCTGCTGACCGATTGGCTGGGGCATCCATCTGCTGGGTACGATCCCGATCATTGGACCCGATTACTGGGTATCGGTGATGTATATCCTATCGGAGTTTCTCGACTGGTCCATGATCTGGCAGAGCTGCCTGCGAAAGATCAAAAGCCGAGCAGACTACTGGATTGCGTCAATGCCTGATCCGACAAACGTCTTTCCAAGGGAAACGAATCGGGAGTTGAAGGCAACAGCACTGCGAGCCTTGCGTGGATCGTTTCGCCGTACTCTTTTTCCGCTGATGATCTCCAGAATTGCTGCAGGCTTTCCCTCTCCTGCGGATGACTATGTGGAAAAACAGATTGATCTGAATACGCATCTCATCCAGCACAAGGAAGCGACGTTCATTCTCCGCGTATCGGGATGGTCCATGCGGGATGTGGGTATATTTGATGGCGATGAAATTATCGTGGATCGAGCCATTACCCCCAGCGATGGCAAAATCGTGGTGGCGGCCATCAATGGTGAACTCACGGTCAAACGCTTACGTCATGTTGGAGAAAGCGTCCATTTGTTGGCAGAAAACCCCGATTTCCCGGTGATTATTCTCAAAGAAGGCGAAGAACTGTGCATCTGGGGCGTGGTCACCCGTGTGCTGCACAGCGTCTAACAAACCATGCCTATCGCACTGATCGATGCCAATAACTTCTACGTTTCCTGCGAAAGGGTTTTCCGGCCAGATCTGGAAGGTAAACCGGTAGTAGTGCTGTCCAATAACGATGGCTGTGTGGTAGCACGTTCTGCTGAAGTGAAAGCCTTGGGTGTAGCCATGGGAGTACCCTGGTTCCAGATAAAGAAGCTGGCTCAGAAAGAAGGCATCATCGCTCTGTCCAGCAATTACACCCTCTATGCCGATATGAGCCAGCGCATGATGACAATTCTTTCCGACTTCAGCCCTATCCAGGAAGTATATAGCATTGATGAGTGTTTTTTGGATTTGCACGGAGTTGCGCCTGAACAATGCCGCCAAATAGGCCAAACTGCCCGCCAGCGCATCCGGCAATGGTTGGGTTTACCCGTAGGGGTTGGAATAGCCCCAACCAAGACACTCGCCAAGCTGGCCAATCATCTGGCGAAAAAGCAGCCCGAATACGCAGGAGTCTGTGTCTGGGAGGAAATACCCGAACAAAAACAAGCTGAAATATTACAGCAGTTACCCGTAACAGAGGTTTGGGGCATTGGTCGCCAGTGGGGTAAGCGACTTCAGGAAATAGGCATACTGACCGTCTGGGATCTGCAGAATGCAGACCCCAGACCAATGCGTCAGCGTTTTAGTATTCTGATGGAAAGAATGATTCGAGAACTGCGCGGGGAGTCCTGCATCGCTATGGAAGAAGTGGCTCTACCCAAGCAGGAGATTCAATCCTCCCGTTCATTTGGGCGACCCGTCAAAACGATGGAAGAATTGGGTGAGGCCATCAGCATCTACATTGCCAGAGCGACTAGCAAGCTACGGCGTCAGAATTCAGTGGCTGCAGCGCTACGTGTCTATATCCGCACCAATCCCTTTCAAACCAGCCTGCCGCAATATCAAGCAGCCCGAACCGTCGTACTCAGCCAGCCCAGCCAGGATACGCGAATTTTCCTGCATGCTGGCAAATTGGCTCTGACTCAGATGTATCGCGAAGGATTCGCCTACGCCAAGGCAGGGGTTCATCTTCTGGAGATCAGTTCGGCTCAATCCGTCCAGGCGGATTTGTTCGGAGATGCAGAAGCCGAAAGTCGCGCCAATCACCTAATGGCAACGCTGGATCAGATCAATGCGCGATTTGGTAAGAGCATTGTGCAGCCCGGCATAGCGGGATGGCAGGAACCACGTGGATGGGCCATGAAACGGGGGAATAAATCGCCAGCCTACACGACACGATGGGCAGAACTGGCCAGGGTAACGCTGAAATAACCGGAATCAGCCCCTATGGGATCAAAGTCAACGTGCGGGAAGGTGGCGGGTCCGGGAAACGG
The DNA here is from genome assembly GCA_028065135.1 of Acidithiobacillus sp. Next base: position 5,175 of record JAPTWR010000187.1, read on the forward strand.
CGTTTGCACCATGAAAGAGCCTCGGCGTAGACTGGCGCCTTCTCTCTTTCCCTGTTCCCTTCCACAACAGGATATAGGCATGACCCCCTTACGACTTCCTGCACAGCTGATAATGCAACCGGAACGGACTGACGCCCCTCTGTCGTCGGAACAAAAGACTTTTCACCGGCTCAGCCAGCAGATTGCCAAAGTCCGGAAACAGATGAGCGATTGGGAGTTCGCTATGGAGGCGACGCGACTGCGTGTGCTCAAGGACCTACTGCCGTTGCGGGATCAGCATCTGCAATTGCGTATTCAGCTGCTGGTTCAGCTGGACAGCATCAGCCTGACCCAGAAACTCGGTAAAGCGGATAGCGAGACGCTATCCCAGATGATCGCCCAATTGGCCGAGCACCTCATGACGGAATCTTCCGATCCACAGTTGCAGGAAATATATGATCGGCATGGCGGCACTGATACCGAAGAACAGGCCCTGTTCGCCGAGATGAAAGCGTCCATGGAGGATTTTTTCAACCTCAACCCCGAAGCTGCTGGGGCGGGTCCGGGAAATGGGGATTCAGAAAACCCAGAAGCATGGACGGAAAGGGAAGGGCGCCGAACGCAGTCACAGCGGGAACGTCAACGTGCCCAACCTAAAACGGCCCGACAAAAGGCGCAGGAAGCGCGTCAGGCAGAACAGGCAGGGCAGATCCGCGAGTCCTTGCAGAGCATCTATCGGCGCTTGGTCAGTGCCGTTCATCCCGACCGGGAAGCGGATCCGATCCTACGTGCTCAGAAAACGGTGCTGATGCAGCGAATCAATCAGGCCTATGGGGAAAATGATCTCCTGCAACTGCTGGCTCTCCAGCACGAGTTGGGCCTGATGAACGCGCAAGCCATTCATCAACTGGGCGATGCGCATTTAAAAAAGTACAACCAGGCCCTCAAGGAACAACTCGCGACCTTAAAAGGTAAAATGCAGGCACTTCAGCAGCATCTGGCCAGCAATCTCGGGGTATCCCCTTTTGCGGTACACTCACCGCAGGCTCTGTCGCGGGACCTTCAGGAAACCATCCAGGCAACCCGACAAGCCATGAGCGGGTTACAACAGGAGATGAAGCGACTTGCGCAACCCGTCTACCTCAAACGCTGGATAAAGGCGGCTCGACGCGAAATGGCCTTGCAACATTGCATAGATGATGATTTTTTCTGACGCGACGGTCACAGCTACAAAAAATCGTGCCCGTATCGTTGGTTGTATGGACGGTATGCAGCGGAAGCAGTCGTTCACATCCAGACTGGGAGCGGGTAATATCGGACGAATTGAGACGTTCGGGGCGGGCATGCGCATTGCCAATAATCAGGCTTCCTCTAACCAATTTCTTCTCAAGTCTTTCTATGAATTGTCGTATAGACGAGCTGGTTTTTCAATAAATAATTCGGTTACAGTGCGTAGCAGCCATAGCCAACGGCGCCGGATAGCACGCGGCATGATAGGGCGCAGCAAGAGAAAAACGGAGAATAGCGATGGCTGATCAAGATGGAAGTGCCTCGTTGGGAAGCGTGGCGCTAAGCATCTTTAACAAGCTGTGGGGATGGACTGGAACTAGCGAAACCTGGCGTAAACTGGTTGTCAGTGTCGTTCTGGTGGTTGTTCTGCTTTGGGCGCTAACAGTTTTCTTTGGCGCACTTCGAAAAGCCTTTGATAGCGCGTTCAAACTCATCGAGGCATTCAAGTCAAGCGGACTTCCCCGCTTTATGAAGCGGGAAGACAGAATCAAAGTCCGGCGCCGCACTCAATTCTGTGCAGTGCTAGAAGCCGACCTCACCAACATCGCAAAGGCTGAGAGTTGGAACGATCAATATTTCACCGACCTTGAAGCGGAGGTCGAGACTGAAGGTGGCTACTACATCTCTTCGTTGCATCGTCTCTTTGGACGGATATCGACCGGTCTGCGCAAGGAGAAGTCTCTCATTAAGGCTATTTCCTCGAGCAGTGAACGAGCAATTCAACTAACCGGGGAGCCCGGCGCTGGCAAGAGTGTGGCGCTCCGACATCTTGCAAGCCAGCTGGCAGTCCGAGCGAAAACCAGTAAGGCAAAAGATGCTCTTGTGCCTCTCTATATTAACCTCCGCGAAATAGAGGTCTCTGCGAATTTATCAATCACTACCGATACAATACGCGATTTCATCCTCGATAATATTCGGCGGGGAGACAGCGACACTACGGCCTATGTGCGCGAAAACTGGGCCGACTATCGGGAACGCGGCATATGGTTCTTTCTGTTTGACTCCTTCGACGAAATCCCGGCGGTACTGCACGCGGAGAAAGGGAGTCCTGTTACTAAGGAGTATGCTGAAGCTATCCGTAAATTCCTTGAGGGTATGGGGGAGTGTCGAGGTATTTTAGCCTCGCGTGAATTCAAAGGGCCCGAGTCTCTGCCATGGAAGAAATTTCGCATACTACGCTTGACTTCAGGTAAGCAGCGAGAATTGGTGGCAAACGCCTTCTTATCTCAAGCACAAGAACGTGAGGTGCTGCATCACCTCGCTACTAGCAAAAGTACTTTGGCGAATACACCGTTATTCCTAACATTGCTGTGCCGTTATGTAAAAGGAGCGAAGACGGCCCCCAAGAACGACTACGAGTTGCTATCGCTGCAGATTGATGGACTTGCTCATCGGGATCCCGCTTACCTCCGGCGAATCTATGGCCTTGACCCGGCAGAGCTTCTGAAAGGTGCCCAACGAATAGCACGCTTATTTGCGGAAGAATCATCATTAGGTTTGGCACCTACCATTGATCAAGTCGAGACCGTTCTGAACAAAGCTGAGGTGCCCGGGGGAGACATTCAGCGGTTCGTTGCAGCAATGGTAGATGCGAAAATTGCCAGAGCCGATGTAGCAAACGCCGCTCTTGGAGACCGCCGCTTTGCTTTCGCGCACCGTCGATATCAGGAAGCGCTCTTCGTTCGTCATCTTGTCGCTCATCCAGGATACCTTTCTGGCTATGATCTCCTCACAGAGCCACGGTGGCGAGAGTACGCGGTGACGTTGCTGCAGACTCAACCCGACGAAGCATTAATTGAGATGTTCGAGGCAGCCGTTCAGATATTGGTCGAAGCTACAGACAGGCAGTATCGGCGAGATGCACTTATTCCGCTTAGCGATTGCTGTGGCTATTTTGAGTGGACAAGCGAATCAACGCAGATGCTGAACCTTCTACAAGAAGGCTTGGCGCGTCGTGTCTCTATAATTCCTGAGATGCTCTCTACCCATGTCGAAAAATTCTTAAAGGTCCGTTGGGAGACCGGGGACTCGTTTGATCGAATGATGGTAGTCCGAGTCGCCACACTCCTGCCACAGGCAACGCTCAGCAAGTACCTAGAGGAAACCTTCTTGGTGGGTAGCGACAAGGCTCAGAGCGAAGGTTTCAACCACACGACCGCTCTTGTTGGAGAGATTCCTAGTGCGGTTAAGCAAGCGGTTCTTGACCGCTTGGCGGACGAAATACTCGGTGCGAAGGACGCATCGGCGCTATTGCGCATGGAGGCTCTCGTCGCACGGCTCCCACGCGACTTAGGAGCAGGGTACGTTTACCGGCGTTGCGTTCTACTTAGGAAGCTAACTAATCTTGTCAGCTTTACTGGATTGCCGACCCGATTGGAGGCGGCGATTGGTGTTGTGACGACGTTGTTCACTGCCCAAGAGAATAAGAGCCACACTGCTACGCAAGACACCAAATTCGCATTGTTGTTGTTAAACAGTATTACGTTATATGTGTTTGCATTGCTATTCATGGTGGTACCCAGTAACCATAGCTCGAATGAAATGCTACGGGCTCTTCAAGAAATGTCCGTTGTAAGTCCGACTAAGCTCTATACGCCGATTCATAGCAGTAACGGGATAATAAATACTTTCTTTGATTTATTGCTCCTCGTCGTGCCCCTTCTCATTACGATATTTCCGATAGTGCTCTTCCGCTTTAGGACCCTTGGGGAGCCGCTGAACGTCGGATTCTTTATTCGCCGGATGCGTCGCCGAATATCTATTTTCGAGACGGCCAAGATGTTCGCTTGGATGTTATTGATAATGGGCATTTTGGGAGCAACAGCTTACGTTTTCGGCATTATTGTTTCCTTTGCGGCAAACCATGCGCTTGGCCTTTTAATTTCAGCGCCGACCATGGTGGTTGGCATCGTCGCTATGGCCTTGTCGATTTGGGGCTTATTGCTGATCTTCGCCTTACTTTCCTTTCGACGAAAGCGCGAAATGCGGCGATGGTTTGACATGCAGTTCGGCAAGTTCCCAGATAATCCTCTTATAGCGCTGCTTTCTTCCCAGACTTGGAAACAATTCCAAGCAGGGCTATCGTACTTAAATGAATCCGTTCATCACGAAGCCACACTACGCCGTGTCGTCGATGACCAAATCCGCTCAATCTCCGCTGCCCTCCAACACATCCAGCGCGGGGGATACTTGCGCGAGTCAAAATTGGCGTTAGCAGACATAAGGCCAAATGCTCTTGACCTGGTAGACTGCATTAATCTCGTTGAGGATATTCGTGACAGCGTCCATGCTAGGCAACCACTTGAAGGAGAGATCAGCGATGTCGTTGGCCAACACGAAGCTTCTGGCGTTTGACGTCTAGGCAAACTCGGCAGCGCTGGCGATAGCGCCATATTGCCGATGGCAAGTTGGCCGAATTGGCGTCTGCTGTGGAGAAAACTGACCAACCGCATCGGGTCGGATGATGATGTCATTTGCTTTTTCCTCTGCTCAATGACCACTGTCACTCTTTACCAGCCCTTCATCCACCATTCTTTCACCGTTAAAAAATGACGCTCCTGTTAAAGTTGCAATCAGCAAAAAAACACTCCCTGAGCATATAGCCCAGGGATAGTCTCATCACCCCACGCGCCGCGTCTCCATCGCGGTCAATACAGGCATATCTTCAGACTGCTGATCTTCCTGTTGCACTGGAAAGAATTCTTCCACTACATCAATGCCTTCCTCTTCGGCATCTTCGAACGCGCCATTACTGAGTCCCAGTTTAGCTGCTGTTTCAAGAGCCTCCATGGATTCCACGGATTGATCCGCTTGTTCCCTGGCCTGCCTCAGCGCCTGTTGGGAGTTTATGCCGTCCCTTGTCGTAATGTCCACATAGTAGACAGGAGCACGATGGGACTGAGTGGTACTTTTGGCTCTGAGCTTTAAGGACAGTGGCAGATAACGTGCCCTGCCTCCACTGACAGCGTTGAGATACTGCAAACGTGCCGCCAGTGTCCGGATGGAATTGTACCCCGTGGTCCGGAACATAAAGCTGCCCAGATCATCTTCCTGTCCCTCGATCTGCACATTCAATCGCCCATAGGGTTTGCAACCCAACTCTGCCCCCAGCGCACAATTCTGGGGGCCGGGACAGATGATGGTTTTATATCCTTCCTGCGTACTACGCCGGGCCACTTCGCCATTCCCTACACAAAGCGGTCTGCCAGTTTTACGATCAAACAGGCTGTATTCAGCCCTGAGATTCAAGTCTGGATCATTGAAGAGCAGGTTGACGGGAATGCTCCTGAGTTTTCCGCCGTCCTGCTGGGCAAGCAACGTATTGTGAAGAGGATGCAGTATCCATTCACCTTTGTGCTGTACCTGCGTAGTGATAGTAAAAGCATCATCCTTCTCGGGAAGGCGCTTGCCGTTCTTTTCTACGACTTTGCCAATGGCTATCCGACCAATGACGGGGGGTGTAATGGCTAGTCCTTTTATCATGATGGTTCTCCTGTTTGTACGGTAAAGCGCCTGGTACCGGGTTTTTCAGTCCAGTAGGGCGCAATGAGATCAGCCTGTTCCTGAGCCAGTCTTTTGGTGTCCAGGGTTCGGCTGGGTTTACTGCATTTCCACAAAGCTTTGCCTTGGCTGAAGAGGGCACCTTCGGCGTTACCTATGGCTTCCTTGACCCGCTGTTCCAGTAACGCTTCCTGCTGCTCTGCCTGTTTGCTGCGTTGTCTGGCTTCAATGAGGGATTTGAACAAGGCATTCATCTCCGACTTTTCACTGTAATCCACCAGCGTGGTGCTGTTCTGGGGATACAAGAGAGATAAGGCACGGTGACTGGAATCAGAACCATCTGCCTCTGGAGGCGTTTGCCTTTCAACGTGCTGCCAGAAGATTTTTTCCAATTTCAGCAATTGCGTAATGCGGGTTTTATCCCGCTCTATGCGGTAAATGCGGAATTCCTGCCCACCGATCAGGACCGCGACATCAGCCCAGCTTTTTCCGGTAACGGCGAGTTGATGCAGCACCTGGATCTGATAGGCCAATGGCACGCCTTCTTCCCATTGTCCCTGACTGCGTAGGCCTGCCGTTTTGATTTCCAATATTCCGCCACCCTCCACAATCCGATCCAAATTGGCGAGCATGAAGGGATAGTCGGGATGCTGCAGGACGGCATTGACTCTGCGTACTTTCTTGCCGGTTCTTTCGGCATAAACCTGGGCCACAATGGGCTCTAGTGTCGTACCCCAAAACGTCGCATCTTTACTGGATAAGTCTTCCGGTTCCTTTTTCCCAGTTTTTTCCAGCCACAATTCCAGGGGTGCTTTGTAACGGGATACCCCAACCGCGACTGGAGCATCACTGCTGCCAATCCCCCGATTACGCCATTGCAGCCATTCCTCACGGTTCATGGCCTTGGTGGATACTAAACGGACTGCGCTCATAACAACCTCCTAATCAAAATTGAAAATGAAAAAGACCCACAAAAAACCCCTGCCGGAATCTCCGGGAGGGGCTATGGGGTTTGTAAGAACTGCTGACAGATAAATGGCTGGCGGGTGAATCCTGAATACTCAGGCCACAAGCTTCAATGCCTCAATCCAGGCTTTTTCCTTGATGCTGGCACCCTGACCAAACCAGGCCGAATCCAGCCGGTTATCCCGACTGCGGGCGCGGCGGTGATGGTCCACATATTCCGTGACGGCATTGACCAATCCCCAGGCCGTGCCTTCTGCAGCACTGAGGGTGCTGCCCTTACCCTGACCCGCATACAAATCAATGACGGCTTTCAAGGCTTTTTCATTGGGCTGTTCCGCTATGGGGGCATGGCGATCTCCAAGGACATTGATGAGATAGGCCGTTACATCAATGCGGTTGACCTTCCGGCTGGATAACGTTTTGGCCTGTTCTGCAAAGGTATCCCAGGCAGACGCACCCATACCCAAAGCGTTTTTAACCACATCGGGATCAAACTGCGTGGAATGCGGGACCTTGATAGCACCGACCCGATCATTGGTAGCCAGCTGCAGCGTGTTATTGCAAACCACCCGGACAGAGGTGAATTGGGCTGTTGTAGCTAACGTGCCGTCGCAGCTGGTGGCTAACAGCAAATAACCCTTCACCCGATCCCCGCCTTTGAGCAGGGTTTCTTCACCCGTTCTGGCTAATGCCCAGAGCTTTTTGCCGTCTTTGAGGACACCTGCCGTTTCCAGTTCAAAGCCGCCCAGTGACACCAGATCGCGGTAGAATTCCAGAATCTCCTTGGGTTGGACTACCTTGTAACGGGGAGAGACTACCGATAAGGGAGCCAGGGTATCCGACCGATACAGTACCTTGGCGTCAGGGTTGGGATGGACATTGAAATTGCTGCCGTTCCCCACCCGAAACAGCACGTCCGTGGTTTTGATCTCCCAATCCATGCCAGCTGCTTCCAGCCAGACTTCCAAGGGCTGCTTATCAGGTAAGCGATTCCCCAAACCGTGCCAGGGGGTTTCTCGAACAAAAGCCATGTTTTCGATTAAATGAGCCATAAAAATTTCTCCTTGATCATAAAGAATGAAAAATCCCCAAGGGCAGAACCCTCGGGGATGGTGAAAATGACAAAACAATAGAAACTACAGAGTGAAGCTGTGGCCGCATTCCTCACAGCTATGCGTATGAAAAACGCGACCATCAAACACCTCGCCGGATTCTTCACCGGCCATACAACCCACTGCTGCACCGGCCAAGCCGCCCAAAAGCGCTCCGGCTACACCGCCAATCGCTATACCAGCAGGCCCAGCCAGTACACCGGCACAGGCCCCGATTTCACCACACGACAAAGCTGCAGAAGCTCCAGATAATGCACCGGCTACCCCGCCCACGGTACAACCCAACCGTTTACCAAATTGCCGGGTGGTTACCCGACCCGAACCACAAAAAGGACAAACCATATCCGCCTCCAATCAGAAGTAAAAACTGCCATCAGCATTGATGGACCATGGAAGTAATATGTGACTGAAAATTTTTGAAAATGAACGGATACCAGTTCGTTAGCGCGTAACAAGGGGAGAGCAAGAATATGATGTTATCCGTCAGCAGTTACCGATGACCGACGGTGAGGACGAACAGAATGAACGAAGATTAGTGACTGTCAGATATTGGAATAACTCTTCTATTAAATATGGTCAACCACGATTTTTGCACCGTGTTGTCAAAAAAGTATGCGAATTTATGCGAATTCGCACGAAATCGCCGGTTTTTTTGCACAGGACACATCGATGGGCACACGAACGTGACTCATTCAAACACGGTACAAGCCTATGGGTACGAACGATCCCGTCTACAGAAAATGGCGCAACCCTGCCATCGCCCCTTGAAAATGAAGAGCATGATCTGGAAGGTCCCGCACAAACTGAAAATCCCTAAAATCGAAACCTGGAGTGACGGTGCAGCCCATCAGAGAAAAAGCACCGAGGCTCCGAGCACACTGCCAGGTTTTGCCGGGAACGATTGCCTGGAGAATCTGCCCTGCGTCGAGCTCATTTCCCAAAATGCATTTCTGCAGAAGAGGAGTGTCTGGCTGGTAGGTTATCAACTCCAACGGTGCTCCTTTGTAAAAATGCCAGAGTTCAGGGGATTGGATCATATGCCAGCGGGACAGATGATTTTCATCCAACAGATAAAAAATACAGGTCAGTGTAGGGCGGTTGCCATGTGGCGTGGACAACATTGCTGGGGACGTAAAGGTACGTCGATACCAACCCCCTTCTGGGTGGGGTTGGAGATCAAGCTGGCGAATGAGTTGCTGAGGATCCACACCTAAATTGTACTCGTTAGTATACACATGTAGAAAGACCGTTTTTGCGTAAAGTATTAGGTTGCAGCCGAGTGAGAACAGGCAACATGTACACAAACATCACGCATTAAATCTTTCTATGGAGTAAATATTTTATTTGGGAATGAACCTTATTGGTATTTGGTGCAACGTTATGAACCCGTATGGAATACATATACAATTCATTATGTTGCATTGATTTTGGCGAAAAAAAGACCTAGGATTCGTTTGGGTGCTGAGTTGCAATGTGTTGGCAGGTATAAACAGCCATATTTCTTAAAACGATCAATTCGAGGTGCGATGTGGAAGATATTATTCATAACTCTATGACCAATTTTGGAACGGGACACATTTTTGATGGGATACCAGATAAATCTCTTCCAGACAAACTGATTCCGTTGAATTTACAAAAGCTCATATATGCCTATCAGCATAAAACAGCGTCACCAACACCAACGATTTTTTTAGCTCTAATGACAGTATTGTCGGCAGTTTATAGTTCGAATATTGATGTGGAAGGCCTGTCAGGAAGAAGAATTCCTTTAAATTTCTACGGGTTAATTATGAGCGGAACAGGCGACGGAAAGTCATCAGCAGTCTCTGCAGTTCTAGCTCCAGTTTTGGAATTTGAAAAAAAAATAAACGAATCATACGTTAGAAATATGATTGATTTCAAGGCAGAAAAAATTATTTTTAATAAACAACAAAAAGTGCTCGAGAAGCGCCTCGAAAAAGCAATTGAAAACGAGTCAAAAGGTCGAATACTATTGAATGAAAAAATTCATGAGCATCTTCAAGAATGTCCCAAAGAACCGATTTCACCTAAAATTTTGCTGACGGACGCATCACTGAGAGGTCTTCGAGATGCACTGGTCGATTCGGGGGGGTCAAATGCTACACTACTGGTAAACCCCGATGCAGCAGGGATGATCAATGATATGCTATTAAAATACGCATCAAATTTTTGCGGTGCATGGTCTGGAGACCCTATAAATATTGTACAAGCGCATGTAAAAATATATGCGCCGCATCCCAGGTTATCAATGCTGCTTATGGTTCAGCCAGAGCTCGTAGAAGATATATTAGATAACGATCATAAATTTATAACTTCAGGTTTGGCAGCTCGGTTTTTCATTTACAATCCAGCTTCACTGATAGGACAGAAACAAAAATTTTATGAACCACTCAACGATGAACAAGTTAAAACAATTGAAGAGTGGGAAAATTACATAACCCACGCTCTGGAAAAAAACAGATTTTACCATATTGCAGTTGGTGATACTTTTCAGAAAGATGTCATTAAATTAGATAATGATTGCATAAAGTTTCTTAAAGATCACAATGTGCGTTTAGACAGCTACATGGCTAGTGAACACAATGAATTTGATGATATAAAATGGTTTGCCGTAAGGATTGTTGAACATTCTTGCAGGATTGCTGCGCACTTTGAGCTTTTTAATAATCCTGATTCTCGAATTATTAGTTTTCGTCACCTGATAATGGCATTCGATTTAACACTATCTTATGCGCGCTCTTTGAGTCACATTTCAAATCCAGATAGGCCTAAATTATCAACCATTATAAAAGCACAGAAAATATTATCATTCTTGCTTACCAAAAAGAAATATTACAGAGAAGTGGTTGCTCAAAATGGTGTTTCGTATAATGTAATAAGAATGGACCAGTTCCAAAGAAATAGTCCGGTCAGAAAAAAATCAGAGTATAACGAAGCACTAAGATTGTTAGAGCAACATAAAATTATCAGTGTTGAAGACGCAAATCTTCCTAATGGAATGCGCTTTGTGAATACCACCGTGATATATATATTGCAGGATTCGCCTTATATATATAAAAATCTAGAATTTAACCCTTCGAATTTTTGACGCCATCTGTCATGCTTCTTTTGCCTTCTTCAGGTAATAAAGTGTCACAGACAAAAAAGCCCCGCACAAGTGCGAGGCCTTTTATGATCTGTGACAGCTTACGGATCATCGTACATCTTTTCGAGAAAATTCAAGAGTAATCTGCGATTAAATTTACGAAGTTTCACGCCAAATCGTTCGGGCTTCGGGAACTCCTTCCAGTAGTATTTGCCGTCTGGTTCTGTCCATCTCCGAATTGTGGAGGGTGACACCCCAAACATCTTTGCCGTCTGCTTAAGATTTAATATTTCGGGAATCTGAGGCAGGCTTTGCCTTTTCTTCCCATTTTTATCGATTTCAGCACCATTAACCGCTGGTTTTTTCTCTGAAATTTGCGCTGATTGCGCTGCATCATCATCAATGAGATCGCCGCTATGATTGCGGTGATCCATCCCGAGTTACCACCCTGAAAACAAGCATAAAACCTCCGATTCTTTGAAGAATGATGAAGCAACATGTATTCACCACTTGTTATGATGATCGCCTTATGCTCGTCATGTCAAGTAATGCCGCCCAGTGACTATTTCCTGAGAAAATATGGATATACCTCCATGTGTATAAGCGAATGCGATGTCTGAAATGTTGAGGGGTGGTTGCTACCTTATATCCGCCGTTTAATGCAGGATAATCTGCATGCGGGGCCTGATGGAATCCGCCGGAAGATCAGCTGTTGATGCGAGTCGAACTAGGAGTGTCGCATGACTAGCATACTGTCGTTAGTCTTTTTTCAGTCGATTGCCGGGGTCATATAGGCCTATACGCGCATTACAGTCGCAGATCTATGATGCCCGAGGATTCAATGCGATGGTGGACGCTGTATGCAGCGAAAATCCTCAACTAACAGTAATCCGTATGACTGCTCCGCATTCTCTTCAACCTGGATAAACAATGCTCTATGCATATTGATGCCGTCTTAATCAGACGGGCATTATTTCAGATTGTTCAGTTGTTAGACCTGTAGGTTAGGCTATGCATGGGCCGGGCGTTGCTGACGAAGCGAATGCGGCTGTGACGATGTTTATGGTTTGCTAGTGTAGTGTTGCATTCTTGGTGAACCTTAAGGTTAATGATGATAAAATAGCTCCATGTTGAGGGTATGAATGGAGTCGAGCCTTGCGAGTTGCGCCCACAGTCACTTTAACCAGCGAAGAGCG
>JAPTWR010000107.1 GCA_028065135.1 Acidithiobacillus sp.
CAGTAGACTTCGAGTCTACGTTGGAACGCGACTTTTTGATCCGACTTGAAACGGACGGAATGGTGCTGGATGTGGTTTCGCAACCTGCGACCATTGAGTTTATTGGTTCTAACGGGCAAACCTATCCCTATACGCCAGATTATCTGGTGACTTATCGGGCTTATCCTGGGCCTTACCGCGCTCCTATTCTTGTTGAGGTGAAGCCCGCCAGCGAACTGGATGAGCATCTACCCGAATGGAAAGCAAAATTCCGTGCGGCCATGACTTATTGCAAGGAACAGGGCTATGTATTTCATTTGAGGCATGAACCGCGTATTCGCGACCAACGCTGGAAGAATGCCATGTTTTTGCAGAGATATCGGCAAATGCGGTTCGTGCCGGAAGAGTCTGAATGGATTATCGGGAATCTGCGTCAAATGGGGACGGCGACGTTTGACCACCTGTTGGCCTGTCACTTTTTTGGAGAAGTGGACCGCGCCATGGGCATTAGCCACCTTTGGCACCTATTGGCGACTGCACGGATGGAGTGTGACTGGTCACAGCTATTGTCTCACGCCAGCGAACTTTGGGTGCCGGATCATGGCTAAGCCAGCCCGACAAACGTTTCTGCCTGCGCTAGGAAAGATGGTGGTGACCTCCGGAAAGATTTATCGCATCACTGAGGTGCTGGATTTGGAAACCGTCATTGGGTTGGATGTGGAGTCCGCCCGGAGTTGCACCCTGCGTATTGCAGACTTGGCGCCTGCGGTGGATGGTACCGTAATGGTTCGTGATCTGGATACCATTGCCGACGAAGACTGGAAGACGGCGCAATCCCGATATGCAGCGATACAACCGCTTCTTGACCGATTTGACGTGGGTCGGCGTGAGGTAGAGGCCCGATCTCAAGAGGTGGGAATCAATTTCACCACGCTTTACCGTTGGCTCAAGCTATATCGGGATGCGGGAACTCTTGACGGGCTAATGCCGGAGAAAAGAGGTGTCAGGAGGGGCGCCAAGAAAATATCGGTCCATGCGGAACAGATCATTCAGGATGTTATCAGTGCGCTGTATCTGACTGTGCAGCGGACCTCCGTTCAGAAGGTGGTTTTGGAGGCGCGCCGACGGTGTATTGAAGCGCAACTCACTGAGGTGCCGCACCCGAACACTATACGTGCCAGGGTTGCGGATATCAGTGAACGTGAGACGCTACGCAAACGGGGGTATCGTGAGAAGGCCAAGAACAAGTTCCTTCCTGTCCCGGGGCAGTTCCCCAACGCGGAATATCCATTGGCTGTTGTGCAGATAGACCACACACCCGCAGATATTATTCTGGTAGATGATATTTATCGTAAACCAATTGGTCGCCCCTATATTACTATGGCAATAGATGTGTTTAGTCGCATGGTCGTTGGCTACTATCTGTCCTTTGACGCACCTTCTGTTACATCTGTGGGGATGTGTGTGGCGCAAGCTATTCTACCAAAGGAAGATTGGTTGGTATTGCATAAGGTCGATACAAAATGGCCAGTGTCTGGCCTAATGACAACCATTCATGTGGATAATGGATCGGATTTTCGCTCGGAAAGCTTTCGTAATTCCTGCATGATGTACAATATTCGGCTGGAATACCGCCCAGTAAAGCAGGCTCGCTATGGTGGTCACATCGAACGTTTGTTGGGCACCATGCTGAAAGAGATCCATGATCTTCCCGGAACTACTTTTTCGTCGATCGAGAAGCGTGACGAATACGACTCCGAAAAACATGCGACCATGACCAAGTCGGAGTTTGAAACCTGGCTGGTTACGCTGATTTGCAAGGTGTATCACAAGCGAATCCATTCTGCTCTCGGTATGACGCCCGAGAAGAAGTGGGAACTGGGCATCTTCGGTGATAAGGACACGCCGGGCCGTGGAATGCCGTCGATACCTGCGGATCGCCAGGTTTTATTATTGGACTTCTTGCCGATGTTCAAGCGGACTATTCAGGCGGATGGTGTTTCCGTAGATGGGCTGACCTATTATGCGGACGTTATTCGGCAGTGGATCAATGCGAATGATCCGGATACCCCCGGTAAAAAGCGGCAATTCATTTTCCGCCGTGATCCCCGTGATATCAGTGTGATCTGGTTCCATGATCCTGAGTTAAAAATGTATTTTCGCATCCCATACGCGGATCAGACGATACCGAGCATGAGTATCTGGGAGTACCAGCAGGCGGTGAGCCGCGCTCGTCAACAGGGTATGAAATCTGTGGATGAGGCCATGGTGCTCCAAGCCTTGAATGATCTGCGGCAACAGGTCGATGGCTCGTCGGAAAGGACGAAAAAGGCGCGGCGCCAGCAGCAAAAACGCAAGGAGCACGCGAAAAAGGTTTCTCCCTCACAGCCGCTGGCTTCAAATAGAACCGTATTGGAGAAATCAGCCCCTGCCTTGATGTTGGTGGAAGGCGTTGTTAAACCATTGGATGATATTGCATGATGGACATCGCTCATATTCATCCGGAATTCCGCCATGTTTTAGGAATGTCGGATAAGGACCGCATGGCATTTCTCGACGAGCCACGTTGGATTGGGTATGGTCAGGCCAACCGTCTTGTGGAGACATTGCGTGGTTTAATGGAGAAACCCGTCCGTCCGCGTATGCCTAATCTTTTGATTGTTGGTGATTCCAATAATGGGAAAACAACCATTATCCGGCGATTCTACAAGCTACATGGAGAAGGGTTCGTTGATGAAAATGCAGAATCTATCAGACCAATTATTCTCACAGAAGCCCCGCCAAGCGCTGATGAGAAGGGATTATATATAGCAATACTTGAGAGGTTCCGCACTACTAGTCGTGCTACCAATCCTGCCTCGAAGCTGCGTTATCAAGTGATTCATCTGATGCGAGACTGCCATGTACGTCTCATGGTTATTGATGAATTTCATTCCCTCCTGACCGGGACGAAGACCAAACAACGAGAAGTCATGAATGCCATTAAGTTGCTGTGCAACGAATTGGCCATTCCCATCGTTGGTGTGGGCACCAGAGAGGCTGTTCGTGTTTTACACACGGACCCACAGCATGCCAGCCGCTTTGATGTCGTCATATTGCCGCCCTGGGAATTGAACCCAGAGTTTCAGCAGTTGGTGGCGAGTTTTGAGCAGGTTTTACCCCTAAAGAAACCTTCTTTGCTGTCTCAAAGTGAGATAGTGACGATGCTCTTCGCTATTTCTGAAGGGAATCTGGGGAATCTACACCGGCTTTTGGTGGAATGTGCAGTGGAGGCGATCAAAACAGGCACAGAAAAAATCGACAAATCGATCATTGAGGGGAAACAATGGTTGCGACCTACACATGGCATTCGGAATCTGATGTAGAGCATCCGCGCTGGGTGCGGTCTGTGTCACTGCTACCCGATGAGATTATCTCATCGTGGCTGGTGCGGGCGGCCCTTGCCCAAGGCTGCGATCCCATGGTGCTTACCGGCGATATGTGGCCGAAGTGGCGCATATGGACGAGAGATGTAGACCGTTTTCTCAATGATGAACCACTGAGCAAGCTGGTGACAGTGGCGGGAATTCCTCTATCGTCCTTTCGCGCGGCAACGCTGAAAGGTGTCGCGGAACGTGTCAGTAGTGGGCCGTTGCCAGACAAGGCCCTGTGGCCATGGATATTGGCGTTGGGCGTACGGAATACCAAGCGGCGTAGCGGCCTGCAGTATTGTCCTATGTGCCTGAGTGAAGACCGCACTCCCTATTATCGTCTCCAATGGCGGTTCGCCTGGCATGTGGGTTGCGAGCATCATCATTGTTCGCTGCTGGATCGCTGCCCGCATTGTAATGCACCGATAGAGCCTCACAGACTTCATGCGGAAGACGGGTGTGTTGCGGTCTGTGCTACCTGCAAGGGAGAACTACGGGATGTGGGCACCGCACCCTGTTCTGACGATGCTCTGGCTTTCCAGCTTGCCGGAGATGAGGTCGTTCGTAGTGGCGGCGGTCAGTTCATGGCGCATCCAGTAGAGACGGATGCTTGGTTTGCTGGCACGTCGTTCTTCTCTACATTATTGCGGCGAGCCAATCGAAGCGATGCGGAGGCTTTGCACGCATTTCTGGATCGGATGGGGGTTGTTGTCCCCGATCTGCCACTGAATCCAGGCACCGTGGTTGAGCTACTACGCACTGAGGATCGGCAACCATTGCTCGGCGCGCTACGGAAAATGATTGGGATCGATTTAGGCGACGTTACCACGTATTTGAATGAATCTGGCATCACACGGCAAGGGTTTGTGGCCCAGGGCGAGAAAATGCCAGCCCTGTTCGCCGAGATTTTTACGCAACTTCCCGATAACGCCGGGGGGCACAGAAAGAGGATAGTACGCGATCCGGGCCAGCCGCGACCGCGCCACGAAGTGATGCGTATGTGGCTACGTTTACAGCGTAAGCTGGAGATGCAACAGCGATGACGGATACGGTGGCGATGCCGTCGGTTGAGGTGGTTTGCGACGAATGCGGTAAGCGGGGCAGAAAGATAACGCGTGTTCACCATGGTTATAAGTATTGTCCCACATGCTACGCACGAGAATTCAAGCGTCGACTTTGTCCGAAGTGTGGAAATTACGCACGGTTGCCGCGTAGGGATATGACTGCTGTGTGTCGTCGCTGTGCGGTAGACCGGCCCTGCACTCGATGTGGAAAGACCGGAGTCAAAGTGGGGCTGGTGACCGCCTATGGCCCGGTATGTAATTCCTGCGCGAAATATTTCCGGGAAGCTGAAGCCTGTGAGCTTTGTGGCGAGCTGTCTAAAAGGCTAACGCGGGTATCTCGATTCAATCATAATCTACGACTTTGCCAAAAATGCGCTCATGCAGATCATGGTAACTGCCAGGCCTGCCACCACCATAGATTGCTGATAGTGACCAATGATGGGCGGCGCTTGTGCAAAGTCTGTCTCAATGGCGGAATGATCCCCTGCCTGGAATGTGGACAATTTATGTCGGCGGGGAGGGGTGCTCAGTGTGAGTCATGCTATTGGCAAAGCCTTCTGACAAAGCGGATAACCATAAACCGGGCAGCGTTTGCTGTGCCGACTATGACTGATCATTTTGAGCGATTTGGTGCATGGTTGGCTGTCACTGTCGGGGATAACAAGGCTGCCATCACCCTAAACCGCTATCTTTCCTTCTTTCTGGAGATAGAGAAAGCCTGGCAGGCCATCCCCGACTATAACCGTTTGGTTGCTCACTTTGGCGCCGAAGGGCTACGCAGGGTGAGACTTCCCATGCGATGGATGCAGGAAACTGGGTTAGTGGTTAAGGATGCTGTGGTGCAGATAGAGGATTCCGGGAAACGGCAAATTGCTGGTATGCTGAAGGCGCTGGAAGGCGATCCGGCAGGGCTGCGGATACTGAAAGAATATTATGAAGTTCTCATGGTGAGCGTAAAGGCCGAAAAGCTGAGTTTGCGCTCCGTACGTCTCGCCATGGCGCCTGCGAAAGCATTGCTGCTGGAAGCGCAGAAAATGGGACTGACGAAGCCAGATCAGAAAGCAGTGGATGTTTATTTGGCTAAGGTGCCTGGCCAACGCGCCGCTCTGACAGGTTTTGTGCGATATCTGCGTGAGGCGCAATCAGCGGATGTTGTGGTGCCTAAAGCCAAAGATAGTGCCACCCAAAAGGTCCGCCAGAGAAAATTAGAGCAAGAAATATTGGCGATGATGCGTGATGGTGGGGAAGGAGATGAGTTTCAGCGCCGGTGGGTATCGGTGGGGTTGGCGTATTTTCATGGGATGCCGAGGAAGGTGGGGCGGGGGGTAGATATTTTGAGAACGGAAGGTGAGGGTATAGCTATAAATGTTGAAGGCAAGTTGTACTGGGTACCCTCAATCAGATGGCGGTTGTCGGAATAGTGTGCCTAAGTTTATGTAATGCAATTATTTTATTGTATTGGTTGTATAATGCAAAGAGGCTATAACTTGCAAAGGGGCGCTGAAGACCCAGGCAAGGTATAGAGTAAGTCAGAGCCGCCTGCAAATCCGTTGACTTGCCTTCATTATGTGCTACGCTGCGAGCTATACGGTTGACAAAATGGTAAGGTCGCATGGTAGGGATAGACTTATTTTCGGGGGCTGGCGGGATGTCTATGGGAGCTCAGTGGGCTGGGGTACGCGTCGCTGTCGCTATTGAAGCTGACAAATATGCCGCGGCGACCTTCTCGCACAATCACCCTGATACGCACGTAATCTGCGACGATGTACGAAAAATCACTCACATCGACACGCCAGTGCGCGACGAACAATTGGTTTTATTTGGCGGACCACCGTGCCAAGGATTTTCCACATCTAACCAGAAGACGCGCGATGCCGAAAACGAAAACAACTGGCTTTTTCGCGAATACCTCCGGTTGGTTGACGAAGTGAAACCGGATTGGGTTGTGTTTGAGAATGTAAAAGGCTTGCTTGATACAGAAAACGGGTTTTTTCTGGACGCAGTGTTAGCGGGGTTTAAAAAAGACGGATATACCACAAGCCACTTTATTTTGAACTCAGCAGATTATGGAGTTCCACAAACGCGAAATCGACTTTTTATTGTAGCATCTCTGCATGGGGTAGAAATATCAGAGCCGGATAAATTTGTTACAAAACATGTCACTGTAGCTCAAGCTCTCAAGGATTTACCAGATCTTGAGAATGGCGCCTGCGTTGATGAAAAAGCGTATATGGCCCCAGCGCGCACAAGTTATGCAAAGCTTTTACGTGCCAGATTGAAAAAATGCCACAATAATCTTGTGACAGCTAATGCGCAAAATATCATTGAAAGATACAGCTATATTCCTCAAGGTGGAAATTGGGAAAATATACCAAAAAATCTCATGAATAACTACGCTGATGTGTCTCGTTGCCATACAGGAATCTATCATCGCCTTAAGGAAGATGAACCATCTATTGTAATCGGAAACTATCGGAAAAATATGCTTGTGCATCCATGGCGAGATCGTGGACTCTCCGTACGTGAGGCCGCGCGTCTCCAGTCTTTTCCAGATGAGTTTAGATTTACTGGTTCAATCGGATTCCAGCAGCAGCAAGTCGGTAATGCGGTGCCACCTCTTTTGGCGAAAGCAGTATTCAGCCAAATTATCAACAGGTAAAAGATAATAAATGGAATTAATGCCGTTAGAAAAGATTTTTATTAAAAAAGCCGAAGATAAGTCGCGATTTCCTGACATCAAGGGAGATTATGGGGCATTATATTTAGGATTTCTCAATCACTTGAGAACATGTGTTTATAATCGTATTGATGCAGCATTGAGCGCAAACTCAGAGTTTCCTGCCTTTTATACTGCGCATGATGGAGAGCATTTCGACGAGGTCGTGCATTATGCAGGTAGCCTCTTAGGCATTGAAACAGTGGAAGATAGTGTAAGTTTAGAACCGTACGAGTTGTATGTTTTATTGGTCGCCATTAGAATTCACGATGCTGGAAATATTTATGGTCGAAAACTTCATGAGCGTAAGTGTTTTAGTATACTTAGAGACAGCGGTTCTGCTTCAGGTGATGACGATGCAGAGAAAAAAATAATTGCATCAATTGCTCAAGCGCACGGTGGCACAACAGCCACCGGAAGCAAGGATACGATCGGGGAGCTCCAAAATAAAACCCCTTTGGGTAGACTTTTTATAAGACCTAGATTGATAGCATCTATTGTTCGTTTTGCTGATGAGATATGCGAGAACAGAAAAAGGGCGGCAGGGTATGTTTTGAAGCATGATTCCGTACCCAAGCAGAGTGAACTTTTCCAGAAATATGCGGCCACGATTTCAGCGAACGTGGTCTCGTACAAAGATCGCCGTTTGACCATGTTGTATCAAGTTAAAGCCAGCGATACCGCTCGTCCATGGGGTTGTGCAGCCACTGGGGGGACAGATGGCTATTTAATAGATGAAATACTTGAAAGACTTGAAAAAATGGACAGGGAAAGGCGATACTGCAACAGATTTTCTCGTGAGGCGTATACTTTAGATGCTATTAGGGCATCTATTGAAGTCGTTAATGACGATCAAGAGACAATACAGACTATAGTTGTGCCAGAATTGCAGGATAAAGGTTACCCAGATGATAATAATGGACATCTTAAAGAGTCATTAAAGGCATTTTGTGGGCCGCTATTTTATCAAACTCTATCGCAGAAAGTGAAAGAGGAAGCTAAATGAAAAAGCAGCAGCACTCTGAGATTGCCGTGAATCCATTTTCAGTAAAAACGCCAGAAAACTTAACAGCAGATGAGCTTGTGGATCTTTTTGTTCCGTATCCCGAGTTTGAAAATCTACAAATTAGTGGCCATCAGTTTCTGAATGGTCACCGCGGTAGTGGAAAAAGTATGATGCTTCGAATGATGTCGCCAGATAGCCAAATGTTATGGCGAAACTGTGAACTTTTGCAGTTGCCATATTTTGGGGTTTATTTTTCGATCAAAGCCACAGAGCTTAATGCCCCGGAGTATGTGCGTCTTGAAGGAGAAGCCAGCGGGACGATTCTTTCGGAGCATGTGCTGACGACTAGGATGTTGAGCGCATTGATTTCAAATACTGCCTCTTATTGTGCTCCACTTATCTCGTCAGCAGAGCAAATAGACGCGCTACGTAAGGTTGTAACGCAGGTTCTTTTTAAAAAACTCGAATACGCCGGTTGGAATGGGGAAGTGCCGCAGGAATCGTCAAATGACTTCGCCACCATCAAAAATATTTTTAATTTCATCATTAGATTGATTGATGAAATTCATATTGTTAGCGTTCAATATATCAAGCGTCGATCCTTTCAGGGTGCAACACAGCCTTACCAAGGAACCCTCTTGGGTTTTCAAGATGTGCTCTTGCCAGTAGTACAGGAATTGACAGCGTCTGGCATTATACCAAATGCACCTGTCTATTTCCTTCTGGATGATGCGGATAATCTCACAAAACAGCAGACACAAATATTGAACACGTGGGTCTCGTATCGGTCGACGGGGTCGATATCTCTAAAGATATCGACGCAACTCAATTATAAAACTTTCAATACAACGTCAGGTGTTGCAATCGAATCGCCACATGATTTCTCATCTATTAACTTTACCTCCGTGCATACAGGGTCAGTAAAAGAGAGGTACCCCGCCCTTGTTGCAAGTATAGTAAGAAAGCGGCTGATAAAATATGGAAGTGCTGTCGATGATCCATACGTATTTTTTCCGGAAGATGTATCTCAAAAAGAGGCCATAAAAAAGATCGCGGAGGACTATAAGCAGAAATGGTTGCAAGGCGAGTCGGGCTCATATCGCCCTGAAGACGATGCATATCGTTATGCCCGGCCTGAATATATTCGTCGGCTGTCTGGCTCATCGAAACAGGGTGCGCGCTTTCGGTATGCCGGTTTTGAACAGCTTGTGCATCTTTCTTCTGGGATTATCAGATTTTTTCTAGAACCGGCGGCACGCATGTTTACGGAGCAATCCATAATTAACGCAGGTATACCGGTGACATCTATTTCTACTACTGTGCAAGATCAGGAATTACGTAAACAGGCTGATGAGCTTCTTTTGCGGCAATTTGATTTGTTGGCTCTAGAGGCAGAAAAGTCACAAATATCATCTGCGCAATTAAACGATATAGATCGGTTAAAGAATATCGTGTATGGAATTGGTGCGCTATTCAAGGCATATGCCATGGATGAGAGATCCACTCAGCGCAGAGTCTTTTCGTTTTCAATCAGCGGTGAACCATCCAAAGCGATTAAAGCTATATTACATATGGGAGTTGTTCATGGATATTTCTACTTGGATAGCATTGGTGCTAAAAGCGGGATGGGGCGTAGCACGCTATATGTGTTGACACGAAGGCTTGCGCCAGCATTTTCTCTTGATCCCGTTGGTTTCTCTAGTTATCTCACCGTGACTAATGAATTTCTTGAAACGATCTCAGTGCGGCCTCAGACAGTCATAAATCGCATCCGAAGGAAAGGTATTCTTAGTGTGCTTGGCGGGCCTGATCAGCTTTCTTTGTTGGATGGAGCACTCGATGCATAAAATATTACTCGAAAACAGCAGGGAGTATTTTTCTGGTGACAATTATATTCTCTTGATTGGCTTAGGTTTTGACTCCCGCGGTTTTGCCGCGCTTACTCATTTCCCTTGCGAAAAATGTGTTAGAATAATCGGCATATCAAATGTAGGGGTCAAGTCTTGCAATGAGGAGAGCATTAGAGGTTTTAGTGAGTTGGTTGGAGAATCTGGGGTTGTGATTGGTAATGACGCGACATTAGTGATGGATGTGGCTGATGAGTTGGTTAAGTATTTTAATGGCATTAACTGTCACGATAAGGAATTGGTAATTGATACTACCGCTCTCTCACACGAGTTGCTTGCTGTGATTATCGGTGTGATACACAGTTTGCAATTTTTTAATAAGGTAACTCTTTTGTATGTAGGGGCTGCAGAGTACAGCTTTAATGTTCCAGGTGATGGTATGTGGCTAAGTCGGGGTGTTCGTTCCATCCGTTCCATTCTCGGATTTCCTGGGGAGATGCTCCCATCTAGAAAACTTCATTTGGTTGTTCTCGCTGGGTTCGAAGTTGAGCGCGCCTCCGAGGTTATTCTTAGCTATGAGCCGGCTTCACTATCTATTGGATTAGGAAAAAGAGAGCAATCCGTATCCGATGCCCATCATGATAAAAATAAAATATTCTTCGACAAGTTAAACATTTTTGTAAGAGAGCAAGGTGTGGATAATCCAGACGTTTACTGCTTTGAGTTCTCATGCGTCGACCCGCTGATAACTAAGAGTCAGTTGCTTTCTCATGTCGATGAGTTGAAAGTGTCAGACGACCGAAATATTGTTATTTGTCCGCTTAACTCAAAACTATCCACTGTCGGTGTTGTTCTTGCGGCGATAGAGCGTCCGGAAATTCAAATTTGCTATGCAGAACCTGATGAGTACAACATAGAAGGTTATGCTTTGCCTGGAAATGAGTTAACTGTTGTGTCGTTGGAAAACGTATGAGCATTGCTGCGGTTGTCGGCAGCTTGCAAAAACCGCGTGGCGAAAAATGCGGCTTACGCTTGGCGGTCTACCCGCCTCACATTCTTTATCGAGTTTCGTGATTCCGTCGCCCTATCATTATGCGTAAGCGTCCAAACAACCCACCTTCCCAAATTTTGTGACCTGACCGATCCTGATCCGCATTCAGCGAGGAGGGGTGGATATGACGAAGGATGGTAACCGTCTAACCGACCCACTCTTGC
This sequence comes from Acidithiobacillus sp., assembly GCA_028065135.1. The sequence goes on from JAPTWR010000107.1 coordinate 11,238, forward strand.
GGGTTGGCGCCGATCAGGCTAAAGCGGTTTTTTCAGTTCCATGTAAGCAATGGGATGGACGTTTCCACCCTATAACGGCATGGATGTGCCATGGTGAGGGTTTTCCTCACCACGCGAGCAATAGGAGTCTGCACATGGAGATTAAGACGATTGGCATCGACCAAGAGAACGAGGGATGCTGTGGGCAGGGCTAGCGCATGATGGTGCAATATGGTGTAATGCGGTGCATCCTCTCATATAATGACAGGCGGAAATCCATGGCAGTCACAACGAGACAGCACAACTCAGCAAAGGGAGGCACCGCGCATCGGTGACATTTCCCGCTGATTTCTACGCTGAACTGGAACGGATCGCTGAGGAAAAGAAGGTGTCTGTCGCCTGGGTCGTTCGGGACCCCGTCGTGAAGTATGTAGAGGCTCAGTACCCGCTCTTTCGCCGCCAGCAGTGAGGGCCGTGCCATGCAGAACAAGAAAAGGACCAGCCCTATGCCCGGCCAGCAAGCACGAGAAGGTGCGAGTCTGTGAGCACGAACGCACGCACCTTCTGCCAGAAGACCGCCCGCCTACAGGCGGGCGGTAAACCTCGGGTGCTAGATCTATTCGCTGGCTGCGGCGGGATATCCCTCGGCTTTTCGGCTGCCGGCTTTACTATTGCTGGGGCGGTCGAGTTCGATCCGCATGCGGCGGCATCGCATGGCCGAAATTTCCATGGCGGCGATCCCGTTCATTCACAGGCCCGCGACATTACGAAAACCAGCCCGGACCAGTTGGCGGCCGAACTGCAGGTTGGAGCGACTGCTGAAGCATTTGACGTGCTCGTCGGTGGGCCACCTTGCCAAGCTTTCGCGCGCGTCGGCCGTCCCAAACTACGAGAAGTCGAAAATCACGCCGAAGCTTTCAAAAACGACCCTCGCGCCAAGCTTTACATTGACTATCTGCGATATGTCGAGGTGTTCGCGCCACTCGCAGTCCTTGTCGAGAACGTTCCCGACGTGCTGAACCATGGTGGACAGAACGTCGCCGAAGAGATTGCCGAGGTCCTGGAGAGCAAGGGCTATGTTTGCCGCTATACGCTACTAAATGCCGCCTTTTACGGTGTGCCTCAAATGCGTGAAAGGATGATCCTGATCGCGTATCGAGACGAAATCGCTGACAAGGTCACGTTCCCGGAGCCAACGCATTTCATCGACCTGCCGCCAGGTTATGAAGGTGCGCGTTCGGTAGCCCTTAAATTCCTTGACGGAGAGATCGCCAACGACGCACACCGCTACGTTCATGCACCCAAGGCTGCGCGTTCTCTTCCGCCAGCCATCACGGCGGAGGACGCGCTTGGCGACCTGCCGGCCATTGATGCACGCAAGCTACTCAAGAGCGGCGAACTGCGCCGTGGCGCACGCCGCTTTGACGCGCCAGTGCCATACGACAAAGAGCCTCACACGCCTTATGCCAAGTTGATGCGCACATGGCTTGGCTTCGAGGCGCTGGAGGCACTAACGGACCACGTCATCCGCTATCTGCCGCGCGATTACCCGCTCTTCGCGCGCATGAATCCAGGCGACCAGTACCCGCAGGCTTACGAGCACGCCACGGAGATGTTCGAGGAACACCTGCAACTTCTCTCAAAACAGGGCGTCAAGGTCAAGCCGGGCTCAAAGCAGTACGAAGAGATCATAGCCTCTATCGTTCCGCCCTACGATGTAGGCAAGTTTCCAAACAAGTGGCGCAAGATGTGGCGCGATCAGCCCGCGCGCACACTGATGGCGCACCTTGGGAAAGACAGCTACAGCCACATCCACTACGACAGCCGGCAGGCGCGAACGATTTCCGTCCGTGAGGCTGCGCGCCTCCACTCCTTCCCGGATGGCTTCACTTTCTGCGGAACGATGAACCCCGCATTCCGGCAGATCGGCAATGCCGTCCCGCCGTTGCTCGCGAAGGCAATCGCCACGCACATGATGAAGACACTCAAACAGGCAGAAAGGGAGCAGGTGGATGAACCTCGTCGAGCGGCAGCAGCAGTTTCTTGAGGCGGCGCAGAGGCACTTTGGGACATCGAAAGCGGTCCGCCCGCGCGAGCTGTTCGGTGTCTCAAACAGCGCCAAGATTGTCGAAGGCGGCATTCAACTTGGTGTCGTCAATCTCGATAATGTCAAGGACGATACTGAAGCGCTGATTTTCGGTTGCGTCATGCGTTTTCCGCCTGAGGACGAGGTTTATTTCGCAGTCCTCGTTCGCAATGACAAAGCCAGCTTCCTGGCTCGACTAGCCGAAATGAAGAAGCTCGGCGCTGCCCCGAAGTCAGCCGACGCGGAGCCTGCGGACCTGCTCTCTGAAGGTGCCGACGAGGAAGCACCCGAAGCGCCAGGAGCGACGATCAAGTACAGCGCGCGCAACAACGTGGTGCCGATTTACCTGGCACGCGACGGGCGGCTGTGGTTGCGCAACGCCAAGTTCTGGGACAGTCTCGCCTTCGACATGTCGCCGTTCAGCCCCTCAACCGAGCCGGATGAGATCGTCGTCGCATTGTACCCGCCGACTGCATCGGCACGGCGTAGCCTGCTGGCCCGTGAGTTCATTGGCTGGCTCGGCAGCTTGGTCGGATCACAGAAGATTCACGAGCTGCCAGTCTGGACGGACACAGCCACACTGAGTCCGGCAATGCGTCGCATGCCTACAAGCATTCCTGTCGAGAACATTGAGGGCGCGATTAAGGCACTTGGCGGCTACTACCCCAATGGCGAGGTGCGGCGTTTCCATGCGGCGCTCAACTTCCTCTCGCACAAACACTTCGTGATCCTGTCCGGCCTGTCCGGCACGGGTAAGACTCAACTTGCCCTGAAATACGCCAGGGCCGTCCACGGACTGACCTCGAACACGGCAGACGACCATCTGATCTTCGAATGTCCAGTGCGGCCGGAATGGACTGACCCGACTGGGCTGACCGGCTATTTTGATTTGCTCACAAACCGCTACGTCGTACCGACCTTTCTGGAAGCGGTACTGGTGGCGACTGCACACCGCGAGTCGCCGGTCTTCGTGATCCTCGACGAAATGAACCTTGCACGCGTCGAGTATTACCTGTCTGATGTGCTTTCCTGCATGGAAACTGGAGGCTGCCTGCAATTGCACTCGAACAGCGTGCCGCTCGAAGGCACGACGGGTGCGAGTATCCGCGCCGAGCTCCCGCTGCCTGCCAATCTGTTCATCATCGGCACGATCAACGTCGATGAAACGACCAACCCGGTCAGCGACAAAGTGCTCGACCGGGCGTCGGTGATCGATATGTCCGCCGTCGATGTGCCGGGCTTCCTCGCTTCGCTCGAAGCCCGACATCCCAAACTGAAGGACGCGCGTACGGCCTCCGAAACCAAGCTCACCGAAATCCACGGCCTGATGCAGCAATACGGGATCGGCTTCGGCTACCGACTGATCGAAGAGTTCGTGCGGTACCATGACTTTGACGCGGCGCACCTCAAGAGTGCGCCTACGGATGTCACCGACCAGTTGCTCGTGCAGAAGGTGCTGGTCAAGCTGCGCGGCTCTGAAAGGCAGCGCACACTGCTGACCAGCCTCGACAAGGCCTGTGAAGGTTTGCCGCGCGCACAGGCCTTCGTAAAGAAGCTGCTGACCGATCTCGACGACTTCGGCTCTTTTCAGGCCATGCGGTGAACCGTGGCGGCGCTTTATATCCTGGCGGCAGGCGGCGGCCCCGCATGGCAAGTCTGGCCTGTACCCGATGCGATGCCAGCCGGAGCGGTACGGGAAGGAGCATCGTATCTCTTTGAGCTGCGCGACAGCGATGACGCGCTCGCGGCCGATCTGCTGATCGACGACGTCCCGGTTGAGGCGCTACGGTCGCGCCAGCCCCGCGTGGCCCGATGGCGCTGGCAGCCTGGTTTTCATGCCGGCGTGGTGGAAGCCGTGCTACGCGTGCCGGGCATAGGGACGCGGCGCTTCGAGGTTACGACCGATCCCGACCTGCGTAAGCTCACGCGCGATGACTTCGACGCCATGGTGCGCGAAGTCCTTGAAGACACTTTCGCTCTCTTCTCGCTGAGCGCCTTCCGCAAGGGCATCGCGCGCCAGCCAGGCAACCGGCCGCCGCCACTGGCCCGGCTTGAGTTCCTTCGCTCACGTGCCGAGGCTATCGTCGCTACGGTCGAAGCAATCGCCCGTTCGCCCCGGCACTATCTGCGCGCCGAAGACGTGACGGTACCAGCGCATCGCGCCAAGCGCGCGACAGGCCCGGAGATCATTAAGTCCTTTCGGTCTGGCGTAATCAGGACCGAAACGGTACGACCTTCGCGCCTGCCGGCTACGCTGAAGGGCCGTCTGCCGGCGCAGATCACTCTGAACCAGCGCCGCAACAGCGTGGACATCCCGGAACACCGCCAGATCAAAGCCTGCCTGCGGTCTTGGGCGATTTGGCTCTCCGGTGTTGCCGAACTGCTGGCGAAAACGCGGACTACTGATGATTCCGAGGTCATCACCACGGCCGACAGCTGGGCCGTGCGGGCACGGCGGATCGCGCGGCGGTTGAACGATGTCGCAGCAGTCGGCTTCATGACGGAGGTCGGCGAGGGGCCGGCGCTACCGCACATGTCCTCGTTGTTCCGCAACGATCCGGTGTATCAGCGCTTCTACCGGCTCTGGCAGGACATGAACCTCGGGCTCGCTGCACTCTTCGGCGACTTTCTGCAGATGCCGCTGGCCCGGACCTACGAGCTGTACGAGCTGTGGTGCTTCCTGCGTCTGCTGCGCGCTGCCGTTGAGGAGTACGGCACCACAGGCGTGGATCTGAGCAAGCTGTTCCTTAGCGAGGCCGGCGGCGGCGTGACCATCGCGGCCAGCGCGATCACAGTCCCAATCGGTGGCGATCGCGTGCTGTGTTTCCAGCGGCAATACCGCGAATACTGGGTCGAAGATAGCCGCGAGGGTAGTTTCAGCCGGACGATGATCCCGGATGTCGTGCTGACGGGCAGTGACCTGGGCGGCCCCGAGCGCCGCGTAATCGTGCTCGATGCGAAGTACCGGATCAACGACGGGTTGAACGATGCGCTGAATTCGATCCATACCTACCGCGACGCGCTCGTGCAGGAGGTGGCAAGCGGCCTGACCGAAGGCATCGTGACCGCCGCCTATCTGCTGACCCCGCATGTTCCGACGGGCCTGCAGACCGATTTCCAAGACACGCCCGTACCTGGCAGGCTCTTCCATCCGCAGTATCGTGAGAAGTTCCGTTTTGGCGCTGTCACTCTGCGACCCGGCATGTCCGGCGATGACTTGCGGACCTGTCTGCGTACCATCGTCGCGGACGTAGAGGAGGCGTGATTGGCCGACGTGCTCACAGCCGAACAGCGCCAGCTTAACATGAGCCGTATCCGGGGCAAGGACACCAAGCCCGAGATGCTGATCCGGCGCGGCCTGCATGCACGGGGGCTGCGCTACAGATTGCATGATCGGTCACTTCCCGGCCGGCCCGATCTCGTCTTCCCGAAGTACCGCACAGCCGTATTCATCCATGGGTGCTTCTGGCACGCCCATGGGTGCGCGCTGTCCAAGCTGCCAGCGACGCGCCAGGATTTCTGGAAGGCGAAGCTGGCAGCCAATATCCAGCGTGACTGTAAGGCAGTCCAAGCACTGCAGGCCGCAGGATGGCGGGTGCTGGTCATCTGGGAATGTGCAATGCGTGGCTCCAACCGGCTTGATCCAGGACAACTGCTTGATGTTTCGCTCGTTTTCTTGCGTGGCAACTTAGCATTGGCTGAACTGCCGGGCGACTTGGACATGGTGCTACGAGCGGAGAGAACATTGTGCTGAAGGAACTAACCATTGACCTTCCTGTGAGGTATTGTGGCAGGCAAATAAAGTTGGTAACCAAACACACTCTGAAGCCGCATTATACCGCCTCCGGTGTCAGATACCGTCTTGGACGGCATTATGCAACTCCCAATTTGGGGTTAAACGGTTTCCCCGACTTGAGGACGCCAAAAGCCAGATGCAGGAGCTTGCGCATGGCCGCGACCACCACTTGCA
>JAPTWR010000214.1 GCA_028065135.1 Acidithiobacillus sp.
CAAGGCAAGAAAATTAACGTAATTAAGTAATGAAAACTAGTAGGTTATATAACATCTGACTGCTGACCTCTACATGATGCATAGAACGAAAGTTCCGCGACCGAAAAAAGCGTGAGCGGCTTGACTTCAGCCCCTCACGCTACGTGACCGTCAGCGCATCCAAAATCATCAATATCTTTGACCGTACTCAGGAAGTCAGGTCCGATTCCACGAACTCAAACCACATGGGCTTGCAAGGACACGCACCAAGGCTTGCAACCAACCGTATCTATCGGCGCAGTCAGTTTCAGACGTCGGCCCGACGCTAGCATACCCCCTACTTCTTGATTGGGGCGCAGCACTTCTCAGAGTGGATACCCCCCGTCTTTAGATATCCCTTCCATCACCTTTGTGTTAATGCTGCCTGGCTTGGTGACATCTTGGCATGTCGATTTTTTGGGCCTTTAGCGATCACGACGTATAATTAAGCGGTATGATTAACACAGTAAAATAACATTAACACATAATTCTTTTCTTATGTTCGTTATTTACGTTATTGTGTTTTACTGGGTCGATATTCTGTAGAATATGCACAACATATTGATTATATTTGCATTATAGTTATATCCCTCGAGGCGATCCCGAGATGCATGGATGAGGTGGCCATGCATTTTAATGAGCGCATAAAAAGATGTTGCAAAGGATCGCGGTTTGTATTAAATAGAACGTGTGGGTGTTGTTAGCAACGCAACAACGTCGGTTAGGGTCGAGGCTAATTCGCATCGCGTTGTTGTGGTTTGGTGTTAGCAGCCTGGCAGCAAGACCGGGCGCATGAGCGTATTTTGTTTATCTAATATGCCTGAAAGCGCATACCGCTATGGAGGGGGTTATGGTGTCATCGTCCGTTGGTTTTAAAAAGAAAAGGTTGATCGTAGCATTAGCGGCAGTTGGTGGAATGGCGTTATCTTCCAGTGCTTGGGCACTGCCATCCTTTGCGCGTCAGACCGGTTGGTCGTGCGCCGCCTGTCACACATCCTACCCGCAGTTGACGCCCATGGGCAGAATGTTCAAATTGCTCGGGTTCACGACCACAAACCTGCAACGGCAGCAGAAGCTCCAAGCCAAGTTCGGGAACAGCGTCGGTCTGCTCATTTCTCGCGTGTCACAATTTTCTATCTTTCTGCAGGCCTCAGCGACCAATGTTGGTGGCGGGCAGGCGGTGTTTGGTCCTGGTGGCTCTAATGCGGGTGCTTCTCCCAACAATAATGTTCAGTTTCCACAACAGGTGAGCCTGTTCTATGCCGGTGAAATCACTCCACATATCGGCACATTTCTGCATTTAACCTACTCGGGCGGCGGTAGTGGTACCGGCGGCGGAGGATTTAGTTTTGATGACTCCAGCATTGTCTGGACCCATCCATGGAAGTTGGGCACCAACAATCTTTTGGTCACGGGCGTAGATGTCAACAATACGCCGACCGCTATGGACTTGTGGAATACCACACCGGATTGGCAAGCACCATTTTTTTCCTCGAATTATTCGTCTTGGGGCCACGTACCTCAGCCATTCATTGAAAGTTCAGCGGGTGCGGGGTATCCACTAGCTGGCCTTGGTGTCTACGGAGCCGATATCTTCGGGCCAAACCGGGCAAACTGGCTCTACGCAGATGCTGATATTTATACCAACGGTCAAGGAACTCAATCCAACCCAGTTGGCGGCTTTACTGCAGCTGGCCCCCAGGGCAGACTTTCAGGGGGCGCCCCTTATGTTCGTCTTGCCTATCAGCACGATTGGGGTGACTGGAACTGGGAGGTCGGTACCTTTGGCATGTGGTCCAGCGTGTACGATAACACCCTAAATAATCCTCTTAATAATATCAGCAAAGCAGGCGGCCCCATCGATACGTTCGATGATTATGATTTAGATACCCAGCTCCAATGGCTTGACACCAACGACAACAATAACGTGACGGTCCGTGCTGCATGGGTAAACGAGCAGCAGCAATTTGGAGCAGGGAATATCATATCTTCGAACTCGTCCGGCAACTTGAATTTCTTCAATGTTAATGCCACCTACTGGTATCATGATCACTACGGCATTCAGGGCGGATACCGGAATGTGTGGGGATCCGCCAACCCCCATCTCTACGGTACCACATACACCAACAGTGGTTCTCCGGATACCAGTAATGAATGGATAGAGGCTTCCTATCTGCCGTGGTGGAATACCCGCTTCTCCTTGCGATATGTCGTATACAACAAGTTCAATGGCGTTGGTTCGGCGTCGTCCAATAACCAAAGATATGGGGCGTCTGCGTATAACACCCTTGAACTGCTGGCCTGGATATCATACTAGGAGCCGATGCCATGACGACATACTTAAGCCAAGACCGGTTGCGCCATAAAGAGAACGACACGATGACCTATGAACAGAGCAAGATGTATCAGTCAAAAACCTTCCTCCTGTTCGGCACGCTCCTGCTGGTGGCCGGGCAGGCGAGTGCTGCCGTCGGCAGCGCCGACGCGCCAGCACCATACCGTGTTTCCAGCGATTGCATGGTGTGCCACGGGATGACGGGCCGTGACACACTTTATCCGATCGTCCCCCGCCTGGCCGGACAGCATAAGAGTTATATGGAAACGCAGTTGAAAGCGTATAAGGATCACTCGCGTGCGGATCAGAATGGCGAGATCTACATGTGGCCCGTGGCGCAAGCGCTGGACAGTGCGAAAATCACGGCACTGGCGGATTACTTCAGCGCCCAGAAGCCGCCGATGCAAAGCAGCGGCATCAAGCATGCCGGCGTCAAAGAAGGAAAAGCCATATTCAACCAAGGTGTTACCAACGAGCAAATCCCTGCCTGTATGGAATGCCACGGAGCGGTTGGCCAAGGGGCGGGCCCGTTCCCCCGCCTGGCGGGCCAGCGTTACGGTTACATCGTTCAGCAGTTGACCTACTTCCACAATGGCACACGGGTAAATACCCTGATGAATCAGATTGCGAAGAATATCACCGTGGCGCAGATGAAGGATGTGGCGGCTTATCTTTCATCGCTATAAGCGTTGTAATTGGTCAATAGAAGTTTTCCTGGCAGGCTGAAGTTTATAAAAATAGGCCTGCCAGGCATTTGCACCGTCAGATTTATGTGCTTCTCAAAGGAGGTAGAGGTATGGCAGCAAAAAAAGGTATGACTACGGTGCTTGTATCCGCCGTGATATGCGCGGGGGTAATTATAGGCGCCCTGCAGTGGGAAAAAGCGGTAGCCCTGCCCAATCCTACCGGGCAGGTCATTAATGGGGTACATCATTATACGATCGATGAGTTCAACTATTATTATAAACCGGACCGCATGACCTGGCATGTCGGGGAAAAAGTGGAGTTGACGATTGATAACCGATCGCAATCAGCGCCCCCGATTGCGCATCAGTTCTCCATCGGCAGAACACTGGTATCCCGAGACAATGGCTTTCCAAAATCACAGGCTATCGCTGTGGGATGGAAAACCAATTTCTTTGATGGTGTGCCGATTACCAGCGGGGGCCAGACAGGGCCGGTACCGGCATTTTCCGTCAGCCTCAACGGTGGACAAAAGTACACCTTCAGTTTTGTGGTGCCCAATAAGCCCGGAAAATGGGAATATGGGTGTTTTCTACAGACGGGTCAACACTTCATGAATGGGATGCATGGTATTCTTGACATACTACCTGCTCAGGGAAGCTAATTTAGGGAGGGCATATGAACGCAGCAAAAGAAAACTTATGGAAAGCTTTCCGCGGCT
>JAPTWR010000141.1 GCA_028065135.1 Acidithiobacillus sp.
TGAACTTTCCTATGTAGCTGCTTCCTGCCCCAAGGGTGATGGCTTTTCGGGAGCAAATGGTACAAACACGACACAACTGCGCGGCATGGTCGAAACCGGCTTCATGTTCTGAAACAGCGTAATGATTGTGGAAAATGGTCAAGGAGTTTCTCATGATTGAATCGGTAAAAGTTTCCTCAGCGCTTTGTGCGAGCCTTGCTCTGCTCGCTGTCAGAAAACGCGCCTGGTCATTCGAAAGGCTTGGCCATGAACTGGGCGTAGAGGCAACGCTGATCAGAAAAAGTTGGCATCACCTCTTTTGGAAAATGCATGGCGTCTCTTTCCCGAGGAGAGATTGAGTAAGCACACCTGGCAACCAGACGCCAGCATCAAAGCAATGATTGCCCTGGCCGCCTGCAGGTATGGATCGGAGCAGATAACGGCTGTTGCCCGACAATACGGGGTGCCTGTTCAACAAGTAAAATATTGGCGCCGCATTTTATTGTCTCGCGCCGCACAAGTCTTTTAGCTCTGGGCCTGTAGGGAAGCAACTATGTTGCCCTCATCAGGCCTCGATCTGAGTTTGCCCCGTTCAATTTTTCTATCGATCATTATCTCCATCCTTTTTTTGTTAATGCTTGGTGGCATTTACATGCTGTTTTCTTTTCATCACAAAAAGGCTTTGAGTCCGGCGATCAATGCACCGATGTTGAGCGACGAATGGTTTTCTGGATACGCCAGTGAAGCATTGAGCTCAACATCCCCCATTTTTGGTCGTTTGTTTGCACAGCCTAAAAAAGATGAAAACGAATGGATATTTTTAAAGAAAATCGATCAACGGTTTTTATGGGTATGCATAAAAACGGCCAAAATGGGATTTTGGACATTAGATCTGGAAGGGACCCCTTTATGGAGAGAAGTGCCATTGAATCGGTTAGCCTTGTCAGGATATTTGTGTGCGGAAAAAATACAAGATTTAAAATAAAAATGTTGTTTATATAAATTAAATTATACTTCAGTAACGGTGGGTGCAACGTAACATTCCAAGTTGCATGCAAGATAAATTAAGGGCCAATCTTCTTCTCCAACCACCCCAATCATGAATACAGGTCGAATGACGTCATTTGCCTTCCGCCGATGAATGACCGCTATCGGTCTTTACCAGCCCTTCAGTAGAAGAACTGCAGGGCTGCCCAATCAGGCCCTGTTCAGCTAAAAGTTTCACAAAGCTTTTACCATTTCACTCCCAACCCGAAAAGTATCAGCATATCCTCCCTGCAGAAATTCATCGTCCAGACCAGACTATGGCGTAACAAATGCAGTCAGCGTTATAGACATTGAGGACAGAAGGAGGAGGGGCTTTCGATCGGATTGTGCGCCTAACGAAAAAATAGAAACCGCGTGTTCTTATATGACAGGACACTTGATACATATGTACATATTAGATATACTACGCACTACTGTCATTCCACAAAAAGGAGGCTGACATGACCGCACCCTACAAAGATCAACTCCTCGCACTCGGTGAAAAACTCAAACAGGACGTAAAAGCCGCTGGTAAAAAGCGTTCAGAGGTTTTTCTGTCCATCTGGAATGGCATTGAACAAAACCTGCTGGACAAGGATTTCGACTCGATGTCCGCGCGTGATCCAAAAACGCCCGTCGAACTGAGCCTGCGCGAAGGCTTGGTGGATATCGGACGTTGCTATCTGTCAGACGATGACCGCCTGCCCAATGACGTGCAGGTTGCCGAACAGTGGTTGATGATCGGGGCAGAGTGGGGGTCTTTGATGGGTCAGATGCTGCTGTTGCAGTTCCATATTGCTTTGGGCCAGACCGCCTACGATTCCCGCTGGTTACAAGCGTTCCGGAAATGGCAGAGCGAAGAGGAACGTGGGGATTTCCTCTGGAAGAACACGAATCGGCGCTTCGAGAAGCTGTCTTCGGTGGCTTTTGAATTGGGTTTAAGAGCGGCTATTGCCCTACAGGACGCGGCCTTGGCGAAAGAAGTGTCGGACTGCATGCAGGCGGCCTCTTGTGATGATCTGTCATTGATCGGACTGCAATGGCAGGCAGAGCGGTTATTGACCCAGAATGAACCAATTCCAGAATACAGTCGGCAAATACTGGGTAGCATTACCCCCGGAAATGATGCCAAGGAAAATCAGGCATTGTCCCGTTTCAAAACCTTGCTTGGCCCACTGCCTTTACAGACCTGGCCGGATAGCCCTTCCTGGGCGGAAGGTTTGCGACAGGAATATCCCTGGATGGTGCCGGCCATAGACAAGCTCGAAAATGAATGGGCACTACATCATGTGACGGGGCATCCGGTATTGAAGTTCCGCCCCCTCTTGTTGGTCGGCAATCCCGGACTCGGCAAAAGCCGCTTTGTGCAAAGTTTGGGGAAGACCTTGGGATTGCCCACGGCCTTTTTGATGATGGCAGGGATGAACGATAACATGATGCTCAAAGGCACAGCACGAGGGTGGAGCTCCGCACGGGCAGGTTATCTGGTCGATTTCATGCGCGAAAACCGTCAGGCCAATCCGCTGGTCTGTCTGGATGAAATCGAAAAAGTCGGTACCAGCAAACACAATGGCCGCCTATGGGAAACCCTGCTGACCATGCTGGAACCGACCACCGCCCGCTGCGTCACCGATGAGTATTTGTTGGGACCGGTGGATTATTCGGCCGTCAACTGGGTGGCCACGGCCAATGACCTGCGTGATCTGCCCAAACCCCTGCGCGCGCGCTTTACCATCATTCGCGTGGACGAACCCGAAAGCCGGGACTTTGATCGTATTTTTACGAACACCCTCCAGGATATTGCGCGGGATCTGGGCACGGAATCCTGGGCATTGCCCGCATTGCCAGCAGAGATTGTCGAGGGCTTGCGGCTACAGTTTCGGCGCAATCCCGGTTCACTACGGCAACTGGGGGTCACCACACGTTCTTTGCTGCAACTGGAGGCCAGGGCACAGATGGATAACGGGACAGCATCGCGGTACTACCATTGAAGTGCCTGCAGTGAGGCATTATCAAGCAGGTAAAGACGGGCAGGGGAGGTACGCGCATGTAAATCAGCGTCATTCGATTGCCATCTGTCAGCATCAGGTATTTATCACCCTATATCGCGGAATATGAATCAGTAGTCCGTTGAAATATTATGTGCATTAGCGAAACACTGAGGTTCTCTAAGGCGAACAATCTAAACGCTGACTTTTGCTGAAAACTGGCTAATGACCAGCGCTGTTTAACAATAAAGTACCCGTCGGAATCATTGCCCTGATGAATAAGGGATTAAGATCAGCGGCGGTTCTGCCATAGAAAACTGGGCGCACACCGCTCTAGATGCTGAATGTCAGATCCTGGCCAATGGTCTTCCTTGCTTCAATGGGTTAGCCGATGCGGGGGAGCCTGCGGTAATTGTCTCAGGGGCCGCAAACCGGGGTTTTACCCCGTTCATCTGGGTCAACATCGTGCTGTGCAATTTCAAAATGAGTCTTTCTGGTGCTTGTCAGGCTTTAAGCCTCGGAAATATGCGCAAGGTAATCTCTCCGTCGTGACTTATCGCTTCAACTGCCGTTTTAATCTAGCCGCGTTGCCCATGAATTTACTTTGTACTGTCGTCAACACTGAATCATCGTGCTAATCAGGTCTAGAGATGTGAAGATATGCGGATACC
>JAPTWR010000116.1 GCA_028065135.1 Acidithiobacillus sp.
GACGAACAAACAAAACAGACATAACGCCGGCTAATGGTCCAAATAGGAGCGACCAGCACAGTTCTCCGATATGAAACGTATAAATTGGAAGTGTGTACGTGGGCTGGTCAGGAAGAGTGATCCAGGATACTGCAGTAGCAATCAATGCCGTGGTAATGGCGGGCAATAGAAGAGGTAAAGTCACTGAACCCAGCAGGACTTCCAGCGCAAAAAGCGCGCCACCGAGTGGAACATTATAAACCGCTCCCATCCCTGCGCCGGCTCCACAGGCGGCGAGGAAACGCGTCTCTGTCGATGAGAGCCTTCCCCACCGCGAAAGCAGGCTAGCGATTGCCATTCCTACCTGTTTGGGTGCTCCTTCCCTGCCAAGGGAAGCGCCCATGCCGACGATGGTCATAGAAAGTATCGCCTGAGCGATGGTATGCCAAAAATTGACGCTTCCAGATTGAAACCATATAGCGTGAACTACATCGCTATTGGCCCCATGCGACAATCTGCGTAACAGCCAGACTGCAAAGGTAGCTAATACTCCGGCAGAAATTAATACGCCCAAGCGATGTAAGCCGGAGACATGCTCTGCCGCCACCTGAAAATATCCCTGTGCGTAGTGGTAGCTGAGATGTTGAACCGTGGAGAGTAGGAACATCAAAAAATCCGCACCCAACCCAGCACCGATACCGGTAAACACAATAAGCAGCCAAAATTTTGGACTGAAACTAAGGCCGGTTGAATCGAGGGTGTGAACGTGCGGATAAAAAAGTTGCCGCAACATACGGACAAGTTTGTTCATGGAACCAGACACAACAATGGTTGGTTATTCTTCAGGACTTTGTTAGTCCGATGATACCATTACGCACTATTATCAAGATTATTCCATCAAAAATAAGGTTCACCCCGACAAAAATACCGACCAGTATCAGTGAACCTTGCGGCCAGGTGACGATAAAAAGCAACGCAATCAACACATCGATAATACCGCTGAAAAAAAACCAGCCACGTCCGACTCCACTCAACACCTTGGGCCGCGTAAAATTACGGTAAGCGTCAATAAAGAAATACAGAATAAAAAGCAAGCCAATGCTGGCGATGCCAGCGGCCGGAAGGGCTACCATAATAGCTCCGGTTATCAGCAAAAGAAGCGGCCTGAGCCAATCCCCAAGCCCATGCGCATGCAGTTGGTAGCTATGAGCTATCCATACTGCGCCACCAAGAATAAGAATCCCCGCCAGGATGCCATCAGTTGCTGCGGAAAGAATCACGGGACTGAGCAAGCCGAAAATGCCGATTACAATCAAGATTAAACCTACCACTAAAGTATATTTTCCGAGATAATGTTGTTCTGACTTGATAATCGTCGTTAAATCTGGTGGTGTTGTGTTCATGATGCCATCCTTTTCTAAATTAATGAACAATTCCTAAATAAGGAGCAACTAGTGTATGTAAGCAACCGAAATTATGATGCTTAAATTTGATATTCAACCATCTCGAAAAATTTTTCTATTTCCTGTACTATTTACAAATGAATCCTACTACCTATGTGATGATATGTCTACGATGAAAAGCCTTATATACGAGGCACATGAAGCAATCCATGGGATGATGCCCAACGAGCTGCATCACCTGATCCGCTGCAACGCCATAATCGTGGTAGATGTCAGAGAAGCGGATGAACTATCTCATGGGAGTATTCCGGGTGCTATAGCAATTCCCCGAGGTATCCTAGAGATGGCCGCTGATCTAAAATTCAGAGGTCACCACAAATTGCTTGCATCTGCACGGCAGATGAAAATCGGTTGCATCTGTGACTGTCCATCTGCAGGTAGATCTTCATTGGCAGCGTTGGCGCTCAAAGAAATGGAATTTGTCGATGTCAGCTATTTAAAGGGAGGGATTCCTCTTTGGGTGGCAGACGGATATAACCTAAATAAAATCCAGACTGATATTTTTAGCGTTAAAAGGAGATGATTATTTTAATTGATGAATTATAAGCCAACTATCAGCTTCAGTTCTGCTACACCATGTCGTGGAATAAAGAAATTTAAATTACTGGTAGATTAAAAAGACAATATTATTGATGCAGTCAAAGGTGGAGAGTTCTGATGCTGGCTTCTACGGAATTGGGACCAACCATAGCCGCTGTTTGACAGGCATGATATTGAAGAATAATAACGATTATATGATTCTTAAAGAGTTTGCTATTGAGGCGTAGTCGGGAAATGTTTTTGATTTTGCACGGCTAGGGATCAGCAATTGTGAATTGCAGCCGCTGATTGATTGGGGTTAGACAGATGATTAGGAAGCATGGACATGCGGTAATTAAAACCATAAACTTCAAATATATGGGAGACATGGTCAACGCTCCACTATGTATGGCTTACCTGATTCTGCTCAAGCTTATTCTCAGATCCATCGCCTAAGATGACGAGGGAGCTCTACTTTCTATTAGAAAAAAAAGTTATTCAATTGTTAACCATGGTGAAACTTTATGATTGCATTGACATTAGGCCAAAATCTTGATTGCATCCTGGCTGGTGTGATCGTAGGGTTTTCCTTGGGACTGATAGGTGGCGGTGGCTCCATTCTGGCGGTTCCGTTGTTGCTCTATTGGGTCGGTGTACACAATCCTCATCTGGTTATCGGTACCACGGCACTGGCTGTGGGTATCAATGCTTTCATCAATCTGATTCCACATGCGCGTGCTGGTAATGTTCGCTGGGCAATCGCTATTCGTTTTACTATCGCGGGTGTTATTGGAGCTTTTGCCGGTGCTGAACTAGGGAAGGCTATCAATGGAAAATATCTATTGATTCTCTTTGCGCTGCTCATGCTTTGGATTGCCTTAACTATGTATCGAACACGAGATAAGCAGCCTGTTGCGCATAAAACATGCGAGCGGCATGCTTGTGTTTATTTTTACGGTGGTGGTACTGGCATTTTGTCTGGATTTTTTGGCATTGGCGGTGGTTTCCTTATTGTTCCTGCACTGATGCGTTCTGGGCGGTTGCCTATTTTGAATGCCGTCGCTTCATCATTGTTAGCTGTGGGGGCCCTTGGTACAGCGACTGCCATCAGTTATTCGCTGAACGGCCTCGTAGACTGGCGTATTGCTGCAGAATACATAGCTGGTGGAATCTTGGGAGGATGGTTGGGGGCACTGAGTGCCAACAAACTGGGACGGCGTAAAGCTGCGTTGAATGATATTTTTATTGGGGTCATAGTTTTGGTCGCTATTTATATGTTATATAAAGAAATAGGATATTTTCAATGAGGCTTATTAATCAACGGGCATCTCGATGTCAATTGGCGCTTGCGATTGGTCAGTTTTCAGCAGGGATCAGCGTCAATATTGTTCATCCAAGACCAGATCAATATTCTGGCATTTCTTGTTATTATTCGAAGAGTTATAGAGCAGCCTTTCACGACATAGTGCGGTAAAATCCTGACGCTGACGGGTGGTTAACCAATAACGCTGGTTAACATTTATGATTCCTAAGTCGGCTGACTGCTCCATTGCTACCCTGATTCTTTATTAGACTTCCCCAAAGATTGCCGAAGTACATCCAGGAGTGCCCGGGTACTGTGACTGCTTTCCTTGCGATACAAAACAGAGAGGTGG
>JAPTWR010000173.1 GCA_028065135.1 Acidithiobacillus sp.
GACATGGATTGGGCAGCGTTCGAAGCATTTGATTTTGACAAAGGCAGCATTCGAGCGAATATTCACTTTTATCTTCGGTATTTGCAGCCGTACAGGCACTGGCGAATGTCATGAACGACCAGAAAGAAACCCTTCCCCTGCTGGCTATGGCCACCCTCGGCGTGGTCTTCGGGGACATCGGCACGAGTCCGCTTTACACCCTCAGCGCCTGTCTGTCCGCCATGTCCTTGCCCCCCACGGCGGCGAATCTCCAAGGTATCCTTTCCTTGATTTTTTGGACTCTGGTGCTGGTCGTGAGTGTCAAATACGCCTGGGTGATCATGCGGGCGAACAATCAAGGCGAGGGCGGCGTCATGGCGCTGACCGCTCTGGCCGCCCATGCAACAGGGCATTCCGGACGATTGCGCTGGTGGATACTGAGTATTGGACTTTTGGGTGCGGCCCTTTTTTATGGAGATAGCATCATCACCCCAGCCATTTCAGTGCTGTCGGCCATGGAAGGCATGGAAGTCGCCTCTCCAGCCTGGAAACCGCTGGTCCTCCCCCTGGCTCTGGGAGTGATCATTGGACTCTTTCTGGTCCAACGTCGCGGTACGGCGGCCATTAGTCACCTCTTCGGTCCGAGCATGCTGGTATGGTTCCTGCTGCTTTTTGGTTCCGGACTGACCTGGATCATCGCTGATCCACAGATATTGCTTGCGCTCAACCCGTGGTACGCCCTGCATTTTTTCGGAATACACGGCATCGGTGGGTTGGTGATCCTGGGCGCTGTAGTCCTCGCCGTCACCGGGGCAGAGGCGCTCTACGCCGATATGGGTCATTTTGGTGCGCGTCCCATCCGCATGGCTTGGTATTTTCTGGTGCTACCCGCCCTGGCCCTCAATTATCTCGGCCAGGGCGCCTTGCTGGAGATCAACCCTTCGGCTGCTCAGAATCCCTTTTTCCGGCTCTTCCCCGCCTGGGCGACTCTGCCTATGGTGGTGATATCGGGCATCGCTACAGTGATTGCCTCGCAAGCGGTGATTTCCGGAGCCTATTCCGCGACACGCCAAGCCCTGCTGCTAGGTTACGTGCCACGTCTGACCATCATTCACACCTCGGCATCCGAGCGCGGGCAGATCTATCTTCCAGGACTCAACGGGGTCCTGATGGTGGCGGTTATCGCGGCGATTCTCTGGTTCGGGTCTTCGAACGCGCTGAGTTTCGCCTATGGTACGGCGGTTACCGGCACCATGCTACTGACCACCGTTCTGGTCTTCTTCGTCGCCCGCCACAGTTGGCAGTGGCCGCTGTGGAAAGCTGGCCTTTTCTGCGGCTTCTTTATCCTGCTGGACGGGATATTTTTCGGCGCAAATTTATTGAAACTCGTGGCAGGAGGATGGTTCCCACTGATGATCGGCCTGGTAGTTTTCACGACCATGTCGACATGGCGATGGGGACGGGAGATACTCGCCCGCAAACTGTATCCGGATGCCATCTCGGTGGAGGCCTTTCTGAGCGGCGTCACCCCTATCGAGCCTATCCGTGTCCCGGGCACGGCGGTATACCTGACAGTACGCGAGCACGGCGTTCCGCATGCCATGCTGCATAACCTGAAACACAACCGAGTGCTTCATGAACGGGTCATCATCCTCACCGTCAAATTTGAAGATGAGCCACGCACCCTTCCCACGGCCCGCTTGGCGGTTCTGGATTATGGACAAGGCGTCTATCGTTTCACTGCCCGTTATGGATTCATGGAGCAACCCGATATTCCAGAGACGCTGAAGTCCGCGGAGAGTCCGAACTTCCGATGGAACCCATCGGATACCACCTATTTTGCCTCCCGCCAACGGGTGATTCCGACCGCCGACGCTGGCCTGGCCTTATGGCGAGAACAACTTTTCGCCATCCTGCTCCGTTTTTCTACCAACGCCACCGACTTTTTCCGGCTCCCGCCCAACCAGGTGATGGAACTGGGGGATGTTGTCGAGCTTGCGCATAGGGTGTCCGACGCACCTAAGCGGGGTTAGGGGGTTAGGGAACAGGCCTACAAAATCAGGAAAACCAACGCAGGAATGCTGCGGCAGTGAGGGCGGTGACACCCAAGCCGAAATCAGAACCCAGGATCCAACGCTGCACTGCCCCCGACCATCCACGCTCAAAATACAGGTAGACCATCCCGAGGATGATACCCAGAACTGCGCAAGCCATTTTGAGAAACAGGGCCGTCAGAGCGATCCCGTGAATGTCGGGCAAACGGCCATCATAGTAATAGCTGGTAGCCCCAAAAAGGATACCGGTCACCCCTTGGTTTACCCATCCCAAAGTGATTACCCACACCAGCGTCCTCTGCATGCCAGGAGAACGGCGCGCCAGCAAAAGCGCCGCGGCGCCTCCGCCCACGATGGCCACCGCCCCCAAGTTGTGCAACGCCTGAATGCAGGCATAGAGCAAAAGCTGGGCGCTGAAGAAAAAGCCCGGCATTTTTACTTAACCGTAACCACAATGCACCGGTTGACCCCAATGAGAACATGGGCCGCTGTAGCCTCTTTGATGCAAATAGTGTGTGTGCCGGGCGCCAACTTGCCTACAGAAAAGTTACCTTTCAATTCATGGCTCAAGCCAGCCATGTGGTTATCAACATAGACATGGATATGATTGCCGTTGGGGGCCAGAGTGACATCATAGGACAGGACCACGGAGGTACCGGCACTGAGTTGTGCACCATTGACAGGAGAAAGAATCTTGATATATTTTTTTCCGGACTCCGTGGTACCGCTTCCTCCGGTCGCTTTGTCCATATTGCCCACGGCAGGCTGCGATGGATGTCCAACTGCAGCCTCGGACGGAACCATCGTCGAGCTTAATGCCGCGGCGGCAAGCACCCATAGGATGCGGGAAATATTTGGGTTCATAAGGCACCTCCAGTGCGCGCCAGTCTAGTGGTAAGGCAGGATTTATCCCCACACCTCAAGTTTTCAGTATAGGAGATTGGTGGCGCAATGGAACACCCCTCGCACCGAGTAAATCATGATCGCGAAATAGGGGATTTACTTCAGCAGTCGCGTAGTTTTTTGAAGCCGTTCGTTGCTGCGATTCCAGGCGCGCTTTGAAGCGCTGCCACTGCGACCAGACGATTCGAATCAATTCAAAGCGAACGCCGATGGTCACATATTCCTCCCGCTCACCCTCGAAAAACCATCCGCCCCGCCACCAATGTATATCGTACCTGCCCGCGCAATTCCCATTGTCCATAAGGAAGATTCCGCCCGCGGCTCCACTGACGCCCTGTCTCTACCGTGAAGTAGGAGTCCGGATCGAAGATACAGAAGTCAGCGGTGGCACCGACCGCCAGGGATGGCACTGGCAAACCAAGGGCTTGGGCCGGGCCGACGCTCAGCAAGTGCAGCACCGTCATTAAATCCAACACCCCTTCATCCACCAGACGCAGCGCCAGGGGCAGGAGCCATTCCACGGCAGCAATGCCGAATGGCGCCTGGGTGAAAGTCATGCCTTCCCGGTCCACCCCCCAGGGGTTGTGATCACTACTGATGGCCGTTATAGCACCCATGGCAATGGCGTGCCGCAGTGCGTCGCGCTCTGCGACGGCGCGTAAAGGCGGCAAGATCTTGGCGTGGAGATTGAAGAAACCGATATCCTGCTCGCTGAGCAGCAGGTGATGGATACTCACCCCGCAAGTCACCGGCTCACCACGCTGCCGGGCCGCCACAACCTCGGCCACCGCCGCAGCGATACTCAAGTGCGGAAAATGGATGGGGCAACCGCTGAGCGCGGCAATGGCGATATCCCGCTGCACGCCGATCTGCTCCGCCGCGGCCGGGCGTCCGCTCAGGCCTAAACGGATGCTCAGACGGCCTTCGTGCATCACCCCGTTGGCAGCCAACTCCGGCTCTTCACCATGGAGTAATACGGGCAAGCCCAAATCCGCTGCGTAACTCAGCGCCAGCCGCAACAAGGCCGCGCTGAGCACGGGCTCCTTGGCCTGACTGAAGGCGATAGCACCGGCCGCTGCCAAACCCGCCATCTCCGTCAGCGCCGTGCCCTGAAGCTGCGTAGTAAGGGCACCGGACAGATGCACATTGGCCAAGGCCAGACGATCCGCCAGAATGCGCTGTTCCTGCAAAACGGCCGGGATGTCGGCCATCGGCAGAGTGTCCGGGCGCAGTAGAACCTGCGTCACGCCACCGGCTACCGCCGCACGCAACTCACTGGCGAGGTCACCATCCCGACCGTGACCTGGGGTATGCGCCTGAAAAGACGTTTCAATGAATCCTGGGCAGGCAATCAAGCCCGTGCCATCCAGCACTTCTCCTGCCGTAAAGTCAGGGGGCAGCATACCTCGTGCGACAATCCGACCGCCCGCCACGGCCAGATCAGTAACCGCATCAAAGCCGTCACTGGGATCCATGACCCGAATATTACGGATGATTCTGTGCATGGATTTCACTCCCCGCCCGCCGCGCCAGCGAGGATGGTGAGCACCGCCATCCGCATCGCCAGGCCATGGGCTACCTGTTGGAGAATCACCGACTGAGCACCATCGGCCACCTCCGAGGCGATCTCCACCCCGCGATTCATAGGACCGGGATGCAGCACCAGCGCGCCTTGAGCTGCCCACTGCAAGCGCTCCGGTGTCAGCCCGAAACGGTGATAAAATTCATTCAGACTGGGCAGACGGTGCGACGCCATGCGCTCCCGTTGCAGGCGCAGGGCGCAAATCACATCCACCCCGCGCAGACCGGCCTGCAGATCGTGGTAAACATGCACGCCCAGCGCCGAAAGCTCTTCGGGCACCAAGGTGCGCGGGCCGATGACGCGAATTTCCGGGCAACCGAGAATGGACAAGGCATGAATCTGCGAGCGTGCCACCCGCGAATGGAGCACATCGCCGACGATGGCCACCACTCGGTTTTCAATCGGCCCCGCCAGGCGACGGATGGTGAACACATCCAGTAAGGCCTGGGTGGGATGGGCATGCTGACCGTCACCGGCATTCACCACCAGTGCCGAGTCGCCGAGATGGCAAGCGATCAGATGGGCTGCTCCCGCTTCGGGATGACGGAGGACGAAACCATCCACCTGCATGGCCATCAAATTATCGACGGTATCAATGAGGGATTCACCCTTGCTGGCACTACTCGTGCTGACCGCAATATTCAGCACATCCGCCGAGAGGCGCTTGGCGGCCAGCTCGAAGGTGCTGCGGGTCCGCGTGCTGTTCTCAAAAAAGAGATTGACGATGGTGCGGCCACGCAGGGTGGGGGTCTTTTTGACACTGCGATGGGCAATACTGAGGAAAGATTCCGCCGTATCGAGAATCTGCAGTAACTCGCGCTCCCGAAGCCCTTCGGTACTGAGCAGATGACGCAAACGGCCCTGGGCGTCGTATTGCGGGTTTCCTTCACCAAAACGAAAGGTGGCGGCGCTCATGGCTGCAGCCTCCGCTGCTCCAGTTCCAGACGCAAGGGCTCGGGGCCGCGCAGCTTGATGTGCGCGCCCGCTGTGGCATTCAGGCGTAACGCCGCCACATCAGCGGCCACTGGCAGTTCGTGCCCGCCGCGATCCACCAGCACCGCCAGGCGGATGCGGGCCGGTCGCCCATAGTCGAAGATTTCATTCATAGCGGCGCGCACGGTGCGACCGGTGTAGAGGACATCGTCCACCAGAATGATATCGCGGCCATCGACATCAAAGGGGATATCCGAGGCGCGCACCTGCGGGTGCAGACCGATCTGGCTGAAGTCGTCGCGATAAAAAGAGATATCCACCTGCCCCAGGGGCTGCTGCAAACCGAGTGCGGCGTGCAGGGTGCGCGCCAGCCAGACACCGCCGGTAAAAATGCCGATCATCGCCGCCTGCTCCGGATCAATGAGGGGACGCAGATCACGCGCCATACCCGCTAACAGTGCAGTCACATCCCAGTCGGTCGTCATGCGTCGCCTCGGGCATTATGAAAGGTCCACAAAATCTCGCAGGCCGCGGCTTGATCCAGCAAACGGCCGCGTTTCTTTTGAGAAAAGTCGCGATCTTTCAGGACCAGCTCGGCGGCGTGGCTGCTCAGGCGCTCATCCACCCAATGGATAGGCAAGGAGAAGCGGCGCTGCAAACTTTCCGCGAATTTGCGCACCCGGCCCACCATGAAGCCCTCGCTGCCATCCATGTGCAGAGGCAGGCCCAGAACCAGCGCACGCGGCTGCCACTCCTTAAGAATACGGGCGAAGCCATCCCAGTCCGGGCCAGTTTCGCCATTGCGCAGGGTGGCAACCCCTTGCGGCGCCAAGCCCGACTCCCCCAGAACCGCAATCCCGATCCGACGTTCACCGAAGTCTATCCCGAGCAGCGGCCCGTTCTGTTCAAGCATGACCCGCCGCACCACTGAGCAGACGCATATCCACTCCCAGCAAGCGCGCCGCGGCCTGCCAGCGCTCACTGGCGGGCAGATCAAAGACCACTGCCATATCCAGGGGGCCGTGCAGCCAGGCGTTTTCCTTCAGCTCCTCTTCCAGTTGCTGCGCGCCCCAGCCGGCATAGCCCAGGGTCAGCAGGTAACGCTGCGGCTCTTCGTGCTGGGCAATAGCCTGCAGAATATCCGGCGAGCTGGTCAACGCCAGGGCGTCATTAATCTCCAGACTGGAAAGCCATTCGCCACGCGGCGAGTGCAGGATAAATCCGTGCTGAGGCTGGATCGGCCCGCCCCAGTACACCGGACGATGAATCATTTCTTCAGAGGGCTGGATATCCACTGCACGCAGGGCATCAGACATATTGATATCCACCAGACGGTTGATGACCACACCCATAGCGCCCTCGGTATTGTGCTCGCACACCACGATCACGGTGCGATCAAAAACGCCGTCGTGCAGCTCAGGCATGGCAATGAGCAAATGATTTTTGAGGGAAGAGAAGGTCATGATTCCCATGATACGTGTTTTCGCTCGAAAACGGCAGGTGCCGGTGACCAGCCGCACGGGCATAGCGGCATTATCGCCCCTGCTCCAGACGTTGCCAGAGCAAATCCGCGGCATCCACCCCGCAGAAACGCTTGATTTCCCGTGCCCCGGTGGGACTGGTGACATTGATTTCCGTCACATATCCGCCAATCACATCCAGGCCGACAAAAAGCAGGCCCGCGGCACGCAAGGCAGGCCCGATCGCCGCACAGATTTCCTGGTCACGGTCCGTAAGTTCCGCCGCAACGGCCAGTGCTCCGGCCACCAGATTACCGCGAAAATCCGAGGCCGAAGGCACCCGCAGCATAGCACCCAACACGGGCACTCCATCCACCAGGAGGATACGCTTGTCGCCCGCGCGGATGGCAGGCAAGTAGCGCTGCGCCATCACATAATGTCGGCCCCAGCCCGTCACCGTCTCCAGAATGCTGCCGACATTGCGATCCTGCAAGTGCAAATAAAACACCCCTTCGCCACCCCGCGCCGAAAGCGGCTTGACGACAATCTCGCCATGCTCGGCGAGAAAGGCGCGCAAATCCCCAAGATCGCGACTGACCAGCAAGGGCGGCAGAAAATCCGGGAAATGCAGGGCATAGAGCTTTTCATTGGCATTGCGCAGACTGATCGGATCATTGACCACCCACGTACCTGCATGCTCCAGCAAATAGCAGGCGGTAAGATATTCCAGATCAACGGGTGGGTCCTTACGCATCAGCACCACATCCATGTCAGAGAGGGGGCGTTCTTCCGGCTCACCCAGCGTGCAGTAGCCTTCCACACCATCGCGCGCGACCACGGCACTTAATCGCCCCCAGGCACCCCCATCACGCAGAAACAGGTCGGGCAGGGTAAACACCCAGCACTGGTGTCCGCGTGCCTGCGCCGCAAGAAGCATGGCGAAGGTCGTATCTTTAGCCGGTTTGATGCCAACGATAGGGTCCATGAGTATAGCGGCCTTAAGCATGCTCATTGAGCCACCTCCAGCGCATTCTGTAGCCGCCAGTCCGCCATCTCCCGTGTCGCGGCCACCAGCGCCAGGCGTGCAATAACGCCATAGGCATAATAACGGTTTACCGGCGCATCGGGCGGTGATTTTCGGCAAGGGACCACACAGGTCTGACCAAAGGCCATGGGCTCAAAGTGCGCTCCTGGGGCGTTGAGGTTCTCATCACGGCCGCGCTCCGTATGCACCCGGTAGAAACCACCCAACACCTGCTGACCGATCATGTACACGACCGGTTCGGCCACGGCCTCCTGGGCGGTTTGCTCAAAAGTGTAAACCCCTTCCTGAATAAAAACATCGCTCACCGGCAGGCCCTCTTTACTCTTGGCCATGCGGGTGCGTTCCCTGCGGTTGAGGTCCAGAAACTCCTCACCCGAATAGGCGGTCATAATGCCCATGCCATAGGTACCGGCATCGGCTTTGACGATGACAAAGGGCCGCTGGCGGATGCCGTAGTGGGCGTAGCGCTCGCGTGTGATCTCCAGCACGGCATCGACATTGGCGACCAGACACTCGCGTCCTTCGGAGCGCATAAAATCAATGCCCTGACAGCGGCGAAAAACAGGATCAATTAGCCACGGATCAATATCGATCACCTCCGCCAGCTCCTGCGCGACAGCACGATAATGGGCGAAGTGTTGGGATTTGCGCCGGTTGCGCCAGCCTGCCGCGAGGGGAGGCAGGACAGGCTGTTCCAGATGTTCCAGTATTTCAGGCACACCTCCTGACAGATCATTATTCAGCAAAATCAGTTGCGCATCGAAGCCCGCCGTCGTCAAACGCCCACCGATACGCTGCAACGGTTCAAGAAGGAGCAGGTTCCCCGAAGGCAAATTATAAGCCATGCGATCATCCAGAATCAGGGAGCCCACCCGCACTTCCAGGCCGGAGAGTTCCAGCAATTCGCGCAAGCGCGCCACATTCTCCAGATAAAAGAGGTTACGGGTGTGGTTTTCAGGGATCAGGAGCACCCGCTCCAGACCCGGATAATACTGATTCAGATAATGTTGAATAGCCGAAACATAAAGCGGCGAAAACTCCGGATTGAGGTTATTGAATCCCGCTGAAAACAGATTGGTATCCACAGGTGCCAGCTTAAACCCGGCGTTGCGCAAGTCCACAGAGGCATAGAACGGCGGCGGCGTCCGCTGCCATTGTCCTCGAAACCAACGCTCAATAGTGGATTGTGCGGTGATCAGGTGACGCTCGATATCCAGCAAGGCTTCCACCCGATCGGTGGCCAGGAAGGGGATATCCTGTAAAACTTCTGTCATACGTTTTTCCTAGACCGCTCTGCCACAGGCACATAGTGTTGACTCTGTTCCCCTGTATACACCTGTGTAGGCCGGAAAATCCGGTTGTCCGCCAACTGCTCCCGCCAATGGGCCAGCCAACCCGCAGAACGCGCCATAGCAAAAATGGGCGTAAAAAGGTCCGCCTTGATGCCCATCTCGTGATACAGCACGCCCGAGTAAAAATCCACATTGGCATGGATGCCCTTGGGGCCGAGTCGCTCCGTAGCTTGGCGTTCCATCTCTATGGCGATTTCAAAAAGGCGACTGTGACGCAGATGACCGTGACTGGCCAGCTCTTCCATCGTATCCTTGAGAATCGCCGCACGCGGATCACGGGTCTTGTAGACACGGTGCCCGAAGCCCCAGATTTTATCCTTGTTAGCCATCCTCTCATCGAGATAGGCGCCTACCCGCTGGACAGAACCGATTTCTTCCAGCATTTCTATCACCTTCTGATTGGCACCGCCGTGCAGCGGGCCAGCCAGTGTCCCAATCGCCCCACCGATAACGTGGTAGGGGTTAGTGAGGGTAGAGCTGGTCACCAGCACGGAGAAGGTACTGGCATTGATGGTGTGCTCGGCGTGCAGAATCAGGCAGGTGTCGAGAATTTTGGCAAAGGCCGGGTCCGGCTCCCGGCCCGAGATCATATACAGAAAGTTAGCTGCATGACCAAGGTCTGGACGTGGTGGAATGGGATCATTACCAAAGCGCATCTGCTCCCACATGGCCACAATGGTCGGCATGCGGGCGATGATCCGCATCGCCATCGCATCCAGATGGAGCGTATTTTCGCGCTCAGCGTCGGAGAGCTCCTGCTGTGGGTAAAACATGCCCAGGCTAGCCACCGCACAGTGCAGCATATCCATGGGATGCCCGGTCACCGGCATAAACTTCATGATTTCCCGGACATTGTATTTGACTTGGCGATGGGTACGCAGCCCGCGATCAAATTCTCCCAAACCAGCCGCGCTCGGCAGAACGCCGTCCAGCAACAAGAGCGCGACTTCCTCAAAACTGCTATGCGCCACCAAATCCGCAATGGCAAAACCACGGTAACTCAGTAAACCAGCGACTCCATCAATATTGGAGATGCTGGAATGAGTTGCAGCCACTCCCTCCAGACCTGGCGTAAAGTTTGGCTCCGCCATACAGAACTCCTTTTATCATTCGGACGGAGGGCATCCTCAACAAAGGCCTCCAGACCACGGATCACCCGATCATCATAACCTGCCCGTAAAATAAAGGGGAGGCCATCGGCCTCCCCTTGGGGCACATCAGTACCCATATCCGGCAATCAAGCCGAGAAAGAAGACCCACAACCACAGGTCGTTGTCGCGTTGGGGTTTTTAATGACGAACTGCGCACCTTCCAGTCCCTCGCTGTAGTCAATCTCTGCACCTACCAGATACTGGTAGCTCATGGGATCAATCAGCAGGCTCACGCCAAATTGCTGCACTTCCGTATCGCCTTCATTCATATTCTCATCGAAAGTAAAACCGTACTGAAAGCCGGAACAACCGCCACCCGTCACAAAGACACGCAGCTTCAAACCTTCAGTACCTTCTTCTTCGACCAACGAAGCAATCTTGTCCGCTGCATTTTGTGTCAGGGTCATAAGCGGAGGAATGGAATCCAGATTGGTCATTGTTTCGGTTGCTGTGCTCATCGTGCATCACTCCATGCGCCGCAGCGCTTCATCCAGTGGATACCCGAGCATTTTGCTCGCTTTTACGCGCAGACGTCAAGCCGCGCCAGAGGCCTCGTTGACACTCACCCTGTGCCGGAATATCCGGGGGCACAGTTACCACTGCCAACCACAAATCAACCACCTGCCTTGACGGAGCGGCGCAGACGGGATAACAGACGCCGTGCCATTTCGCCGAAGAGTTCAGTCTGCGTTGGATGCGGATGAATGGCTTCGGCCACCTGCTCCAGCGTCAGACCAGCGCTCACCATCAGCACCGCCTCGCCCACCAGGGTATCCGCATGATCGGCCAGGAAGTGTACACCAACGATGCGATGACTCACCTTGTCGGCGACCATTTTGATCAGACCATCCGTCTCACCGGTCATCATCGCCTTGGCATCGATGCTCATCGGCACCTTGACCTCGACGGCGCCAATACCAGCGGCCTTCGCCTGCTCCAGGGACAAACCGACAAAGGCGCATTGCGGTCGGGTGAAAGTCACACCGCAGTCCTTCGCCGCATCGTAGCGAACGCTGTTGTGGCCCAGCAAATTGGCCGCCGCAACTCGCCCCTGTTGACTCGCCGTGTGGGCCAGCATGTAACCGCCAATTACGTCACCCACAGCATAAATATGGGGTACATTGCTACGCCCAGTCGCATCCGTAGCGATGGCAGCCCGCTCACCGAGGGTTACGCCGGCCGCCGCAAGGTTCAGACCACTGGTATCCGGACGCTTGCCGGTCGCCACCAGCAGCAAATCACAGTTGTAAGTCGCTGCCTCTTCACCGATCTGATATCGAACGGCTAACTGACCGACCTGCCCTGTGACACCCGCCACTTTGACGTCGGTCAACACCTGCAGGCGCGGACTGTTGTGGGCGATGGCCTTCATCAACTGTTCCGCGATCTCCTTTTCCATCTCCGCCACCGGCCGCGGCAAGGCTTCCAACACCCGCACTTCGGCGCCAAAGTCATGGAACATCTGCGCCATTTCCATGCCGATGGCTCCCGCACCGATGACGCAGAGGCGTTTGGGGGGCTGCTTCAAGTCCCAGACCGTATCAGAAGTCACGGCGGCGCCATTTTTTAACGCTTCCTGAATACCGGGAATCGGCGGCACAAAGGCCGGAGCACCCGTAGCGATGACACAAGCGCCAAAAGTCAGGGTTCGCGCATCTTTACCGCTGATCTCGACACTATGATCGCCGGTGAAGCGGGCGTAGCCTTCCAGTACCTGAATCTTCATGCCCTGATCGGTTTTTAGGGCCATTTCCCCGCGCGTCTGGAGAATACCACGGCGATGCTGCTCCAGTCGCACCCAATCCAAACTGGGCTTGCCAAAGCTAAGGCCCATGGCGGCATCATGCTCACGATCTCGGATATGGTCTGCGGCGGCGCGCCAAGCTTTGGAGGGGATACAGCCGCGCCAGAGACATTCGCCACCAGGCAAAGGCGCGTTGTTAACCATTGCGGTCTTGACACCGTTCTCCACCAACTCGCGGGCACAGTCTTCACCACCAGGGCCCGCACCGATGACCAACACCTGCACATCATAATTCCCTTCAGGAATCACCGGCCCCGTGCTGGCCAGCCAAGCCTCCGGATGCTCGATCGCCTGTTTCAGATCTTTGAGAAACAGGGCCGCCTCGGCGCCGTTCACCACCCGATGATCCGCAGTAATGGTGATGGGCATACCTTCGGGGCCATTGCCGGCAATAGCAATGATGGCCGACGTGCCCGGAGTGACGATCGCATCGAACTGGGCGATGCCATACATGCCCATGTTGGAGATAGTGAAGGTGGGATGGGTGTATTCGGACGGGCTGAGACGACGTTTGCGCGCCTTCTCCAGCAGCGGGGTCCATTCTGCTTGCAACTGATCAAGACCCTTGCCTTCTACCCCACGTAGCACCGGCACCACCAACCCGCCATCTTCCGTGGTCGCGGCAATACCGATGTCATGCTGGCCACGTTCGACAATTTTATCCGTGGGCTGATAAGCGGCGTTCACCAAGGGATGCTTGCCCAGCGCCTGTGAAGCGGCCTTGGCGATAGCCACAGTGACGGAAATCTGGTGTGCCTTGGCCGCGCGGATCAAGGCCTCGGGCCTGGCCCGCACCGTGACATGAAAAACCGGGATACTCAGGGAGGCAACCATCGCCTGACTGATGGCTCTTTCGATGGCCGTCATGGCGCGGCCGTTGCCGGGCACAGCAGGCTCACTGGGACGGGTGGATGCGGCTGGTGCCGTATCGCCGCCAGCCGCGAGGACGTCGGCGGCGATAATCACGCCGGCTGGACCGCTGCCACGCAGCCTGTTGAGATCCACCCCCTGCTGACCCGCCAACTGCCGAGCGAAGGGGCTGGCCGCGCCCTGCTGTGGGCGCGGGGCCGGATGCGTGCCCGACACCAGAGCAGGCATGGTGGCGATCACGGGCGTTGCGGAGCCATGCACGGAACTGACTTTGCCCGCCGTACCGGTGCCGGCTGCTGCGCTGTCGCGCTGCACCTGCTCCGGCGATGCCACCAGCCAAGCGATAGGTTCGCCTACCGGCACTACCGCATCCGCCGCCACCAACGGACCGGAAAGGTAACCTTCACGAAAAACCTCCACATCCATGATGGCCTTGTCCGTTTCCACCGTCGCCACCACATCCCCACGCTGGATTTTGTCACCCAGAGATTTTTCCCAGGACACCAGCACGCCCTCGGTCATGGTATCGGAGAGCTGCGGCATTTTCACCGCATAGCCCTCAGGGAGGGATACCGCGGCGGGCGCCGGCTCTGGTGTGCCGGCAGCAGCAGGCGCCACTACCGTCGCCACCGCACTATCGGTGATGTAGCCGATAGCCTCGCCCACCGGGAGGACACTGTCGGCCTCGGCCAGAGGCCCGGCCAGATAACCCGAGCGGAACACCTCCACATCCATAATGGCTTTATCCGTTTCTATCGTCGCCACCACATCGCCGCGCTCCACCCGTGCGCCCACGGCCTTCTCCCAGGAAACGAGCACACCCTCCGTCATGGTGTCAGTAAGTTGCGGCATCTTGATGACGTAAGGTTCGGCCATGTTTCACCATTATTCATTCAAATCGAG
The DNA here is from genome assembly GCA_028065135.1 of Acidithiobacillus sp. The sequence continues at coordinate 14,037 of JAPTWR010000173.1, forward strand.
ATTGAGAAGGAGATCGTGTCGCCGTTCGCCGAACGAGCCACGATCAACCAACCACCAGAACAGGTCGCCGGATACTACTACCGACCCAGCATTTTCCGCACAGCGGCGACCACATCCCCGGCATTGGGAATCGCCGCTTTTTCCAAGCGACGATTATAAGGAATGGGCACATCCAGGGCATGCACTCGCACGGGTGCAGCATCGAGATCGAAAAAACATTCCTCGTTGATGATTGCGATCACCTCAGAACCTACGCCTACAGGCGCCTCGTCTTCTTCGACAATAATGGCGCGATGCGTCTTGTGTACGCTGGCCGCGATACCAGCCCGATCCATGGGCTTGAGTGCCCGCAGATCGATGACCTCGGCATCAATACCATGTTCCTGCGCCAGTTGCTGTGCTGCCTCCAGCGCCCAATGCACGCTGATGTTGTAGGCAAAAATGCTGACATCTTTACCGGGCCGCATCACTTCCACCCCTTCCAGCGGGGTGAAGAACTCCGTATCCGGTATCTCGCCCTTGAGGTTGTACATACTTTCGTGCTCAATGATCACCACCGGATCATCGCAACGCACGGCGCTTTTCAGCAGGCCGTAGGCGTCGCGCGGCGTTGCCGGGGTCACCACCCGCAGGCCGGAAATACCCATGAAGACTTTCTCCATGCGCGCCGAATGCTGGGCACCCAACTGATGTGCCGTGCCGCCCGGCACCCGCATCACAAAGGGACAGCGGATACGACCACCGGACATGTAATGGATTTTCGCGGCGTTGTTCATGAGCTGATCCATGGCGAGCCAGGCGAAATTGACGCTCATAATTTCGACGATGGGACGGGCCCCGATCATGGCCGCACCGACACCGATGCCCGTGTAGCTGTTTTCGGAGATGGGGGTATCGACTACCCGCTGCTCGCCGTACTTGGCGAAGAGACCGCTGGTCGCCTTGTAGGTGCCGCCAGCGACGCCAATATCCTCACCCATGGCAAAGACCAGCGGGTCCCGCGCCATTTCCTCATCGTGGGCGCGCAGAATACCCTGCCAATACATCATTTCAGCCATGGCTGCTTGCCTCCTTCTGTATACACATAACGGGCAACGTCCTCGACGCGCGGCTCCGGACTCTCGGTGGCAAAACGCACAATCTCGTTCTCGATTTCGTCCTGAATGGCCGCGTCCATGGCGTGGAACATATCCTCGCTGAGCACCCCGGCCTCTATCAGGCGACGTTTATAAATACCAATAGGATCGCGCAGTGCCCATTCTTCCACCTCTTCTTTGGAGCGGTAAGCACCGGAATCTGACATGGAATGACCGCGCAGACGGTAGGTCATCAATTCCAGAAAGTAGGGCTTACGCTTTTCACGCACATGCTGCACCGCCTTTTCGGCGTGGGCCATGACCACATCGATATCCTGACCGTCGCACTGCGCCGCCTCCATGCCATAAGAGACCACACGCTTGTATTGATTAATTTCCACCGTCGAACGTTCGATGGCGGTACCGATGCCATACAGATTGTTTTCGCAGATAAAGAGCACCGGCAGATTCCACAGGCTCGCCATGTTCATGGTCTCATGGAAAGTACCCTGATTGTTGGCACCATCACCCAGGAAACAGATGGAGATTTCATCGCTGCCACGCAACTGGATCGCCTTAGCGAAACCAGCGGCTAGCGGAAAGGGCCCACCGACCAGCGCGTAGCCACCCATGAAGTGCACATCAGGATCAAAGAGATGCATGGAGCCACCACGGCCCTTGGAGCAGCCCGTTTCCTTGCCAAAGAGCTCTGCCATCAACACCTTGGGATCCATCCCCGACTTCAGTGCATGAATGTGGTCGCGATAACCGGTCACCACATAGTCCGAACCAGTGCGGGCCTTTTCCAGCACACCGATGGCACAGGCTTCCTGACCAGGATAAAGATGCAAAAAACCGCCGATCTGGCGTTCGTGATAGGCTTCCGCGCAACGTTCCTCGAAACGGCGGGCAAAAAGCATTTCACGCAACAGGCGCTTCTGGTCCGTGGCGTCCATGGTCCTCCAAGCAAAAAATGGACCTCATCGGCTGGGATGCAGGTCGCGAGTGAATATTGAGATCAAAGTTTTGGGAATGATGGCCCAGGCCATGGCAAAACGTCAAGAGTGCTTACATATGAAGCACCATCGCGCCCGCAGCAGGGACGATCCCAAACTTAAATTGGAACCCGGCTTATAACAGAAGGGAACAATATTTGGAATGATGCACAAAAAATGGGCGGGAGGGCCGCCCATGAATATTGCTGGAGGAGGGTACATAAGTATAGCAAGCTCACTACAATACAAATTTAGCAAAGTTCATGCCAATATGCAGAACCAGAAAAATAAAGGGTTAGCCACCCACGGCTGGCAACAATTGCCCCAATATGGCGCAAACACGCCCGGGCACGCACCTCCAGGACGCAGAAAACCCGCCCTATTTTTGTGGCGGGTTTTCTTG
>JAPTWR010000195.1 GCA_028065135.1 Acidithiobacillus sp.
CCGCCAGCGTTTGCGTAAACACCGGCTCATTCAGCAGGGCCCGACCCATGCCCGCCCATTGACTGCCATTTCCGGAATAGAGGAATACCGGGCCGCGCGGCGCCTCCAGCCCTTTCCCCAATGCGGCCGGGGATGCATCCTCACCGGCGGCAAAAGCGCGTACATCCGCTGCTAGATCGGAGCCGTCACCACCCCAGAACAGGGCGCGCTGACCCAAGCGCTCGCTACGAAAATTCGCCTGATAGCGGCAGGCGTAATCCTGCTCCGCCACTCCGGTCAGCACCCCGGCGAAATCCGCCGCCACCTGTCGCAAAGCGGTCGGCGTCGCCGCCGACAGCAGCAGCGGCCAACGCTGCGCATGGCGCACCTTTCCGGGCGAACGCAGCCGCCGTCGTGGCTCCGTCGCCCGCTCCAATATCACATGGGCATTGGCACCGCCGAAACCGAAGGCGTTCACTCCGACCGTCAGCGGCCCTGTGGTACGCAGCGCGCGCGCCGCAGTCACCACCTCCAGCCCGAAATCCGCCAGCGGCAGGCGCGGATTCAGCCGCGTCACGCCGATCGTCGCCGGTACGGTCCGCTGTTGCAGGCAGTGGATGGCCTTCAACAATCCAGGCACCCCCGATGCCGTCTCCATATGCCCCAGATTGCTCTTTACCGAGCCCAGCGGCAGCGGGTTGTCGGCGCGCCGCCGGGCGCCCAGCGCGCGGCCAATGGCCTCCACTTCCAGGGGGTCGCCAACCGCCGTGCCGGTACCATGCGCCTCGATATAATCGACGGCGTCAGGATCGATGCCCGCCGCCGCATAAGCCGCGGTCAGCAAGGCCGCCTGCGCCGCCACCCGTGGTATGGTCAGCCCCGCCTTGTGCCCATCCGTATTGATGGCGGTATGGGCCACCACCGCCAGGATGCGATCCCCGTCGCGCAGCGCCGCCGCATGCTCTTTGAGCACGAAGACCCCACCGCCTTCCGCGCGCACATAGCCATCCGCCGCCGCGTCAAAAGGGCGCGAGCGGCCCTCGGCAGAAAGCATGGACGCCTTGGAAAAAATCAGAAAACCAAAAGGATGCAGATGCAGGTTGATGGCCCCGGTCAGCGCCAGATCGCTTTCACCGTGCAACAACGATTGGCAAGCCTGATGAAAAGCGACCAGTGCCGAAGAGCAGGCCGTATCTACCACCATGCTCGGCCCTTGCAGATCATAAAAATAGGACAGGCGATTCGCCGCAATGCTCGCCGTCGAACCCGTCGCCGAGTTCGCGCCGATGGCCGCCAAATCATCGGTCAGGCGGTAGCCATAATCGGTACTGGCGAGGCCGATGAAGACGCCGCAACGACTCCCGCGCAAGCGGAGAACCGGGATACCGGCATGGGCGAAAGCCTCCCAGCTCATCTCCAGCAGCAGACGTTGCTGTGGGTCCATGGCCGCCGCCTCGCGCGGGGAAATGCGAAAAAAACCCGCATCAAAGCCCCCCACATCCCCCAACGAACCCGCCGCGAAGGTCACCGAACTCCCTGGATGGGCGCGTGACGGATGCTCAAAACCGTACTGCGCCCAGCGGTCCTCCGCCACCCGCGTCAGCAGGTTTCGGCCCGCCAGCAAGTCCTCCCAGAAGGTGGCATCCGATGTTTGCGGCAAGCGCGACGCATAGCCAATGATCGCGATTTTTTTATTTTTCATAAGCGGCTCACAAAGGTTTCGAATTCGGAAAAATGATCAGACCAGCTGGGTGCCGAAAATCCGCGCAGACGTTGCAATTGCGCCTCCCGTCGGGCACTCGCGGGTTGCGCATAATCGCGAATCGCCTCCAACCACGCGTCCCCGTCGTCCAGATCGAGGTAATCCGGCACCAAACCCGCCACCTCGCGAAACACCGGCAGCGGGCTTGTCAGCACCGGCACGCCCAAATCCATCGCCTCCAGCAGCGGTAATCCATAGCCCTCCGCATGCGAAGGAAAGAGCATGGCGCGGGCATGGCGCAAGTAATGCCCGAGCCGGGCATCGTCACAATCCGTCATTAAGTGTACATGCTGTTTCATGCGCTCGTCGGTCTTCAACTGATGGACCACCGGACCACACATCCAGCCGATTTGCCCGATGACCAGCAGGTGAGGAATCTCCGCAGCGTGCCATTCATCCAGCATGCGCTGCCAGAGCCGCAGCACGAACGCATGATTTTTGCGGGGCTCCAGCGTTCCCACCATCACGAAATAAGGCTCTATTACCGCGCCAGGCTCATCCTCGCAGACGGTCCAGTGCTTTTTGGCGCCCAACGGGATTACCGCCACCGGCGGCACCGCTACCCCGGTCTGCCGGGCATGGTCGCCGAGCATCTCCGCCGTATGCCGGGAGTTGCTGACGATCCCCTCTGCCTGCCCCAGAATCAAGCCCATTCGCCGGACATGACGTTTTGCCGCGCCCGCCTGACAAAACTGCGGATGGGTAATGGGAATCAGGTCATGGACCATCACCAGCAAGCGCATGTTTTTACGGCGTAGCCAGCCAAGATAACCCCGCTGGTCCAGCCCGCTGTGCCCCATATTGAGCACCCAGCTCCCGGCAGGCACCGCGCGCGGCGGCCATTTGAGCGCGGCCCTCAGGGTGTTCCCCAGGCTGGCGGGACGCTCACCATCTTCCCATCTCACCAGGCGGTCGAAAAGCGCCATGGAGGCCGACGGTGACCAGCCTACCGCAATGCCGCCCCAGATCACCATGGCCTGCGCCCGATGGTGAAAATGCCGCACGTAGGCGAGACACACGCGATCCACCCCCGTCGGCATGCGTCCTCGCGTCAGGCGGTACAGCAGGCGAGTCACATCCAGAAAAATCGGTGCATCACCAAATCCGCTCATATGAGTTTCCTAGGGGACTACACCCGCCGTTGTCAGACCCTGAATCGGATAGACGATCTGTATGATCAGCCCCAGGAACTTCTGCAGATCGGTGATCGGCGCCGACGCCACATAAATCAGGTCATGATTCTGGATGGGGAAGGTCTGCGCGGCAAAGAGGGTGGCCGGATCGCTGAAATCAAAACGGAATACCACCGGCACTTCGCCATTGGCGGTGAGTTGCACCGGTTTCGGCCAGTGTGGCAGCAAAGACGGCTTCTCAAAGCGAAACACAAACACCGCCTTGGCATCCGCCTGATTGCCATTGAGCCCCCCCGCCTGCGCCAAGGCCTGGGCCAGGCTGATGCCAGAGGCCTGAAAGTCCACTTCCTTGGTTTCCTTGGCGGCGCCCATCACGGTCACCTGCAAGGGTTTATAGAGCGCCGTCAGCACATCGCCACCGCGCAAAGAAACGTCCTCATGGGGATTGCGGATGATCTCTTCCAGGGGCAATTGCAGCACCTTGCCGCTGCGGGACAACTGTATGGTCACCTTGTTGACCGGCTTGACCACACCACCCGCCGCCGCTATGGCCTGTAGTACGCTGACCCCGCCCGGAATCATGGGCACCATGGTGCTGTCTTTCACGTTGCCCACCACCGTAATGCTCTGGGCATGATTCTTCACCAACCGTACCACCACCTGCGGATCGTGGGCCATATGAATCAGCCGATCGCGGATCTCGGCACCAATCTCGTTGAGGGTTTTGCCGGTACAAGGAATCTTGCCCGCAAAAGGCATCATGATGTCGCCATCGCTCCCCACCATCTGTGCAGGGATGGATGTCATCATGGACCCCGAAAGGCGACTCATGGAAGCAGCCCCCGTCGCAAAGAGCATGGCGGGCGGCGCCTCCCAAATATACACCTGCAGCGTATCGCCGGGCCCGACGGCATAACGGAGGGGGTCGGGATTCATGAAATCCTTCAACGCATCCAGATGAGACTGACCAATCTCATCTTTCATGTAACGAGACATGGCGTAATTCACATCCACCAGTTGAATCCCCGCCAGGGCTTTGTTGTGTGCGACATCGTTCACACTGCCCGCGCGAGGCCCGGAATACGGCATGTAAGAGGCGCACCCGGTCATGCCCACCAATAAGGTGGCCATGACACCAGCGCGGATCATCCAGGTGTTTGCTTTTTTGTCCAAATCTATAACTCCGCATTTAATTTGGGACCGAGGATCCGAACCAAGGCGGACGCATACCCCAGATGCCTGGTCGTAGAAACTTGTAATCCTCCGTCGACGTAGTGTACCATAAAAAAATGTTATAGTAGAACAGCGCATAACACTTAAATTCAAGGACGGCGAAAATCATGCAGATTATACCGACCATTCTATCTGGTGGCTCCGGCAGCCGGCTCTGGCCGCTTTCCCGCAAGTCTTTCCCCAAGCCGTTTATCGCCTTGCCGGATGGCGAAACCCTCATTCAGAAAACGCTGTGCCGCATTATGCAACTGGATCTGCAAGGCCCCATACTCACCGTCACCAACCGGGATTACTACTTTCTTACCCGGGACACCTTCACGGCCTATGCCAAGCATCATGACTGCACACTGCCAAAGGCACAGTACCTGCTGGAGCCCGTCGGACGCAACACCGCCCCGGCCATGACCGCCGCCGCACTCTGGGCGCAGGCAGAAGCGGGAGAGGACAGCATTCTCCTGTTTTTGCCGGCAGATCACATTATTCAGGATGATCAGGCCTTTTCCAGGGCCGTCACGCATGCCGCGGCGCTGGCAGAAGCCGGTTATCTGGTGACTTTTGGAGTGGTGCCCACCACCGCGGAGACCGGCTATGGTTACATTCAGATGGGTGCCGCGCTGGAGCAGGGCGGGCACCAGGTCGTGCGCTTCGTAGAAAAGCCCGATGCCGCAACCGCCACGAATTACCTGAGGAGCGGCGATTACCTCTGGAATTCCGGCATGTTCTGCATGCGGGCCGATGTGCTGCTGCAGGCCATGGCAGAGCACGCTCCGCAAGTGTACGCCGCGGCATCCGCTGCCTGGGAGTGCGGCAGCCGTAACGGAGACAGTATCGAGCTGGACGAGGCGCTTCAGGGGGCGCCCGATCTTTCCATCGATTACGCCGTTATGGAGAAGGCCAGTAACGTCGCGGTGATCCGCGCGGAATTCGGCTGGGATGACCTGGGCGCCTGGAACGCCTACGGCGCCTTGATGGAGATCGATGCGCATAACAACCACATGGTGGTTAGGGACAGCGTGCTCGTGGACAGTACGGACTGCGTAGTACACAGCCCAGACCGGGTGACGGCATTGCTGGGGGTGCGTGATCTGCTGATCGTAGACACTCCGGATGCCCTGCTTGTCGCCGACAAAAGCCGCGACCAGGACGTCAAGCGTATCGTGGAAACTCTCCGCTCGCGCCGCCACGCCGCCGTGGACACGCATGTTACCTGCCATCGTCCCTGGGGCAGTTATACGGTGCTGGAGGAAGGCGATCATTTCAAAATCAAGCGCATCGTGGTCAAGCCCAAAGAAAAGCTATCCTTGCAGATGCATCATCATCGCAGTGAACACTGGATTGTGGTGTCTGGTACCGCGCTCATCCATGTGGGCGGTGAAGAACGCTTGATCATGACCAATGCGTCCACCTTTATTCCGGCAGGAGAGACTCATCGTCTCAGTAATCCAGGCGTCATAGACCTGCACCTGATCGAGGTGCAAAGTGGCGCCTATCTGGGCGAAGATGATATCGTTCGCTTCGAGGATATCTATGGGCGGGCTCTACCCGATGCGCAAAGCGAGCCCGCTCCGAGAATCAGCTGATAAGAGGAACATCTGTGCCGCAATCCATCTGGAACCGGGTCAAGAACCTCAACAAGCTGTTTATCTACGTGGTGCTGCTGCCGACGGGGTTATCCATCCTGTACTTCGGTCTCATTGCTTCGCCGGTGTACATCAGCGAATCCGCCTTCGTTGTCTATAGCCCCAGCCAGCGCATCAGCAGTTCCGGCCTCGCCAGCCTGCTGAGCGGGCTGGGTGGCAGCAACTCCACCAGCGCGGCGGAAACCATCCATGCCTATGTGAAGTCCTGGGATGCCATGATGGCCCTCAACAAGGCCTACGATCTCAAAAAAGTCTACGGTAGCGAGAACATCGACATCTTCGACCGCTTCGGCGGTGTATTCTTCCCCCATAGCAGCTATGTCAAGCTCTTGCGCTATTACCAGTCCATGGTCACCGACAATCTGAACAACACCAGCGGTATCACCAAGCTCAAAGTGCGTGCTTACGGCGCCGGAGATGCGCGTAAGATCAACGCCTTCCTGCTGCAAAAAAGCCAGGATATCGTCAATCGACTCAACAAAAGGGCAAGAGTCGAGGGGGTATACTACGCGCAGAAAGACGTCACTACCGCCGAGCAAAAATTGCGGGATGCCACCCTGGCGCTCGCCAATTACCGCAACCGCCACGGCGTTTTTAGCCCGCCCGCCCAATCGGCTTTGCAACTGGGCATGGTTTCCAAACTCCAGGACCACCTCATCACCCAAAAAACCCAACTCGATGCCATCCGCGCGCACGCCCCCGGTAACCCGCAGATACCGGTGCTGAAAAGCTCCATAAAGGCGCTGCAAGGCGAGATCCTGGCGGAAAACGCCAAGGTCACCGGCTCCAAACAATCACTGGCCAGCAAAGACACCGAGTATGAGCGCCTGAACGTCAACCAGCTTCTCGCACAGAAATTGCTGGAAGCGGCGGTGACCTCCCTGGAGCAGGCGCGCCTTACGGCACAGAAGCAGGAACTGTATCTGGAGACCATCAGCAGGCCGAATCTGCCCGATGCGCCGCAGGAACCGAAGCGCTTTGAAGATGTTCTGGCGGTATTGCTGGTGTCGCTGATGGTCTGGGGCGTGCTGAGCATCCTGTTCGCAGGAATTCGAGAGCACCATGCCCGCTAATCATAACCTGACCGCATGGGATCAGTTGCGGCTACAGGGGCGGGTGATTTGGGCGCTCACCTTGCGCGAGACGGTGACACGATTCGGACGTGAGGGGCTCGGCATGCTGTGGATGATTGGCGAACCGGCGCTGTTTGTGATCGGGGTGATGATCATCTTCTCGTTTATTGATTCTGGGTATCCCTATGGCATCAGCCCTGCGGAGTGGCTCGCGGTGAGCTATCCCACTCTGCTGTTCTGGAGAAATGGTACCGGGAGGGTAACCGGGGCCATAGAGCAAAACCGATCCTTGCTGCACCATCAGCCCATCCGGCCCATGGATATTCTCTATGCGCGAATACTGCTGGAATTCACCAGCGGGATGGCGGTGTTCCTGTTTCTTTTTCCCATATTCATCGTCGTGGGGATATGTCATTTACCGAGCAATCTACTGATCATGGCGGTCGGCTATCTGCTGATCATCTGGTTTTCCTTTGGCTTTGTGCTGATTATGGCGGGGCTTGCCGAACTCAGTGAAACCATCGAAAAGACGTCCCACATCATCTTGTATTTGATGCTGCCGTTTTGCGGTGTTTTTGTTCCCACATTTCTGGTGCCGGAACCCTATCGAAGTTATTTGCTCTACTTTCCATTGATCGATGCGGTGGATTATTTCCATCATGGCTATTTTGGCCCGACGGTACCCAGTTACTATCATCTGGGTTACACCGTGCTCACGTTGTTGGGAATGACGTTGTTTGGCCTGGCTATTTCAGGGGTGGCCATCCGTCGGGTAAAGGTGGCGTGAGCTAGTGATGAAAATAGACTCAGACTGGTGGATTGGGTGGAATACTTCCATCACGGCTGTTTTAGTAGCCGCATGCTGACTTATTATTATCTTGACTATACTTTTGGTGGTGAATTTTGCTCTGCCCCTTTTTGGTCTGGCTATTTCCGGTGTGGCCATCAAATGCGTTCAGGCGGCGTGAGCGCGGCTATGTTGCAATTCAGGAGCGCAATTGAAAGCCTGAGGTTTCATCTGGTTACGTATTATGTTGGGCATTAATCTTCAAAACATCATACGCATCATGTGCACTTGGGTGAATAACTTGAGCTATGTCATCATATATTGGTTCTTCGTTATTGTGTGTTAGTCATAGAGCAAGTGGTTCCACGCTGGTGTCTTGCCCTTACAAGCTACAGCAAGACGTAAAGAGATAGTAGACATAGGTTTGTACGGCCCAAAAGCCGGGATCAATGATTATGCTTTGGCACTCATAATAACGAGGAGTCAAAAAGGATTAAATATGAACATAAAAGAAATTATTCGGTTAGATAATGAATATTTTATTGACGGTGTGTATAAATTTGTGCTTGGAAGAGAGCCTGATTTAATTGGGTTGGCGCACTATACCAATAAGCTAAATTCAAAAATTCCAAAAATTTTAATATTGTTGGATGTATTAACTTCAAAAGAAGCAGCGAGCAAGGTGAATACGACCAATGCAATCGACTGTAAGCATCTTTTGGCAAAGTATAGAATATACAAAATCCTCCCATATAAAGAAGCTTTCATTAGAACTCTATTTAATGAATATATAATAGATGATGAGTTATCTGCTAAATATGACTGGGGGAAGTTTTTAGAGAATAAAATTGAACAGCGTATAAAAACAAAAACAGTTGCCTTAAGCGTAACTAATAAAAATAAGTCCATGATTAATGAGTTAATATTATCTAGCGGAAAGGGTAAAAGCTATCAAGAAAGAGCAAGGTATCACTTTCGTAATGGTGACAGAAAAGGTGCATTAAAAATTCTTAATACAGCATTAACCGAAGATGAAAATAGTCTGATAGACTTTGACTCTTTGGAGCAATTAATAGATGCAGGAGAGACATTAGATGCATACAGGATCACCACGGCCTGGTTGACGAACAAAGATTTTTATGGAAATTATAAGCTTGTTAAAATTGCGGCCACATTGGCCATACAATTAGAAAAAAATAAAGAAGGAATTCATCTGCTGCGTCGCTTAATAAATCTAGAGCGTGATAATATGGTTAATGATAATCCGGAAAAGCGGCTACGAATCCAAGACATCTTCCAAAATATATTTTTTTGTTATTGGGATATGGCTAACTTAAAGGAAGCGCACAAAGTTCTCACAGAAATGGAATTAGCTGGCTGTCATTGCTCCGCGTTTGTATTAGAATGGAAATCATGCATCTCATTGGAAGTAATGAACTTTCGTTCATGCTTAAAGCACGCTTATGAGTATATGCGAGCTTTTCCTGAATACTCACAAACAGCCTATGGTCTAATACAAAAAGGATTATTAAGCCAACGAAAATTTATAGAGCTTAAATCTTTTATAGCTGAAAAAAGAATTCCTTTAGCCTTGGATCTTTTTGATGAAGGTCTAACAGAAACAGATCTATGTAGTTTTGCGAATTCATCGTTAAACAGAAAGCCATGCCACATATTCGATCTTACAAGTCTAACTATAGCATTAGAGAGCGGAGCTTCTTTTGGCGGAATAGAGCGTACGTTAGTAGAATTGACATACAATATCATAAATAGTCGTGCAAAAGATGTTGTATTTATAACATGGAAAAATATGATACCAGTTATTGTGAGACCAATCGATTTTATGGCATCCATATTTTCTGAACGAGCAGCTAGTGATGAACCTAATACTATAAACACTAGTAAGCTTACTAAATTTGACACACTATACTCTCCTTTGCCAGGGGATATCATTGTGATCGCTGGATCTGTCTGGCACTATGATCCAAACTGCGATAAGCACAAGTACTTTACTAATTATGGGGCTAGTCCTATATACTTAGTTTATGATCTATTGCAAATATTTTTTCCGCAATTGGTTAGCGAAAAATGGTCTGCTCGATTTGAGGGTTGGGTTTCAAGAGTAATCAAGCTTTCCAGTATAATATTGGTAGACTCTAAATATGCATCTCGTGAAATACAGCAATATAGCCACCTGAATAATATCGATATCAGTTCTAAGGAACTCGTAGAAATTGAGCTTGGTGATAATTTCATGCCAATGGCTTTGAGTCGAAAATATAAAAATTTAAACACGAATACTATAATAACTGATCGTCCTTATGTGCTTTATGTATCATCAATTTCTGCTCGAAAAAATCATCCATTCTTAGTTAATGCCTGGTCTCGCCTTGAATCAAAAATAGGAGATCAATGTCCAGAGCTTAAAATTGTTGGGTCTAAAGGTGACGGAACCAAAGCCCTAGATGATGTCCTAATAACCACAAATTTCGCTAATGGAAAAGTTTCCGTTTTGACCTCTGTTGATGATAATGGTTTGATAACTCTATATGATAGCTGCTTATTCTGCGTTTTCCCAAGTATTTGTGAAGGATGGGGGCTACCAATCGCAGAGGCACTTTCTTATGGTAAGGTTTGTTTGGCATCAAACGCAACATCAATGCCCGAGGCTGGAGGCTCTCTTGCTGATTATTTTGATCATTATGATGAAGATGAATTTCTATCATTAGTACTGAAATACCTAGATGAAGATGAACGCACATTTAGGGAGGGTGAAATAAAGCAGGCTTATAAAAGACGTGATTGGTCCGCAACGTTGAAGCAAATATTTCATGCAACGGCTAGAATTAATAAAAATACAACACCCCTTGAATTTAAAGAGATAGAAGTGTGCGGTGGTGTGGTGATTGTCTGTGCGAGTCTCGGACAAAACTGTGGAATTGCCAGCTATTCTCTCTATGTTGTAAATGCTATAAGGGAAACTGGTCGGGAGTGTGTTATTGTCGATGATTCGAGTTCCCTTTTTGCTCTTCTAAATACAGGAAAATTTTTGCACGTTATAGTTCAACATGAGTATGGACTTTACGATGGTCTAATACCTCATCTCGGACAAGGGGAGGCTACCGGAACACTGATCAAGAATCTCAGCTATTGTAAGTCTACTTATAGCGATATAAAGATTTCGTTTGTCATGCATACAATTGATTCTAGTAACCCTCTGCTGGTTCAGAGAAACAATATTATTTTTAATTCTGATATTGATGTCTACACCCTTAATAGTAACGGCGCAAGGAAATTTAACTTAAATTACCTTGAACATGGTATTCCAAATGGTCACGAATTCCAAAATTTTCCCGAAAAGATTTCATCTTCCCAGAAAAAGACCACAATTGGTTGGTTTGGGTTCGTTTCGTCTATGAAGCGAATAGATAAGCTTCTTATTGATATTGCTCGCCTTAACTGTGAAATATTTGCTAATTTTGCTACTGAAGAGCAATCGGTCATTGACGATATTCGTTCACAGATTTCAATCCTTGGGTTGAAAGGAACGGTAACATTCGGTTTTGCCTCCGACCGTGCTATTCTTGATATGCTGGCTAGATGTGATTTTTGCTATTTTCCACAGGCAGATATTGGATATCACGCGACAAGTGGATCTGTGAGACTTGCAATGCTTTCCGAAACCCCTGTTTTAGTTAGTCCTCATGAGCAGTTTTTAGATTTAGCACGAGGCGTAATATTTGTTGAAGACGAAGATCTTGAAGCGTGTATAGAGAAATTGAGAGGGCGGGCAGTATACAATGCTACTGTTAAGAGACAGAGTGCATTTGTGCGATCAAACACTATAGAGCTTGTGTATAATAATATGCTTTCTGGCAAAAAGTTCTCGCCAGTTTTAAATAAACTAATCTGTGTGCGACAGCTTTTGATGCTGCCTAATGATGTATTTATACAAATAATATCTCATTTGGTATCAAATGAACTGTCATGTATATCTAGTGGAGGAGCAGAAGATGATGAATTATTAACGCGGATTAAAATACTAAAAGAGGTTTTCTGTAAAGAACATGGTATAACAGGTGATAATAATTCAGTTTATTTCCTTTACATGGGCGATCCGTTACCATCCTTAGAATGCTTGTCTGTAGACCAAATCTACTTGTCTGATCTGTTTGCATTGGTTGATGGCTACATTTCTATACACTTATATAGATCTATGGCTGGTAGGAATCCTACTTTGGATGAACACAAGGCAGTCCATAGGTTGTGGTCACTTGATCCTTTGGCGTGTGTGTATTCATTAGCACAGGCTTTACATTATAAAGGGACTATTTGTGATAACCGTTCATTAGAATTGTTGGATAAGGCAAATAAGATTTGCAATTTACAACGGGCGACATCTGATGTAGGGATAACTGGTGACAACCTGGCTGCGTATGAGAGAACTAGACTGCGTAAAGAGTTTCCTGACTTTTTATTACCTTAGTACAAGGTTAACTAATCAGGGTCCCGAACTCCAAGCTTCTTTTTTATCTAAAGTCTCCCTAGTTATTGATCCATAAGGATACTATGGAACCTCTTGACCTGAGTATGATGGATCACACGGCTAAGGAGAACCCAATTCGATTTATTCTCGGGGGGGGGGGGGCACGTATCACTGCACTCGAAGTTCGCCTGGACAAATATAGTCACAATTCCATCGGTCCGCCTGTCTCATGTGGCTGCGTAAATCCGCATCTAAATCTTTGCGTCAGTCGGGCAGCAGAGCACCCCAAGGTCAAGCAGGAGATCTTCTGCTGTTTCCGAACCGTTGATGGGGAGTCGTCTTCTGCACGATTCGAACTTGTCTGGAAACAATACGCAAGCAGCGCATCGATCTGCTGCAGACCTTGGACTCGTTTTTTTAGGGGGAACCCCGTAGCCCACCTGGGGTAACTGTACCGCTGGTGAATACTTGCGAACAAAGATTTGACTAGTTCTGGAGTGTTAAAAAATGCCCATACCAATCGAAACAGTGGCGCGATACGTAAGAGATTTTCTTGGCGTTGATGTGGACTCCAAAAATCCGAAGATATCATATATTGCAGCCATATCGGATAGTGTTGGAGATGCCAGAGATATCCTCCTAAAGCATCACATGAAAGAAATATTATACTCTCATACAGAACACTTTGGCCTTCATGAATATTATCCGCCATTTTTCCTTTTACCCCGTGGCAATAGCCCTATCCGAGACCATCTTGTATTTTATGAACCTTCTCTTGATGATCCAGTTAGTCAGATTTGTACTTGGGGACAGATTCAAGGTGACATATTTGATCGTATCAATTTTCTTTTAGGCCAAGGTGATAACTGCGGTCGTAAGCAATGGGAATGGTGCTTTATTTACAGGGTATTGGAGCGCTTAAATTTCTTGCGTCCAGGGAAAAGAGGCTTGGGTTTTGCCGTAGGCCAGGAACCGCTTCCATCGGCCTTTGTGGCTGCTGGTTGTGATATACTCGCAACAGATGCACCTCCTGAGGCGTTGTCGGAGACAGGTTATCTGTCGTCTGCTGAATATTTGTCATGTATCGACCAGATCAACCTGCAAGGTTTATGTGATCCACAATTCCTTGAAGAGCATTTAGTTTTTCAGCCAGTAGATATGAATGATATTCCGAATGAAATGGACAATAGTTTTGATTATTGCTGGTCGTCTTGCGCATTCGAACACCTTGGATCGATAGAGGCAGGTTTATCATTTGTTCTGAATTCACTTAAGACATTGCGCCCTGGGGGGATTGCCATTCACACTACAGAGTTCAATGTTAGTTCTAATACCTCAACGTTTGTATCTCCAGAGCTAAGTATTTTTACAATGGAACACATTGAAAACCTGATGGTAATGGCAATAAAGCGTGGATATGAAATTGAGCCCTTGAATTTTTTTCCTGGCTCAGCATCAGAGGATCTGTGTTATCAGACATTTCCTTACAGTTATAACGTGCCCAAGCTAGACATACAAGGCAATATTTGCACATCAATCGGGCTCGTCATTAGGAAAGTTGCTGAGGTGATCAATGTTTGATTCTTTTGAACTGATGAATTTTCCAGAATTTTTTGCTTTGAAATATTATATGCGGTTGCCAGCAAGTTGGATCACACCATCTTTACATACTTCTATTAACGTAAGCTATGATATTCCTTCTTTATCTAATCCTATATCGCAGGCATGTACCTTTTCTCAGTTTGGAGAGCCTATTTGTTGGCGCATCGCAGATGCACTTGGAGTGCTTCCTGTTAGGTATGCAAAACGCAGCTATATGTGGGTATTTTCCTCAACTGAAGCACAGAACTACCTTGCATCTCTTGATGTATTTCTTCCTCTCCATCGATGGCATTGGGAAAGGTTTTTTATTTTTAGAGTTTCTGAGGAATTTGTTAATCCATCCGTCTTTATAGACTTCCCTGCTGTAGATCAGTTGGTTGACGCCTTGGATAGCAGTGGGTGCTCGGTAAACAAATTTACTTGCGGAGATTTTTATGCTCTTGCACCGTCAGACCTTATTGTAATCCGTATTACTCCTGTAATTGGGTCATTTGAAGCAGTTGAGGAAATAGTTGGTCGACTTGTTGAGTATGTTAATCCGGGTGGCGCCTTGGTTCTCATGTTAGATGTGAATATTTACGCCAATGAAGCTATTTTTAAGCCTGATTTCTCTGTTCTCGGTAGATCTGAGATAGAACGACTGGCTCTCTTTATGATATCTTGTGGTCTAAGCTGTGTTCTTAATTTTCACACTGGTGATAACATTCTTGACTATGCCTTCGATAATGCTCCGTATGGTCTCCCACACTTGCGTGCTTACATGAATGGTTGCGTGGTTGGGTCGTACGCTCTTTACGGTCGACGATCTCTATAGTTAAGCTGTCTCAATAAATGTGTGCATATGGCGAACATGTTGACCACCATGTATTGAAGCTTTAATGATAGGATAAGGAAGTTTACGTAGAGGTCATCGCTTACTAGATGTGAATTTACTATCGGAAGACCTTGATGATCTGGCTTGGCTTAACATCTTTAGGATTGGTCTCATCCAACTATTTAGAAATTTAGCCGAATGTATTGCTCTTTAAAATTATTCTCTCGCAGTAAATTTATCAATGCGCCATTAGGCTACCCCATTTTTAAGAAGGGGTAAAACGTCGCTTGACTTTTGGGCCATCAATGGGAAAAAAGCCAATGCCTTGCGATGTGGAAGCACCGTTTTCCCCGATCTCAAGAGCGGTAGCCGTAGGTCTAGAGTGGGGGGGCCACAGTATGTAATTAAATTATACAAGCTCTTAAAGTTGTGATAGTCTGTGCTCGCCGTAGGGCAGGGCGTAAACTGGATTTAGTACGTGATTTTGTTCGTATGACAGCCAAAGTTCGTAGATATCGAGATCGTCTTCGCGGGTACATTGTAAGCGTCTAACCGACCCTTGCGGGTTAGGGTCAATCAGGCTTATGCGGTTTTTTCCAGTTCCACAACAAAAGCTCGCAGAGCCGCTTATTGAACCAGGTGGGTAGCCGGTGGATGTGCGCAACTCTTACGACAGATTGTATGCTTTGACAAGCATACACGCTGTGTCAGTATCCACTGACGATCCCCTGCCATCGCGATGATTCTGGATCGCGAAGAGAGACCAAGGCAGAGGTGTTGTGGTATCTTTTCCGGGGCAACTGGAAAGGCAACACCCTATGAACGACTTGCTTCTGGAAAACATCCATAAAACCTTCCCTATCCGCCATGGCCGGGACAAACAGGTGGTGCTGGATGACATCTCCTTGCGGGTTCGTCCCGGAGAGCGCTGGGGCATTGTGGGCCCCAATGGCGCGGGCAAGTCCACCATCATTCAGATCATCAGTGGATCTCTCACGCCCGATTCAGGCACCGTGCACCGGGGGATGAATGTTTCCTGGCCCATAGCCTTTGGCGGGGCATTCCACAGTAGTCTGACGGGGCGGGACAATGCCCGGCTCATCGCCAGGGTGTACGGTGTGGACGTGGATGAGACCGTGGCAAGAGTCGAGGGTTTCGCGGAACTCGGGACCTATCTGGATGAGCCCGTCAAGACCTATTCCTCGGGCATGAATTCCCGCCTGAGCTTCGCCCTGAGTATGGCCATCGATTTCGATTGCTTTTTGGTGGACGAGGTCATCTCCGTGGGCGACATCCGCTTTAATCGCAAGTGTGAGGAGGAACTGCGAAGCCGGGAGAACAAGGCCATGGTGTTGGTCTCTCACCATCTGGATATTATCCGCAACAACTGCGATCACGCGGCCTTTTTGCAGCATGGCAAGCTGCACTTTTTCGATAGCGTGGATGAGGCCATATCCGCTTATGAGGGGATGTAAGACAGGTTTTCCCGCCCTGTGGGACCATTGGTGGCCTGGGGCTGAGGCGAGAGAGGCGGATTTGCGCGCCTTGCCCGACGCCGAGTTCGTGGAAGCGATTTACCAGCGCTATCTGGGACGTGCCGCGGATGAGGAAGGCAAGGCCTACTATCTGCGCCTGCTGCGCGCGGGCCGGGGGCGTGTCCGCGTATTGAAGGATTTCAGGCGATCTGCCGAGGCCCGGCGCTATACCCAATACCGCCAGCGGCGCTTGGCTATCGCGGATTTTTTGCGCAAGGAACACCCCCCCCCTGTTGCCGACGGAGTTGCGCCGTCTGCCGCTGCCAAAACCTCGAATCGCACTGCTCGGCACCTGTCTTGCCGAGAGCTTGCTGCAGGTGGCCCTGGAGTTGGACTGGTCCATGCGGCATTACCTCATGGATTCGGGCTTGCAGGAGGTGGATCGGCAGATAGTTGCCGATGCCTTTGATGTGGTCCTTGTCAATCTCACCCTGCGCACCCTCCTCAGCATGTCGGTAGAA
>JAPTWR010000003.1 GCA_028065135.1 Acidithiobacillus sp.
GACGCTGCTCCTATCCTGAAAGCAGGCGATTTGCCTGAACTTTCAAAATAGGAAATGGAGGGCACTTTGTCACAATAGCCCACGAAATCAGAACGAAGCCACCCTACCGCGCGAGCGGTTTAGTCCTCCGCTGCAATATAGCCTTTCAGTCCACCTGCCACAGAGTGTGGGAAACTCAACCTGCCGGAGTCGTTACCAGCGGATCCTGGTCGTTACGCCGCATGAACGTCGTATCGTTGAATCTTATTGAGAATTGCCTGCATGGTGTGGCGCGTCACGGTGAGATCGTAATCGGTTTGCAGCCCCACCCAGAAACCGTCGCTCATCCCGAAAAACCGGGACAGCCGCAGCCCGGTATCTGGGGTAACGGCCCGCTTTCCCATCACGATCTCCCCGATACGGCGCTGCGGGACGCCGATTTCCTTGGCTAGACGGTACTGGGTGATGCCCATCGGCTTCAGAAAGTCTTCCAGCAAGATCTCGCCGGGGTGAATGGGGGCAGACCGACCTGCGCGCAGATACGCCACATCGGAAAAATCCATCTTTTCGATCTCTTCCACACGAATGCTCACGATATACCTCCATCCATCAGTGATAATCCACGATCTCCACGTCCCAGGCGTTGCTGTCGCGCCATACGAAGCAAATCCGCCACTGGTCATTGATGCGCATGCTCCATTGGCCGCTCCGATCGCCGGAGAGCTTCTCCAGGCGGTTGCCTGGCGGTACAGTCAGATCTTCGATCCGGCCGGCGCGATGCAACTGTGCCAGTTTCCGCTGCGCCATCCGCAACAGTTCCGCTCCAAAGCGGCGCACTTGCAGACCAGCGAAGACTGCGGCGGTTTGCTTGTCGGCAAAGCTCATGATCATCGGTGAATGCTAACGCGATCCGATAGTACCGTCAAATAACGGTATCTGTTAGTCCCGCACTTCTCAGTTTCCATACTGGATCGCAGGAAACAGCCCGTCTGATGGCTGGCCCAGACTGATTGCCGACACTCAGCAGCGGAAAGCAAATGACATCATCCAACCCATTGCTGCCATTCCGTACGGTTCAGCAGAGGCCACATTCAAGACTGGCTTCACCCATACTTGCCCCTATCCGCGTGCAAAGCGTTGTTCGGTGCTCTTATGTAAGCCTGTAAGCATATACTGGATAGACATGTATTCGTGCTCTATTGTCGCTGATTCTTCATAGGTTAGTCGCAATTCTTTTTCTAAATCATCAATCTCAGCCAACCTCCGCGCCTCCAATATTTTTTCAAGAGCCTCGTATCCTTCACCTCCAGGCTGTTCTTGATTTTTGTCAAAGATAATCTTTGCGTGCTGCAACTGAGCTAATTTGTCGCGTAACTGTTGCAACCGCATCCGTGATGCGTCTAATCGCTCACGTGTGATGGTGGCCCTAGCGATGAGCGCAATTTCTTCTTTGCGGAATTTCATTTCATCACGGACCATCGTTTCCTCTTCTCGATGCAGAAAGAGCGCAGCATTTCGATCCATATCGCGTTTTCTTAAATCCCGAATCTCGCGAATTTCATCCATGCTCTCGGGCGTAATCTTTTGCTCTAAATGTGTTGCGGCGAGCTCTAAAAAGCGATCGGCCTGGTACATGTAGAAGCTCTGGTCGGTCTTCGACAAGAACTCCTCGATAAGCTCCGGCCTAGGTCCGAGAGTTTTTCCTTGAAAGATTAAATACCAGTCTTCCTTTTTATCGTCGTTGATGAATATGACGCCATTCTTTGTTTCTATTGCTCGATTTATTATCTGATGCCAAATGATGAAATCACCATATTTTCGACTCACGCCGCTTGGTGATGACTTTCCACCGTCCTTTTCGTTATCTTTATAGCCTGGCGGCATCTTTTTCTCATAGCGTGCTTCACCTTCGTTGCAAATTTCCTCAAGATGTCCATCCGGATAGGGCGCTCCCACCCTTCCATTGAACAGATCTCCGATTACTTTTTGAATTGGGTCAGAAGACGTTCGACTCGCATGAGCCTCCTTGGTTGCCTCCAGCTCCTTAATAACATCCCCCAACACCAGCGTTAACTTCAGCATTAGCTTATCGCTAAGAAAGGGATGTTTCCTCGCGTCACTCAATTCCCTCTGTAGCGTTTGTATATTTTTTAAAGTATCATCGTAGGACTTCTCTTGTTGCGCAATAACGTTCAGTCTGTTTTTAAAGTACTCCTGGGCCACCTGGTGCGGCAGCCACAAGCGACTTTTGAGCGCTCGCAGAACCCTTATGAAGTCGTTTCTGGTGGAGTCAGAATACCGGTAAAGGTTCAGCAATATATTTGTGTCAAGAATAATTTCACAGTTCTCCCAAAGACGACCGATCTCTTTGTCCTCTGGGGGAAAGTGGCCAGGGAATGTTTTTTTCATGTATACCCCTTAAGTTGAGCTGCTTGTTGAACTAAATCGGCTATATTGCTGATATCCAGAGTTAGCTTCTGGCCGATATTACTCGTCCAAAAGCCAGACGGGAAGGTCCGCTCCCGCTGCGACCCGGTCATTCGCATTCGCAGGTCGGGGATGATTAACCACCAGGCTGAGAATTGATCGCAGTGCCTCGACCGCTTGTTCAACCCTGTTCTGCACAGAACGGCAAATATTGAGAATGACTCCAGTCAACCACTTCTTGCACACTACAGGCATTTCTCCCATCACCACCTTATGATCGCTAGTCAACCTTTTTTTGCAAATAGCCCAAATATCCGATCATCAGTGGCGGATAAGTTTCGTATCCAAACAATCATATTGTCTTGCTGTTTGTAGCCATTCAGGCTAATTTCTTCGGGTGCAAGACGAGGATACTTCCGAACGACTGCAACCCGACCACCTCTTCGAGCGTTATGTCGGCGAGCTCAAACAGCGATGTCCATTCCTTCAACGTGCGTTCGCGCCCTCGTGAACCCATGAACATCTGCATATCGAACGATGCGCCAGCGATATCCGCACCAACCTCCGGCAGCACCATTTCCAATAATGCAATACGAGCGCCGGTCCTACCACAGGCATTCGCAAGATTGCGCAGAATTGTGATGCAGCTATCGTTATCGAAGCCATGTAGCACGGCGGAGAGAAGATAAATATCTTTTTCGCTCCGTGCGGATGGAATCGAGTCCAACAGATCTCCGGCTTGGAATTGCATTCGTTCCGCACCGCTTGAGTCATGGTTTTCCCAGTAAATCTCAGCCTCTATGATGACTTTTTGGCGATCAACAACGAGAGCGGTTAAGTCAGGGTGTCGTTTCAAAATAGCAAGTGATTTCGTGCCACGGGAACCGCCTACGTCAATGATCCGTTCAAATTTACCCCAGTTGAAATCGGTGGCGAAGCTGTCACCGGTCAATGCTTCGACACTATCCATTGCCGCTGAAAACAGGGAATCAAAATCGGCATGGTGGTCCAAGTAGGCAAACAGTTCCTCGCCGTGTGAAAGCTGAAAGGGCGGCACACCTCCCCGCACACCCTGTTCGAGACACTCAAACCAAGGCCGGCTCATGGCATCGGAATTGTGCATCAGGATCATGGCCCGTACGCTGTTCGGATGGTC
>JAPTWR010000023.1 GCA_028065135.1 Acidithiobacillus sp.
GGAACATTTCTGCCCGTTCCCGCGCATAATCCCAGAAATCCTCAGAGGCTTCCGGATCTTTTTCATACAGCAGCAGGGAGATGGTTTGCAGGGTTTCTTCATCCTCTTCGACGAGTAATGCGTCCACAGCTTCCCCCAATTGGGGTTCCACAGAAAATTCATTGTCCAACAGATAGCGCGTTGCCAGTGCGGTGATGGCGAGCGCCTGCGGAGAGGCCACGTTACTGCCGGTAGAGGCTTTCATCGATTCAACCCGCCGCTTTTTTGCAGGCTTGTTGGGCTTCTTCACTCAACGCCTTGAACCAGGCAGGTTTGGGTCCTGCTCCTTTCCAGACCAGATTGGGATCCGTTGGATGCTGATACCAAAAGGCTGGGGACTTGCGCACGCGACGCGTTTTCTGCGGTTCAGAAGGAACCAGTTTCAGGAGGTCCTTGGCGGTCAATCCCAAGTCCTCAACGATCCGGCGTATTTCTGCCAATCCTTCGTCCTTGGCTTGTTTGAGAAGCTCCTCCACCCGTTTATCAGCGGCTTCTTTGGCTTTTTTAGCCGCTTCCAATTCTTGCAAGATGCTCATGGTTTCATTCTCTCTGGGTGGGCGTTAATGGGCCTGCTTCCGTTCCCATCGGGGATGCAGCAGTTCGGTGACTATTTCAACCTCATTGAGGGCCGTGGTCACGACAAGAGTGGCGACGCAGTTTTTCTTCATGTCGTTTTCTCTATTCATCGAAGTAGGTTACCCCCTCGGTAATAAACATCTTCTTGGCTGTTTTGCCGATCATCCGCGTCGTCACAGAGTCGAAAGCCCCACTAATTGCTCCACCAAGGAAGGGCACAAGTTTCCCCATATTGATGAGGCCTGTACTTCCCGCTTTTGTGACCAGCCGAAACCCTACCGCTTGGTTGATTTTTATCAAAATCGTTCCAGGGATTTTTTTAATGGCGGATTCGGCGACTTTCACGCCGAACTTTATGCCAAAATCTTTGGCGATGTCGGCGATCGAATTACCGGTCAAAGCCATATATACAAATGTTTTCACCTGATCCTGTTGCAGGTTATAGCCGCCCATATGCGCAATGGCCGCTGACATTCGTATTTGTATGAACACTACAGCGGCAATATTTGCCGGTATGGCCACGGGCAGCGTAATCAATCCACCCATCCCCGATAAAAAACCGGCAGTGCCCGCTTTGGCTATCTGCCAACTGATGAGGCTCTCAGCCGCTTTCTCGGGATCTCCGTCATTTTTCTGAAGATAATCTTCTGCAAGTTCTATGGCTGTTTCCAAACCCAATCCGCCAGTTGTGGCTTTTTCATAGGCGTAATCCAGCACTTTCATCATGTTGGATTTTTCGTCTTGATTATCGGTACGTGTCACCATGTTGAACATTGCATGCTCTCTATTCATAAAAAAAGAACCCATCTGAATGACTACCTGGTGAGCCGTGGAAACGGTTTGCCCTATAGATTCAGTGATGTCTGCCCAGAAGCGGCAACCCCAATTCCTGCAAAAAGGCATTATGCCGCTGGGTAGCCTCGGCGATCTGGTCTTCCAGTGTCGCCAGTTGCTGATGGACGGCTTGCAGATCAATTTCCTCTTCCGGTGTTGCTGTGCTGATATACCGGCTGATATTGAGGTTGTAATCATTGTCCGCAATCTCGGTCATAGGGACCCTGCGAGCGTAACGCTCTTCTTCCCGGCGAAATTGGTAGGTGTCGATGATCTTGTCGATATCTTCAGGGCGTAAGCGATTCTGGCGTTTGCCTTTCTCAAAGTGTTCGGCAGCGTTGATGAAGAGCACGTCATCGGGTTTCTTGCACTTTTTCAGGACGAGAATGCAAACCGGAATGCCGGTGGAGAAAAAGAGATTGGCGGGCAGGCCGATAACGGTGTCGATGTTCCCATCCTTGAGGAGTTTGGTGCGGATGCGTTCTTCCGCACCCCCGCGAAACAGCACACCATGGGGCAGAATGATGGCCATGACGCCTTCAGGTTTGAGGTAATGAAAGCCATGTAACAAAAAGGCGAAGTCAGCAGCAGATTTGGGCGCCAGACCGTAGTTCTTGAAACGCATGTCTTCACTCAGCGCACTATTGGGTTCCCAGCGATAGCTGAACGGCGGATTAGCCACTACCGCATCAAACTGCGGAGCCTTGGCGGGATTGGCTTCGCGGAGATAGTCCCAATCATTCGCCAGGGTGTCGCCATGGTAGATTTCAAATTCGGAGTCTTTGACGCCATGAAGCAGCATGTTCATGCGCGCCAGGTTATAGGTAGTGATGTTCTTTTCCTGTCCGTAGATTTTGCCGATGCCATGCGATCCCATGCGATGCCGGACATTCAGCAGTAGCGATCCTGAACCACAGGCAAAATCCAGAACGCTGTCCAGTTGTTTTTTCTTGCCGGTAGCCGGATCCTGACTGTCGAGGGTGACGATACCGGAGAGGATGCTGGAAATCTGTTGCGGGGTGTAAAACTCGCCCGCCTTTTTACCCGATCCTGCGGCAAACTGGCCGATTAGATATTCATAAGCATCGCCCAGGACATCCTGATTGGTGGAGAATTGGGACAATCCCGCAGCGATGGCCTGAATGACCGTGCATAGCTGTTGGTTGCGGGCACTGTAGTCCTTACCCAATTTTTCGGAGTTCAGATTGATCTCCGAAAAGAGGCCGTTAAAGGTACTGGCGAAGGATTCGTTCTCAATGTAATCGAAACCCTTTTGCAGCTTATGGAGCAATTCTGCGTTTTGGGTGCGGGCCAGTTCCGAGATGCTGCCCCAGAGGTATTCAGGACGAATCACATAGTGGATTTTGCGGCGCATCTGCGTTTCAAAAGCGTCGATATCCTCGGGATTGTGGGCATACCAGAGGGCCAGTGGGGTACGGCGGTCACCGGCTTCCAGACGCGGATAATCGGGACCCAGTTCCTTGGCTGCGGCCATTTCGTAGTTATCGGACAGATAACGCAGAAACAGAAAGGAGAGCATGTAATCGCGGAAGTCATCGGCATTCATGGCACCGCGTAGCTGATCGGCAATGCCCCAGAGGGTGTTGCCCAGTTGTTTTTGGTCGATTTCAGTCATGATGGCAGGGGATCCCTTGGGAAAAAGTGTTTCGCTCAGACATCGGCGGTTCCGGATGATTTCTGGGCCTCGGCATCGGCTTCGCGCAGTTCCTGGGCGGAAATGCGGACGCATTGCCCATCCCGGACCATCACAATGCCGGTATTAGTTTGTATGGCGATCTGTCTGGCCAGTTGAGCGGCTCGACGCATGGCCGCCATGGAAGCGCGCAAATCCGGATTACGGGCCTGGGCGATGTCTTTGCCGGTATTCATGGATTTTCTCCCCATTCCAACAGTAAAGGTTCTGGACCGCTATTATCATACTTCGCCCAGCTATTGACGCGATATCGATAGTATTG
The DNA here is from genome assembly GCA_028065135.1 of Acidithiobacillus sp. The sequence goes on from JAPTWR010000023.1 coordinate 3,426, forward strand.
CTCGAAGTGCTGTAATCCCGCATCAAAGCGGCGGCGAATGACCTGCTCAGGGATATCGTGACCGCCCTGACGCACCCGTTCGGCCACTCGGGCAATGGCAGTTTCGGCATTGGGTAAGGCCAGAAAAAACAGTTCCACGTCATATCCCTGTGATCGCCATTGTTGAATATGGCGTAAATAGGTGAGACCAGAAAGAGTGGTTTCAAAGGCCAGGCTTTCTCGACGACGGACACAGGCGGCAATTTCTTCGAGCATCAATCGTCCTGCCCGCATGTTGGCTACTTCAGGGGCAAAGGGGGATAGACCGGCTGCGATCAGATCCGCATTGATGAAACGTGGGCACTGGGCTTCATCGGGCAGAAAGGATCGGGCAAAGGTGGTTTTACCGGCGCCATTGGGTCCTGCGATGATGATAATTTTGGGGCTGGGCATGCCTATTCCTCAGAGACCTGCGGGAATAACTGCTGCATTAAGCCTTTTTTGTGGGTCTTGAGCGCTTCGAGCTTTTGGGTTTGGGCGGTGATGAGGTCATCGAGGCTGGTTAGGCATGAGGCGATGCGTTTCTGCTCATCAAGTTCTGGGAGATACACGGGTAGTGCCTCTAAGACACCAGCATTTACATTCTTTTGTGCCCCTCCCGCTTCTGCGCCCAAAACAAATCGTTTTCCTATTTCAGAATTTATAAATGCACAAAGGTATTTTGCGTCCAAAAGACTCTTCTTTGGCCGAGTTATTAGAGACGTAAAACACTGCGCGTTGTGGTAACGCTCGGTAACAACCGCAGACAAACCGGGGTAGCCAGTTCTAACCGTGATGACATCTCCCGATCTCAATCGTTTGTTCTTGTGAGCCGCTTCGTAAGCGGGATCGATGAATAGAAGGCTGGAATCATCGATTTTTCCCTCTTTGATGTTTTGATTCCTCAGCATAGGCACGCCAGTTTCACGATATGCATGAGTGGCAGCGCTTGCTATTCCGACCATAATCTTGTCGGCCAAGGCAGCGAGTGGCAAAGTTTGCCACTCCCCAGCATTTTGAAATTCAGGAAAACGAAGACGGGGTTGTGTTTCTCCTTCGCGGGGGAAAAGCTGCTGCATCAGCCCTTTTTTATGGGCCTTGAGACTATCAAGCTTTTGCGCCTCCAGCGTGATCAGGTCGTCGAGGGAGGAAAGGCATTCGGCGATTTTTTGTTGTTCTGCAGGACTTGGGAGCGCAACTTGCAGCTTCATAAAGTCATTCTTGCTCATCACCCGATTTCTTCCCGCTCCGCCGGGAGAAATCACGCCCAAGTTGTAAACAAATTGTTTATCGAGGATAAAGTATCTGAAGAATCCAGGGGTCGTTCTGCCTTTCTCAAATGTGTAGGTGGGAAATCGGTGTGACACCAGTGCTCCCTCGTCACGCTCTTTAGCAATCGCCACCGCTCCTTCCCAAGCAAACGTGATGTTCACGATCAGGTCGTTGGCCTTCACCTCGTATAGTTGATCCATTGAGTTCTTCGCAGGGTCTTCGAGCAGCTTCAAGAAAGTGCCCTTCCCATGACTTCTCAGGCCAAGGCCCAGATATGTCTCAGCTGGTTTTGGCCTTTCTCGCACTACTGGCGAAAGGACTTCATCAAAGCGGTTTACTTTCCAAGGCTCCGCCCCCCGAAACTCCGGAAACCGCAGCCTGGGCACCCGTCCATTATTTGTTATTCCACTCATCCGTTGTACTTTCCTAGTTCATCCTGCCGTAGCGGGTATTCCACGCTTAATTCATCAATCTGCAAACGCTTTGTTTCCAATCGCGTGATAGCCGCGTTCTTGGACTGTTTACTGTTCATAAGCCTCCAGCCCCGAAATCTCCCGCCCCTGAGCCTGTTTATGCAGCAATGGAATCAAATCCTGCATGAGCGCGGTTTCCTTCTGGGTGCGGGCTTTCCAACCTAACTGTAGAGGCGCCAGTAATTCACTGAGCTGTTCTCCATCAAAAATCATCCGGTTCAGGGTCTGGGCCATGAAGTCCTGAAGGGTTTGGGTATCCAGTCCATGCGCCTGGGCGACTTCTTGTATCCGCTGCTGTTGATTCTGACTCTTGAACTGTTCAAATCCTTCGCGAATAGCCGATTCATCCAATCCCTTACCCGCTTTCAGGGTATCGATATAAGCGGTAATCTCTTCCCGATCATCCAGGAACTGAGCATCGGACTGAATCAATCCCACCAGTGCTTCCCGATTCATGGTTTGTTTGCCCGGTGTAGGGTTCGTGTAACGACTGATCAGAGTCATGATGTAGTCGTAATCAATCACGGCGGAAGCAAAAAGGACAAACTCAAAATCCAGCTGCTCGACTTCCGGACTGGTCTGTTCGCGGTTTTGTGCTCTTTGCTCGCGTAACCGCTGTGCCGTATCCAGATACACCCCCCGAAAGCCTTGTAAGGTTTCTGGCGGAACCATCTGTTCAATGCATTCCCGTTCTTCAGGAGTTAAATCCGTGTATTGATCCAATTGGGTTTTGCAACGCTGCACTTCTTTGAAGCACTGTATGAACTGACAGCGCGCTGCATCGCCCTGCAGCTGCGGTACGGCTTCCGGGGCAGCCGGTAATCCCTGCGACTGCAGAAAGGTCTCTAATTGCCCCAGAGCACCTTGCAGGCGGTCGATGACCACCGGCGCTTTATCCACCAACCAGATTTTCTTGGCCTGTTCCCCGGATTGTCCGGAGAACAGGCTGATGGCGGTGTCTACGGCCGCTTGTTGCTGGCGAAAGTCGAGAATGTTGCCATAAGGCTTGGTGTCATTGAGTACCCGATTGGTGCGGGAGAACGCCTGAATCAGTCCGTGGTACTTGAGATTCTTGTCTACATAGAGGGTATTGAGATAGGCGGAATCAAAACCGGTGAGGAGCATATCCACGACGATGGTGATATCGATTTTCTGGGCATGGGGTAGATCGGTGTTGGGGTATTGCTGATCCTTGATGCGCTTTTGGACATCCTGATAGTAGAGATCGAATTCCCCGATACGGTGACTCGTACCATAGCGGTGATTGTACGTGGCCATAATGGCCTGTAGGGCGGCTTTCTTGCGATCCGGATCCTGAGCATTGTCGGCTTTCTCCTGGGGCAGGTCTTCCTGGATCTGCAGGACATCCTGATTCCCTTCCGGAGGAGGAGAAAAAACGCAGGCAATGTTCAGGGGATGATAGTCGGGGTTTTCGGCCTGTTTCTCGGCCTGCATGGTCTCGAACAAACTGTGGTATTCAATGGCATCGACAATGGATGCCGTGGCCAGCAGGGCATTGAACTTGCGTCCAGCGGTCGCGGCATCATGTTTGGAGAGAATCGCTTCGACGATGGCGCGTTTGGCCAAGGCTTCTCCCGGTTTCGGTGCCTGTTTCCCATCGGGCTTGTAGTAGTCGATATGAAAGCGCAGGACATTGAGGTCATCAATGGCGTGGGTGATGGTGTAGGCGTGGAGCTGCTGCTGGAAGATGTCGGCGGTGGTGCGATAGGAGGCTTGTTCTCCCTCGATCTGCTGGTAATTGGCATTCTGCTCAAAGATCGGGGTGCCCGTAAAACCAAAAAGCTGAGCGTTGGGAAAGAATTCCTTGATGGCCTGGTGGTTCTCGCCAAACTGGGAGCGGTGACATTCATCGAAAATGAAGACCATGTGCTTATGCCGTAAGGGTTCCAGTTTTTCCTTGTAATGGTTGCGATGATTCCCATCCAGAGCCAAACCGAGTTTCTGGATGGTGGTGACGATGACCTTATCGGCATAGTCGTCGGAAAGCAGACGGCTCACCAAGGTACCGGTGTGGGTATTGGCTTCTACACAGTTTTCCTGAAAGCGATTGAATTCATCGCGGGTCTGGCGGTCGAGGTCTTTGCGGTCCACCACAAACAGGCATTTGTCGATATCGGGGTTGTCTTTGAGGAGGGTCGAGGCTTTGAAGGAGGTCAGGGTCTTGCCACTGCCGGTGGTATGCCAGATATAGCCATTGCCGCGATGCTGATGAATGCAGTCCACGATCGCTTTGACCGCGTAGATTTGATACGGCCGCATCATCAGGAGCTTTTGTTCGCTCGCGACCAGTACCATGTAGCGGCTGATCATCTCCCCCAGCGTGCATTTCGCCAGAAAGGCGTCGGCAAAATCATCCAGATGGGTGATCTTGCTGTTGTCTTCCCGTGCGAACTGGTAGAGGGGTAAAAAGCGTTCCTCGGCATTGAAGGCAAAATGACGGCTGTTGTTATTGGCGAAGTACCAGGTATCGCTGCGGTTACTGACGATGAACAGTTGCAGAAAACAGAGCAGCGTCTTGGCATAACCGTTACCGGGATCATGCTTATACTCGACGATTTGCTGAATGGCACGACGGGGACTGATCTGCAGGGTTTTGAGCTCGATCTGGACGACGGGTACGCCATTGATGAGCAACATCACGTCATAGCGATGATGGCTGTAATCGGTATTGATGCGCAGCTGATGGATCACTTCAAAGGTGTTTTTGCACCAGTCCTTGATGTTGACCAGGGTATAGTGCAGCGCCGTACCGTCATCACGCTCGAAATGATTGCGTTCCCGGAGGATGCGAGACGCCGCATACACATCGGGAGTCACAATCGTCTCCAGCAATCGGGAAAATTCACTGTCACTGAGGGAAACGTGATTCAGGGATTCAAAATGATGGCGGAAGTTAGCTTCCAGTGCGGCCCGATCATGAATATCCGGACGATAGCTGTACTTCAGATCGCCCAGTTTCTGGATGAGGGCTTCTTCGATTTCTTGTTCGGTCATGTTGCGGGATGCGGCTTCCTGAAAACACTCCCGCCCATGGTGCGAGGTTCAGGGGCTTTCGTCAATTTTTGTAGGGATGTAGAAACCAGAAATGGTTCAGAAGGAGGGTTTGTGCCGGGAGGGACCATCCTCATCAAAGGTGCCGCCGTTACCTGAAGCCATGGCCCAGATTAAAGCGGCAATCCAGCCCAGTACCGTCCATCCCAGAAAGATGTCCAGGAGCGTGATGGCACTTAGGTAAGGACTTCCCATGGTCCAGGCCAGAAAAATTGGAAGCGCATAGACCAGTGCAGCGATGACAAAGGCCGCTATCAGCAAAAACAGAAAACCGGCGCGACTATCCATCATCCAGTGCATCATGAGCGGCATCCTTTTTTTCTATGGGCAGGACAACACGATCAAGCCTGCAAAAGCAGCAGAAGTCTTTCCTTACTGGTGATCTTACAAATCTGAGACGCAGGCGTAAATAAGCTTTTACTGTTATCTCGATTCAGGCCGCATGCCCCTTGAGAGCACGAATGGCCGCATGAGGATCGACAGCCACAATCTGTAAAAGCGCCCTGGCTGGTCCAGCAGGCCGCACCCGTTTTTGTTCCCAATTCTGCAGTGTCTTGAGCTTTACCCCGATCATCAGAGCGAACTGCGACTGAGAAAGTCCTGTGGTTTCACGGATGGCTTTCACATTGGGATCCGGAATTTGGATAGTCCGTCCATCCGCTTCATCACCGCGCATTTGGCGACCCATCCAGCGCACACTCTCCATGAGTTCCACAAATCCTTGATCATTCATGATCCAACTCCTGCTCAACGAGCTTTCCTAACTGACGAATTTGATCCTGCATCAAATCGATCTGAGTGTTTTTCTGGTAGGCAGCGCTGTATTCTAATAGAGGATGACAGGACGGCCTTATCGGTGTGTATCTTTCAGATAGATGATGCGCTTTTCAATTTTCAGTCGAAGGTTATCGGCAAGGCCAGGTGCTTCCATCCATTTTTGCAGCACACCCATAGCCTCCGGATCGTCGCGTCGCATCTCTTGCAGCAATGAGCTCAGGCGATAGCATTCATTCACGGATTCCAGCAACTCCAGTTTGTCGTACTCCTTAACCATGCCCGCCTTAAGAACACGAAAATACCATCCCGTTATGGAGGTTTCGGCGATATAGGCTGCCACACCTTGGCAATCCAGTTTCTCGTCAATTTTCCAGCAGGGACTGCGAGGTTGCGATATTTGCAAGAGCCCTTCACCTAATCGCCAGATATCGCCGATATGCACATCATGTTCATCCAGATCAGGGCATGAAATATTTTCGCCAATAGCACCTGGAAACAATTTTTCATGCAGTGTCGGAAAGCGCTCTGCCAATGCTTCATAATGTTTAACGGGATATAACTGAACAGCTTTATCTGGGCCACCATGAACCCGTAGGTCTGCCTGATGATCCCCTTCAAAACCGTTTATTTCCAATTTCACCGGCATTTTCGTCGGGATTTTGTATATACCGCTGGGTCGAGCTGATTGGGGTAACAACTGGATAGTACCCACAAAAATCTGCACGGCTACGGATTTTTTGATGGATGTCATTGGATCAGTATCTGTAATGAAAAAATGGCTGATACGCGTTCAATTTGTATCCTGAGCATTGTATATTCTGGTAATTCAGTTTCTGGTGCCGGATCACCCTGACAGGCGCAACCGGGTATGGTGCTGGCATAACTGACGCCCAAATCCATGCAGAGTAACTGGTTATTTTCGCGGCGATTCAGCTCCATGAGCGTGACATTATCCAGTAGTGCATAGCTGCCATGCTCTAAAGCACTTTGTAAGGGCGCAAACAGAACGTCCTGTGCCAGTAAATCGGCGCGCAACAGGTGCAGAAATTCAGGCTGCCCCCAAGCACAGAGTGTAAAACTGGAAAGCATCGAGTTCAAAACCGATGCCAATTATCAACTGATTGATTACCCATGGTCATCCTCACTATTCTTCATTGAACGCCGTTGATCAATCACAAAGCGGTCTTCCGCGCTGAGTTGTGTCAGTGGATTGATCAGATAAAAAATTAAGCCGTTCCGCTATCACCGGAAAGCTGTTTTCGGTCAGAACCGGTACGATTATGTTCATGAGTGTTGGACGATGGGCGCAGCTACTGCGTACTAAGCACTATTGTACTGTAGTATTTGTTCGGCTCAATCATCCCTCACATGTGCTGATTCTTAGCTTCGGTCAATCTTTCTCAATGCTCTTGGAGAACAGCGATACGTCAGGCAGAGCCTCGAAATGGGCATCACAGGTGAGCAAAGTGGCCTCTTTACGTCTCGCTGTTGCGTAAACGATGGCATCGGCCGTGGCGAGTTTATATTCACGGTGCAGATCGGCCGCCAGTAGCGCAATGACCGTATCCATCGGCACAACAATACATTTCTGCGTATAGGCAATTACCTGGTCGGCCTGCTCCTCACCAACCTCACGCACTAACCACTTCGAAAGCTCCAGTTGTACGATGGTGGGGACGATACAATGTGATTTTTCTGGAAACTGTTTTCCCAGACGCCTACCGGTGGGGGTGTCAGCAAGCCATTCAATCCATGCTGAGGTATCGACCACGCAAGGCATTAAATCCATCAGAATCGATCCTGGCGATCACGAAAATCGTCAATGTGAGCTCGAGCTCCTTTGGCAATGCCGACTAACTGCTCCTTTTCGGGCACGGGTAACACCAAGACACCCTTACCTTTGGGGATGAAGACAAACTCTTGTCCGGCTTTCCAGTGCTGTTCATCCCGCAGAGCCTTGGGAATGGAAATCTGGAACTTGCTCGATAAAGTAGCTGTGACCTTCATGATTCGTACTCCTTAATGATCGATGCATTTCTAGTAAGACTAGCTGATATCAACTCGCAATGCCACACAAAGCCATAGATCAGGTAAGATCATATTATAATCCTGCCTGATCGGGCTGCTCTTTTAGCAATTTAAAAAATATCAGTTTCTTACCATTCCTCAATTACTCCTTCTTGATCGTTACCCCAGAGTTTAGCTGACCTTTGCACAGCGCTTTTCTGCGCTAATGTATCCGCATTCTTAGCAGCCTGTTCCCGTTTGTAATCCCAGACTTCTTTCTGATAAATTATATTACGACTCTTACACGTAATACAAAACTTCCAATCATCATCTCTATAAGGTTGATCTTTCTTGTAGTACAGCGGCATCCGTGTACCACAATCACGACAATAATAAACTTTAAGTGGTTTACTCATGATAGTATCCTCAATTAACATTACGAAGTGAGTCAAATACTCATAATATTAATAAGAGGCTGTAAAAAATTATTGAAGCAAGATAGCGATGATGGTTTTTAAAGTGCTTAACTGTTGAATGAGTGCGTTAGTATTGTCATATCATCCAATCGCATAGTTTTGTCCAGCGTCTTTTACTGGAACCGTTCCGTGTCGCCATGGCTACCGCTTTCTTCTGGCCAATGAGTATCACCAGCGTCTTGCCCCGAGTTACCGCTGTGTATAGTAAGTTACGCTGCAGCATGGGATAGTGTTGCGTACTCAGAGGAATCACCACTGCGGGATATTCCGAGCCCTGACTCTTGTGGACTGTGATGGCATAGGCCGGTTGCAACAGATCCAACTCCCCGAAACCATAGCTGACCATACGATCCTCAAAGTCCACAGTCAGGGTGTTTTCTTCGGTATCTACCGCCTGCACAAATCCGATGTCGCCGTTGAAGACGTCTTTTTCGTAGTCATTCTGAATCTGCATGACCTTATCACCGGGCGCGAATCTCCGACCGAACTTTTCGACTAGCGGTGTGCTTTCACCATTCAACGCCGTCTGCAGAGCGTCGTTGAGTGCCCGAGCACCTAACGCACTACGATTCATGGGGCAGAGCACCTGAATGTCGCGCAAGGGGTTCAGGTGAAAACGTCGGGGGATATGGGTCGTCACCACTTTCACCAGCTTGTCAGCCGCTTCAGCGGGATCCTCTACGTCAATAAAATAGAAATCACTGAGCTTTTCGGGTGGACGGAGATCAGGGAGGTGCCCGGCATGGATCTGGTGGGCCGCCCGAATAATCCGGCTTTGTGCGGCCTGGCGAAAAACTTCCGTCAGATGCACTTCGGGGAGTGTTTGCGCGGCAATCAGATCCGCCAGTACCTGCCCAGGTCCAACAGAAGGGAGCTGATCGGGATCCCCTACCATCAACAGCCCTGCAGTCGGCGGCAAGGCTTTGAGCAGCGCATGCATCAACGGGACATCAATCATGGAGCATTCGTCGAGAACCAGCAGATCACATTCCAAGGGATAGTCTTCCCGGCGCTTGAAACCACCGCCCAGCGGATTAATTTCCAAAAGCCGATGGATGGTCTTGGCTTCTTTGCCCGTTGTTTCACTCATCCGTTTAGCGGCTCGTCCGGTCGGGGCCGCCAAGACAATGCGCAACTTTTTGGCATCCAGGATATGGAGAATGGCATTCACGAGGGTGGTTTTACCAACGCCTGGACCGCCGGTAATCAGAGCCACTTTTTCCTGCAACACCATACGGATGGCCGCTTTTTGGCTATCGGCCAGGACAATGTCCAACCTTTTTTGCACCCAATCCATCGCCGCATCAGCGGCAATGCCCGACCACGGCGCCTGGCCCGCACAGAGTTTTTTCAGGATTTGGGCGATGCCTTGTTCGTTGCGGTATAAGGGGGCCAGAAAAACCCCAGGGGTGTTCTGCACCTGGTCGGCTATGAGGGTCCCCTCCTGTATTTCGGCTGCTATGGCTGCTTCGATGGCGTCGATTGGTACTTCCAGTAATTGCTCTGCCAGAGGGGTCAATGCCTCGTGGGGTAATCCACAGTGACCGTCATCCCGGGCTTCCATCAGCGCATAGGAAATACCGGCTTGCACCCGTATGGGGGCATTTTGCGCGATACCCATTTTCATGGCGATGGCATCGGCCGTTTTGAAGCCTATCCCATGTATATCCCGGGCCAGCCTGTAGGGGTTTTCTGTCATTATCCGGACAGCATCGATGCCATAGGTTTTAAAAATCCGTACAGCGCGGGCAGTACCTACCCCATGGGTATGCAGGAACAGCATGATCTCCCGGATCACTTTCTGGTCTGCCCAGGCGGCAACCATCCGTTCCCGGCGAATGGGGCCGATTCCGTCCACCTCAGCCAGTCTTTCCGGGGTTTCTTCGATCACCGTAAATACCTGTTCTCCAAATGCTTTCACAAGCTTTTTGGCATAAACCGGACCAATGCCCCGGATCATGCCGGAGCCCAGATACTTTTCGATACCCTCTCTGCTGGTGGGTGCAGACACTTTCAAAAAGGCCGCCTTGAACTGGAGGCCGTGATCGCGATCGGTGACCCAGATACCGGATGCGGTGATCCATTCACCGGCCGTAACCGCCGCTGCGTGGCCCACCAGGGTGACCAAGTCCCGATGACCACGGGCCTTGATGCGCAGGACGCAAAAGCCATTGTTATCGTTATGAAAGGTCACCCGCTCAATCAGGCCGCCCAGGAGTTCTGTGGGCACATCCTGCTGGGGGCGCTCCGATTTAGCCATAGAAGCAAGACTCATGACGCAGCGATTCTCCGCTGACCTTGGTAAAATGGTAGCATGGTCAGCAAAAGCTGTAATTTGGGGAGGATGCATGTGCGGACGCTATGGATTCATTCACAGTCCAGAAGATCTTCAGCAGGCCTGGGGAGCTTTTCGGGTGCATGGCGCATTCCCGCCTTCTTACAACCGTGCACCAGGTCAGAGGCATCCGGTCCTGCGTCAGGCTCCGGATCTGCGTCTCGAACTGGTGCCCATGCGCTGGGGATTCTTGCCGGGCTGGAGTACCCGCACCCAGATACGACCGATCAATGCGCGGGTGGAAACCGTCGCGACGCAACCGCTGTTTCGGGAAGCCTTTCGTCTGCGGCGAGCCGTGATACCGGCAGACTGGTATTTTGAGTGGCCTTTTATTCCTGAAGATCCCTCTGAAAAACAGCCCGTACTCATCCGGGCCAGGGATCAGAGCATTCTGGGGCTGGCCGGTATCTGGGATCGACACAAGGGCACAGAGGGTCAAACCGAGGAGACCTTTGCCATTCTCACCGTTCCTGCCACCCCCACACTGCAGTCGGTGCATCCGCGAATGCCGCTGGTTCTGAATCCTCAGCATTGGGCGCTTTGGTGGCATCCGCACGCCCAGCGCAAACATCTGGAACCCTGTTTACAACCCGCAGCGACGCTTTGGGAAAGCTTTCCCGTGACCCCAAAGGTAAACAGCCCCCGTTTTGATGAACCAGAGGCCATTCTGCCTTGGGATGGAACACCACCGGCATAAGGGCATTCAACCGTTCACCAGGCGAAAAGTGGACTTGCGTCGTGCGGAATTATTGCTATATAAATATATAGTAACCACTCAAGAGGGATTCCTCATGCGCACTATCCACGCAAAATCTTCCCAGAAACCAATGCGGTCACTCGGTTCAAGGCCGTTAAGTTTCAATTGGCTCATGATTCCCGCCTTGCTGCTAGCCGGTTGGCTGGGACATCAGTCTTCGAGATATGCACCCGATCATTGGAACCTGTTGCAGGGTATTGGTGTTATCCATTCTATCGGGGACTGCATGATACAGGATCGAGCAGGACAACCAGCAAAAGGTCAAAAGCCGCACACCCTTCAGGATGACTTGTATGCATAGTGGGATCAGCACATTGCCAAATCGGACATTGCTGGCAACAGCATCTCGTCCTTTGCGAGAGGTATCCTAATTCTCATGGTAACCCTCGATTGGATATAATGAATCACGGAGGATTTCATGAAGAAGAAAGTGGAACATTATTCAGTCGAGTTTCGATCCGAAACCATCAACTTGTTTTTGATTCAGTGTGTTGGCTTACAATGAGGATACCGTCTAGTACACCATCACGTCCAGAATCTCCACCATGGATTGTTAATATTTTTAGTAACTTCAGAACGCTGAGATTTAAGCATTGAGGTCCTATAGACCCGCGTAATAGCTTTTGAGCCGCATTCTGGACAAGCTAAGAAAATATCCTCATCTTCCCCATTAAGCTGAAGGCTTTTCTTCCATGTGCATGAGAGACAACCTAACTCAACATATCTTTGATGGATGGGCTTTTTGATATCAGTTCCTTATCGTTAAATGTAAAAAAATTGTGTCATGAGGCTTTGATGAGCTTTCATGCATCAGGAAAGTAACGCATTGATTGCAAACACCAAGCATGCAGATGAGCGAAACGATCGTTGCCATGGTGTGCTTTCATGCGGGAAAATCATAGCTAAAATTCACGGATCACACCCTTAACAAACACCTCGCTTGTTGGATAACGCCTGAGGAGATATCAGTTCAGGCCAATGATCACTTCCAACATTGTATGCCCGGCCCTATCGATTAACAGTTAACACGGCAATATAAGCATACAATAATGAGTTTCTCTTGAAGACGGAAAACATTAGTCGGCAAGGGCTAGACATTGCTGTTTTCAAGGTTCACTACAGATCGTGGTACCCGGCTTATTGTTACCTCCCTGAAATGGACTAACAGGGTAAAAGAGACAGGAAATCAAATCTGAGGATGCAATTTTACTTAAAAGCGTGAGGATCAACTGTAAGTATTGCAGCACAATCATGATTCTGCCATGATAGTAAAACCTAATGGACGACATGCAAAGCAAGCTGAAATGGACTGAATCATCCATGGACCATTTATCCACCTAAATTCAGCAAAATACCTTACCATGAGAGGGGGCACTTATGATACAAAGGTCAAATGAACAGATGAACGCATTCTCTTTCTGCTGGCACGATTTTCTCAATATATAATACAAATATATACTGTCGCCAAGCTTAGAATTGATCTTTTTACATATTGTACAAGCATGGAATAATAACAACGAAAGATATCAGGGTTTAAATAAAAATATAGGCGAGTAAAAATGTACAATAAAGATGATATAAGCAAACTATCAGACCAGTTTATTCAAGATATTCTAACCAAGTTTATTGGTATTGAATTTATCAAGACACATCCCATTCCCCATGCGATAACAATTAACCGAAAGTTTATATTTTTAAA
>JAPTWR010000128.1 GCA_028065135.1 Acidithiobacillus sp.
TTCGCGGTCTTGTCCAGAACGCTGGGCAGATTGGTGGCGTCGATCTTCTTGAGGTCCTGATCAGGCGCAAACTGCATGGCCAGGAAACCATAACCCATGTCGTTTTCGTACTGCTTGAAGGTGGCCAAGGCCTGGGTGTTGCCATGATCCAGGTTGTACGCCTTCAGCGCGATCATGGCCTTGATGCCATTGGCAATCTTTGGCTTGGCTTCCTGTTCCAGCTGGATGATGCCGGGAATGACCATTGACTCGGAGTGGGTCAGCAGCGGTGTAAGGATATACGGGATGGAAATCGCGAAGAGATTTTTCTGCTCGCTGCGGCTGGGGATGGCGATGAGGTTCCAGGACGCGGACACCGTGTTGTAATCCGTGTTCCAGATGGCTTCCATGGCCGCCAGCTTGGTGGGTTGTTTATGAGCATCAATGTAGCCCAGGGCGTCACCCAGGGTAATGACGCCGATGCTGGAAATCACACCGAAGAGCGTGGCGATCCGAAAGGAACGCAACGCCATATCTTTCCGCTTGTTGGTCAGCATGTAATAAGCGCTGACGCCCATGACAAACATGGAGCCGGTTACATAACCTGCGATGGAGGTATGGACAAACTTGGCCTGGGCATCGGGATTGAAGATCAGGTCGACAAAGCTGGAAAATTGCATCCGCATGGTATTGGGATCAAAAGTGCCACCCACCGGGTTCTGCATAAAACCGTTGGCAATGAGAATCCACAATGCAGAAAGGTTGGAACCAAGAGCAACCAGATAGGTGACCACGAGGTGCGCCTTGCGGCTGATGCGGTCCCAGCCGAAGAACATCACACCGACAAAGGTGGATTCCATGAAGAAGGCCATCAGCCCCTCAATGGCCAGCGGGGTACCGAAAATATCGCCCACGAAGTGGGAGTACATGGACCAGTTGGTCCCGAATTCAAACTCCATGGTCAGGCCGGTAGCGACGCCCAGGGCGAAGTTGATGCCGAAGAGCTTGCCCCAGAACTGGGTCATTTCTTTATATATCTGTTTGCCGGTGATGACATACACCGTTTCCATGGTGGCCAGAATAAAGCTCATACCCAGGGTGAGTGGTACAAATAAGAAGTGGTAGAGAGCGGTCAGCGCGAACTGCAGGCGCGATAGCTCCACCACCGTGGGATTGATCAACATGTCCATGAATTACCTCCTACAAAGAAGCCGGAATATTCCGACCGGGCATGTAATGGTGCACATCTTTCTCCTGTGCCCCTATTTTGTTTACATCACTTTTACGAGTTACTTCTACTGAAGACTTCTCCGGCAACAAGAGCGCACAACTGCGCAAGAACGCGCCCTTGCCCCGTTGATTGTTAAACCAGTTGTCCTTGCGGCGGAGTTCCTCAATGCTGGTGAGGCGCCGACCTTTGCTTTCCAGACCCGGGTAGATCAGGGTTTCCCCAGGGAAACTGAGCAAACTTTGGGTGATGCTGTGATACAGGGTTTGCGGATCGCTCTGGCTGGTACAGGGGGCCGCACCGGTGGCCAGCAGGGTCATCCCGGTGAAGAGACGATCTTCCCACCAATAGGTGACCGCGCAGGGGCTGAGCCCCGGCGTGTGCAGCACCCGCAGACTTTCCTCTCCGAAATAGAGGACATCACCATGCCGCATGCGCAGGTCGATGTGCTCATCGGTGACGCTCTCGTGAGCGACAATCCGGGCGCCGCTGTGTTCCTTCAATACGGTAGCCGCGGCGATATGGACGGGTTCATGGTGGGTCTGCAGTATATACCGCAGATCGAGGCCACGCTCGATCATGAACGCCTCCAGCGTGTCGACGTGTGTCGGCATGGGGTCGATGATGACGGTCTCGCGGGTGACGGGGTCACCCAGCAGATAGCTCAGGTGGCCGCCCTTGGGGGTGCATAGTTGTCTGAAAATCATATCGCCCGTCCCTGTCGAGTATTTGGACATCAGAGTATTAGCAATCTCTGTGCCATTATTTGATAATAGTCTATTATCCTGGCGCCCTTTGAAAGGATAATGATAAACAGATCGTTGTATTTTATTTGTAGGGCTGTTCATGTGCTCTATAGTCGCTGTCATGGCTGGTGCCTCAGTGCGGGTGCCAAAAATGGCAGTTTCGGATTGGCAGGTGCTGTTATAATTGACATGCGCGCGGTGAGAGGTGAGGATGTGCCCGTTGCACCGGTCTCGAGTCCGTGTGCGGAGGGTGTGGAGGAGGGGGTATGACGGATTTGCTCAGACAGTTGCGGGCGGAAATGACATCGTTGCTGGACTGTTTCAGCGCCCCGGCTGTGCTGCTGTGTGCAGATTACTCCGTTCTCGCCGCCAACCAGGCTTATCGGCGGGTCTTCGGCGACGGCAAGCCCCTGCAGGGGCGGCGCTGTTACGAAATCATGGAGGACGCCGGTTACTCCTGTCGTCAGGGAGGCAATCATTGCCCCCTCGACGCCTGCCAAAGCTCCGGTACCGGCCAGCATGTGGTGCACAGCAATACCTCCGGAAACGCGCAGATCGATCTCTACCCTATCCGTAATGATAGCGCTAAAGTCGTCTACTTTCTTGAACTGCTGACCCTGGCACCGCAATCGACGGCGTTGCCTGCCCCCGCCATGGTCGGCAACTCCCCTGTCTGGCGGGACGTGGCCAGGCTTATCCGCCGGGCGGCGCCCAGTGATGCCGCCGTATTACTGCTTGGTGAGTCCGGTACGGGTAAGGAACTGGCCGCTGCAGCCGTACATCGGGCCAGTCACTGTCGGAACGGGCCTTTTGTAGCGGTGGATTGTTCCGGGTTGTCCGAAACGCTCTTTGAGAGCGAACTCTTCGGTCATGAAAAAGGGGCATTTACGGGCGCGCATTCGCGCAAAACCGGTCTGGTGGAGGCGGCCGACGGGGGCACCCTTTTTCTCGACGAAGTCGGTGATATTCCGCTCAGTCTACAGGTGAAACTCCTGCGTCTGCTGGAAACGGGGCATTTCCGGCGGGTAGGGGGCGTGGAGCCGATCCGTTCGCAGTTCCGCCTGGTCTCGGCCACGCACCGCCCGCTAGAAAAAATGGTCGCGGAGGAGCGCTTCCGGCAGGATCTGTATTACCGTCTGAATACATTTCCGATCACGCTGCCCGCGCTGCGGGAGCGCCTGGAGGATGTGCCCTTGCTGGCGGAAGCCATCCTGCAACGGCTGTCGGTGGCCAGGGGGCTGCACCTTCACGCCGATACGCTGGAACTGCTGCGCCGTTATAACTATCCCGGCAACATTCGTGAACTGCGCAACATTCTCGAGCGTGCGGCGCTACTGGCCGACGATGTCTGGATTCTTCCGGAACACCTGCCTGCAAACCTTCAGTATTCGCCAATGCAGGAATCCGGCCCGGCTTCGCCTTTGACGGGCCGGCAGCCCATACCCGGTGTTGGCGAAATCATTCCATTGGCGGATCTGGAAGCACAATACCTGCGCTGGGCGCGGGGAAATTATGGTGGCGATCGCCGCGGCCTGGCGCAGCGTCTGGGGGTAAGCGAGCGAACCTTGTACCGCAAGCTGGACGCACTGAGGAGTAATACCGGGCATGCCGTTGAATCCTGACATCTGGCCGGAGGGTCTGTTGACACGCCCCGGTTGCCAAGCGGGAGCACCTTGCGTTGTGCTCCTGCACGGTCTTGGTGCCTCCATGGAAGACCTCGCCGGGATGGCGGATATGGTGGACCCGGAGAGTCGGTTCCGCTGGCTGTTTCCCAATGCGCCGGTGCGCCCGGTGCATGTCAACGGAGACCGGCCGATGCGGGCCTGGTATGACGTTTATGGTTTCGGCGGGCAGTCTGCCGAAGACACCGAGGGATTACAGGACATGGCGTCGCGGCTCGGCGCACTGCTGGATCACGAGGCTGGCAGCGGACCGGCCGTCATTCTGGGTGGATTCTCCCAGGGGGGCGCCATGTCGCTCTATACCGCACTACACGCAGGCTACGCGGCCCGCGCGGTACTGGCCCTCAGTGCCTACCTGCCGTTGCGTGCCCGCGTGCCGGTGGCGACGCCCGAGTCGCCGCCGGTATTCTGGGCGCACGGGCAGCAAGATGCCGTCCTGCCCATTTCCTATATGGAGATCGCCCGGCAGCTACTGGCCGCGTCGGGCTATGCGGTCAGTACTCACCGCTACCCCATGGGCCACACCCTTTGTGAAGACGAACTGCTGGATTTGCGTAGCTTTCTGTATACCCTCGATTAATCGGAGGGCCCAAAGATCTGTTCTTCGAGACCCCAACGCGCCGCCAGTGTTTCGGTGGCGTTTACCAGTTCTTCTGCGCGGGAAGGGTGGTTGGTGCGAGTTTCGACGATCCTGCGCAGCGTCCCGTCGTGGTCGCCGCCATCGGCAAGCAAATGAATCAATTCGCCGGCATCCCGCCCGACGATTTCACCGCCAAGCAGTTCGCCGCTGTCCATGTCAGCCAGAAGGCGGACAAAGCCAACGCCGTCGTCCTGCCCCAGTGCGCGTGGTGAAGTCTCAAAAGCCGCAAAACCAACCGCGGGTTCAAAACCTGCGTCCTCGGCCGCTTCGTCATCCATACCGATACGCGCGAGTTCCACTGCGGAATACACCAGTTCCGGCACCCAGAGCGGGTCGCGTTCCTGCTTTTCGGTGCTGAGCAGGTTGTGGATGACTATCCGGGCGTCGTTGAGAGCCTGGTTGGCATTCATGATCGGTCCGACAGCGTCGCCAATGGCATAGATGCCGGGCTCTCCGGTCTCCAGGGCGGCGTCGGTCTGCACGAATCCATGATCGTCCAGGGTGATACGAGTGTTTTCCAGACCCAATCCTTCGGTGTAGGCATGGCGTCCGGTGGCGAGCAGCACCCAATCGCCATGGACCGGCTTCCCTTGGTCGTCGAAGACGGTCACGCCCTCGGTCGTCGTCTCCATGCGGTGGATCCTGAACCCGGACTGTGGATGGATACCCAATCCGGCCAGCGCCGCATGGAGTGTATCCCTGGCCTGCGGCGAATAGCGGGTGTGGGCGAGAGGCGTGGAGTGCACCAGCCATTCCACCTGTTTGCCGAGCTGGGTAAAAATATACGCAAACTCGGTGCCGATAACCCCTCCACCCACCAGGATCACCCGATCTCCGTGCGGGACGCCGTTGTCATAGAGCATGTCGCTGGTCAGCACTTTGCCAGCTGCCGGAACGATTCCCCGGGGCAGGGATGGCGTCGATCCGGTGGCGATGATGCTGGTTTCCGTATGGATTTCCACCAGTCCGTCGACCCCTTCAACAGCGATGCGCCGGGCGTCCAGGAAGCTGCCCGTGCCGTCGTAAAGATGTATCCCGAGGCGCTTGAGGTAGGCAAGATAGCTGCTACGGACGGTCTCCACCACATCGTGCTGATGCTGCCAGGCTTGCGTCATATTTCCCTTCAGCACCGGACCCACCACCCCCCGCTTTTGGAAATGACGACTTTGCTCTATCCATTTTGCCGTTTCATGCCAGTCCTTTTTAGGGACACAGCCCCGATTGAGACAGGTTCCTCCCCAGGTCTTTCTCTCGATAATCGCGGTTCTTTTGCCGCGCAGAGCCGCCAGAACTGCCGCACGATAACCGCCGGGGCCACTGCCGATAATGGTGACATCATAGTTGTCCGTACTCATAAAACCTTCCTAGTCAATATGATATAATTCATTCGTAAGGTTATTGATCATGTTGCTGGCTGCGCGTTGTCGCGTCGATAGATTGAATTCCATGGTGGAGCGAATGCAGGTTCAGGATTATTTTGTTGTTTATCAGCGACTATTACCCCTAGCCATTTTTATAGTTGGAAGGCGTCATTTATAGAACTCGTCCATGGATGTCTGACGATACTATAATACTTTCATTGCGCTATGAAGTATGTTTTGAATCCGTCCGCAAGAGATGCGGTTCTGCGCGGTGGATTTTCTGGTCATCTTTCCGATGACGTCGGGCACAAGCGACAAAATCAAGCCTCAAAAAATAAATAAACATTAAAAATTAATATGTTGCAAGTATGGCACAGGTATTGCTTCCTGTTCTGTCATGAATATTTATCGTCGTCGTCATCTATCACTGAAGCCGCTTTCCGCCATCCTGCTTGGGCTGGCCGGGTTGGCGGCAACGCTGCCCGCACACGCCGCCGAGTTCGGCATGGCTACGGTGGAGGCCAAGGCCAAATTGCTGGTGGACCGCACCTACAACCCGAAGCCCTTGCCTATCCCGGCTTTTCTCAAAGATCTCACGCCCGACCAGTATTCCGAGATTCAGGATGTTTCACCGCTCTGGAGAGGTGACCACTTGCCGTACGAGGCACAGTTTTATCTGCCTGGCTCCTGGTTTCACCGGCCAGTGGTTATCCGCAGCGTTGTGGACGGTGCGGTAAGGCCAGTGCCCTTTACGCTGGAGCACTTCAGTTTCGGCAAACTGAACGTACCCAAGAATATACCCGGCACACTCGGCTATGCAGGTTTCCGTCTGCTCGCGCCGCTCGACAATCCACCGCATCACAACGAGTTCATCTCCTTTCTGGGTGCGACCTATTTTCGCGCTGTCGGCAAAGGTGCCATCTACGGGACCTCGGCCCGTGGGCTCGGGATCGACACGGCGCAGCCTTCCGGCGAAATCTTCCCCTACTTCAAAGAATTCTGGCTGGTACGCCCCAAACCCGATGCGACCACGATGGTGGTCTATGCGCTGATGGACAGCTCCGTTGCGACGGGGGCCTATCGCTTCACCATTCAGCAGGGGGACAGCACCATCGTCCATGTGAAGGCCACCATCTACCTGCGCAAGCCGGTACAGGTACTGGAACTGGCGCCCTTGACCAGCATGTACTGGCACGGCCATGGACGCGGCGTCATCGCAGGTGACTGGCACCCGGCCCAGCACGATTCCAGCGACCTGGTCATGGCCAACGGTAATGGTGAATGGACGACCAGGCCCATCAACAACCCGCTGTACGCCCAGACCACGACCTACGCGATGGATCATCCTGTCGGGTTTGGCCTGATTCAGCAGGATCGCCGGTTCTCCGCTTACCAGGGTATCGAAACCCAGTACCAACGGCGCCCCAGCGTCTGGGTTCAGCCCGACGGTGATTGGGGCAAGGGGCAGCTACGTCTGGTGGAACTGCCCACCAACAATCGGGATATGGATAATATTGTCGCGTTCTGGGTGCCGGAACATGAACCTGCACCCAAAACACCCCTGCACTTCGCCTATACCCTGCGCTTTTTTCTCGATAATCACGGTCTGATCCCGCTGCCCCATCCGGTGGGCACCTATCTGGGCGACGATCCAAAAGTGCCCGGCGCACGGAAGGTGGTAATCGATTTCGGGGGCGGGGCACTTTCCAAACTGCAGGAAACCGCGCCAGTGCAGGTCCATCTTGAGGCTGCGGACGGTGCGAAAATTCTCAGCCAGAAACTGGAATGGGAAAAGGATGGTCATTTCTGGCGAGTGATCGCCGTCATTCAGCCGCAACCGGGTTCGCCCAGTAATGTACGGTGTTTTTTAACCCTGAACCATCAGGTGATGAGCAATACCTGGACATATCTTTTACACGCGGCAAAGGAGCAGACGTAATGTTTAAGGATGAATCAAGCTACAGTGTCAATCCTGCGGGTGATCTGCTGGCGGGTTGGACAGCGGAGGCCATGGTCGTCGCAAACAATGCCCCGGTGCTGGCCCGTGTGGAGCAGTACATGGCTCGCCTGTCATTGACGGATGCCCAGCGGTTGTGGGTTCGCGGACAGGTAGTGGCGCAACTGCGCGGCGCGGATATGGAAGGTGAGGCGCTTTATGCCCAGGCCTTCGCGGGCCTACAGTTGGCTCTGGCGACGCTGGGGAACGGCGACGAGCTGGATGCGCGACTGGATCTTTCCCTCCGTCTGCCCGTGGGCGACGCCCATGATGGCAAGTCCTGTCGCTGGTTGCAGCATCAGGTAGGACCGGCCATCGTGCGTTCCAGCATGGCCTCGCGGCCCTTGAACCGCGCCTGGGGCGCAGCCCTGATGCGCCTCGCCCAGTCCCTGCTCAACCACCACACGATCCGCGCGCATCCGCGCGTACTACCCGGAGAAGCCTGAATATGGGCCGTGGCGGCGCCCGGCCATGGGAAGCCATCGGCCGGTATCGGCGCTACTGGCTCAGCACTTTTATCGTTCTTCCGGCATGCGGCGCTGGCCTGACACTGGACCAGGTATTGACAGACCGCCTGCCTTTCTGGTTGGAACTGCCGACGCTGCTCATCTTTGTATTGCTGTTCGCCTGGATATCCGCAGGATTCTGGACGGCGCTGGTAGGGTTCGTTCTGCTCATGCGTGGACGCGCCGATACCACACCGGGCAGCCCCGAACTGCACCTGGCCGAGCCGCGTCCGCAGAGTCGGGTGGCGGTACTCATGCCGATTTACAACGAAGAGATAGAACGGGTCGCCGCGGGCCTCCAGGCCACCTATAAATCCATACAGAAGACCGGCGCGCTCGCCCATTTCGAGTTTTTCCTGTTGAGCGATACCCGCGACCCCGCCATCTGGCTGCGCGAAGAGCTGGTGTGGTCGGCGCTTTGCGAGTCTTTGGACGCTTTCGGGCGCATCCATTACCGGCGGCGGCCCATCAATAACAAGGCCAAGAGCGGGAATGTGGCAGATTTTTGCCGCCGCTGGGGCAAGGGTTACGAATACATGGTGGTACTCGACGCCGACAGTGTGATGAACGGCGAAACGCTGTACCGGATGCTGGAGATGATGGAGGGTAATCCTCAGGTCGGCATCATTCAGACCCAGCCGGTGGCGGTCAATCGCGAAACCCTGTATGCGCGCCTGCAACAGTTCGCGCAGCATCTGTACGGCCCGATTTTCAGCGTCGGCTTGCGCTTCTGGCAGTTGGGCGACGGCCATTATATCGGCCATAACGCCATGCTTCGAATCGCTCCCTTCTCCCAATATTGCGCCCTGCCGGTATTGCCGGGGCGGGCCCCTCTCGGCGGCCCGCTACTGAGCCACGATTTCGTCGAGGCTGCGCTCATGGCCAAAAGCGGCTGGGAAGTCTGGTTTGTGCCCAGCCTGTCCGGGAGTTATGAGGAAGTGCCTCCGACCCTGATCGACGATCTCAAACGCGACCGCCGCTGGGCGCAGGGTAATCTTCAACATCTGCGCTTGCTGGCAGGGGAGGGGCTGCGCCCGGCGCATCGTTTTCTTTTTGTCAACGGTGCCATGTCTTTTTTGGCGGCGCCCTTGTGGGGCCTGTTTTTGATCCTGGGTGCCCTGGGCTCGCTCCACTGGGCCAATACAGCCAGTGACGGCAGCGTCATCACCCCCCTCGACTGGGACTGGCTGGTCAGTCCTATGCCCTTCTGGCTGTTTGGGGTGACGGCGATTTTACTGCTGTCGCCAAAATTCATGGCGGTGCTCTGGGTATTGCGTCAGCACGGCCGAAAAGAGCATTTCGGCGGCGCCTTCCATCTGGTGCTCAGTATGTTTTTGGAGAGTATATTTTCGATACTCATGGCGCCGATCCGTATGGCCTTTCACAGCCAGTTCGTGATTCAGACCCTGATGGGGCGCGGCGTGAGCTGGGGCGCGCAAGTCCGTGGCGATCAGGAGACGTCCTGGCGGGATGCACTACGCTATTTTGGGTGGTGTTCGGCGCTGGGCTTGATTCTGGCAGGGATACTCTATCCCTTTCTGGGGGCGTGGCACTTTGCCTGGCTGGTCCCCATACTCGGGGGGCTGGCGTCCGCGGTGCCCCTGGCGGCCTGGACGAGTCGCCCCGCGCTGGGACGCTGGACCCAGCGGCGTCATCTTTTTGTCATCCCCGAAGAAGTACATGTCCCGCAGGAATTGCAATCGCTCGGCGCGGATAGGATGGCCTATATGCCCCACATAGAGGGGGATCCCTTTGTTCAGGTGGTGGTGGACCCCCGTTTCAACGCAATACATACCGCCTTGCAGCGTAACCGTACCGCCGCCTGGTCCCGTGCGGCGAAACTCTGCCACAAGGCGCTGGAACAGGGTCCGCAAGGGCTCAGCAACCGTGAGCGCAACATACTGCTGACTGATCGCAACTCCATGCTCGCGCTGCATCGTGCGGTCTGGTCCACGGCCGATCGGACGCGTCTGGCGGCCTGGGGGTTGCAGAGCGAGGCGCAGGTGTTGTCCGACGCGTGATCTCGATCCGGCCGAGGCTCAGGAACGCCGGTTGCGGATTTCCGCCAGACGCTCCGCGCGGGCACCTTTCCCCCCCAGGTAGCCGGGTACGATACTCTCGACAGAGGTGGCCTGTATCTGGAAACTGTCGGCCAGATCATTTCTGGTACAGACGCTGTCGATAGACAGGGAGAGCAGGTTATCGCGGGTGAGTACCTGGCCCGGCAGCCTTTCCATGATGCTGGCCTGAAGATCGCCGGCGAAGTCACCGAGGGGCACGATGACGCGACGGGTGCCGATCAGACTCTGGGTATAGGCCACCAGTTCACCGAGGGTATAGACTTTCGGACCACACAGATCATAGGCTTGACCGTAGGTTTTTTCGTCATCCATGGATTGCACGTAGGCGCTGACCACATCTTCAATCCAGACCGGCTGCATTCTGGCTTTCGATCGGGCCAGCGGAATGAAAAAGGGAATGCGGCGCAATAGCCCGGCGAAACGGTTGAAAAAGCTGTCACCCTCACCAAAAATCACCGCTGGGCGAAAAGAAGTGGTTTTGAGCCCATGGCTCCAGAGCGGCATGGGTTCTTCCAGATCATCAAAGCGTCCCATTTTCGCCCTGTTCCCGTTCGACTGACGGACGATCTCCTCACCCGTCCCCTTGGAGCGCAGGTAGGCGCTGGGACCGGTGGGGCTGGCTCCCAATGCGCTCATGTGAAGTAGACGGGGGATGCCCAGATCATTGCAGGCGCCGACCACCAGGCGCGGGAGTTCGACGTGGTTCCTGTCGAAATCGCCTTGATGGCGTTCATTGAGGATTCCCACGAGATTGATGACGACATCTCGTCCTGCGAGCTGTTTTTTTAACGCGACGGGGTCATGGACATTGGCCTCGATCAATTCCACACCGGGGAGTACCAGCAGATTTTCACGGTGACGTTCGCGGTTGCGTGTCAGGATGCGCACGGCGTGCCCTTTCTGGCTCAACCGCTCTGCCAGGTGCCGCCCCACGAAGCCCGTGCCCCCCAGAATACAAATTTTGTGAAGTGTCATGACCCCTCCAGAATGATACCTGCCAGCATAGCACAGGCTTATGAACGGTGGGGGCGGATGGGCCATATTTGTTCGAGGCCCTCCACATGGGCTATAAACCGGGATGGTATTCGAGGGAGGAATGACATGGCGGGACATTCGGCAGGACGGAAATGCGGGATACAGGCAGGAGCATATTTTGCCATGCTCGGGGCGCTGGTGATGGCCCTGGCGGTGATCGCCGGCGCGGCAGGGGATCATCTGGTGGCGGGGAGGGTGGGTGGCCGTGCGCTGCATATTTACGATATTGCGGATCGCTTCCAGATTTATCACGGGCTTGGGCTGCTGCTCATCGGCGTGTTGATCCGCCAGTACGGCAGGCGGCGCCTGCTCTGCGCAGCGGGACTGCTGATGGCCCTGGGCGTTCTGCTGTTTTGCGGCGGACTCTATCTGCTGGTGCTGACCGGCTATTCGTTCTGGGCATTTTTCGCCCCCATGGGCGGGACGGCGCTGATTTTTTCCTGGCTGTTACTGGCACTAGGTATCTGGCGGGCCTCCAAAACGCAGGGGAATGGTGATGCTGATTGCAACGGGTAATGCATACGGAAAATACCTGGATTTTGCCGATGCCGAAGTGGGGGACAGGTTCTGGGTTGTGGAGCATGTGCCCTATAGCGGGACGATAAAGTCCGTGCGGGCCTATAGCGTGACGGAGATCAACTCAAAAACCGTGCTGTGCCATGCCGAAGAAGGCAAGGCGCTCAAATTGAAACGCGCTTTGCCTCAGGAAAACTGCTATCTGGATACCGATCCATATTTCCAGAATATTGCCCGCACCGTGCAGATATCCACGCAGGTACAGGCGGTGAAAAAACTGGTAAAAGAACATGAAACCATGGACTTTGACCAGGAAGTCATCGATGCGATCATGGCGTGGCAGAAGAGGGTGTCGGCGCGGAAGATCGCAGCTGGCACGCAGCCATGAAGTCCATAGTGCGCCGGACACATTCCAAGGCCACCTCGGCCAAGAATGTGCCGGCGCATGCCCGAGAGATTCTGCCCTACGGGTTAGCTATTCCGTATTAGTCGGTCAAATGGTGAACGCAAACCTGATGATGGCGCAAGATCGCGTCTTGCTCTATGTTTGCGTCCAGTCTCGACGAATTTGACAGCCTCTACCGCGAGTTGGCGAAGTAAGCGGTGCCGCACGATGACCTGACCGTAGCCGATGTGCTTGGCATGCACACGGTACTGATGCAGCGTTACGGCGGTGCGCTTGGGCTGCGCGATCCAGGGTCGCTGGAGGCCGCATTGTTCCGCCCGCAGACGGGTTACTACAACGATATCCTGGCCGAGGCCGCTGCGCTGCTGGAAAGTCTGGCGATCAATCATCCATTCGTTGACGGGAACAAGCGCATCGCCTTTGCGGCTGCCGACGTGTTCTTGCGTATCAATGGTTGGCGCTTGCGACGCGCGCCAACGCAGATCCACGCGGAGATGATGCAGATATTCGAGTCGGGTATGTTCCACATCGCCCATTTACCGGATGGCATTCTATGGGTTCTTCCGTTGCGACAAGCTGGAAAATGAACGCCGCGCATAGAGGGTTAGGTGTATTCTATTTCCAATATAAGCTTTGCAAATAAAGAAGTTGTGTCCCGCCGCTAAATGTAGCGATATTATTGGGTGATGACAGACCAGATCCTTTTGTTGCTCCTTGCAGGTCAAGTGAGGACGCACCGCTAACATTCAGACCTGCAGCAACAACAGCGCCATTAATCGTGATGCTGCCGGCACCATTGTATGCAATGATGCCATTTGAACCAATGCTCCCCTCTATGGTTGTTCCATGAATGAGCGTTATGCCGTTATTTGAAGAAATAGAGAATCCTTCAAGATCAGGAATTGGTTGCCCCTGTTGACATACATTTTCGAACATAGAACATACGTCAGGGTATTGAGCAAACGGATATAGATCATTTGAGGTGCTCCCGCCTCCATTGGTCGCGCCTGTAGACACAAGGCCTTCAGCGGCAACGCTTATGTATGCGGTACCTTGAAATGTCAGAGATACATCCCCGTCGCTGTATATAAAAGCTGTCAGGGGTGTGGACACTGTCCATTGTCCACGGTTTATGCTTCCTCCTTGGGCATAGGATATGCCAAGATTTTTGAATGCTGACTCAGCGGTGCTAGCGGTATTTCCATAGCAGCCAAACATATTGGTGCAATAAGAATAAGTTCCTGGAGCTACTCCGTAATTTTTCTGTATGTATGACGCCGTTTGCGGTATTATCATTTCTGGATTACCGTTATTGTATAGCAGCTTAATGGAGGCGTAACCTTTGAATCCATCAGGGTAAACGGCAGGGATGCTAGATACTACTGTGATGTTTTTTAGTGATCCAATTTCATATGGTTTCCCAGGTTGCCCAGATATAGGTGTGTTATTTATCGTACTTCCAGATGTTGCGCCAATAGATGCACCACCGAATTGATTGCCCTTTAATGTGGCCGTTCCGCTAAGTGTGATTTTATTTTGAATTTGTGGCGGCGTATTATTTACAGTTTTAATTGCCAAAACTGAAACTGCGGTAGCTCTTGCCGATCCACTGGCACCCTGTGACGCGATAATAATCTGCCCCGGCGTTCCATTGGGTGAGGGCGACACGGAAAAAGTATTCGCCGTAACGACGGCGGATACCGTGGCCGCCATATAAGGCGCAGAAAATGTAATGGATGTTGCGGCATTTGTTCCGGCTGGCACATAAGCAGCAACGGCTCCGGGTCCACTAGTCGGCAGTGTTTGGGTGCTGTTCGTTAAAAAACCGCCAAGAAAACTTGAGAACGGGTTTGAGATGCCACTGCCTGTGCTGGAAGATGTAGACGCGGTTGGCGCATATTGCTGCTGTGCATATTGCTCCAGTGCAGATATGCCGATTAACGCTGCCGTCCGTGCCTGATTGTCATTATTTATTTGGTAGGCTGAAATTGCGCTTTGCCGGGTCATCACCAACGTTCCCCAGAGGAGCAGGCCCATGACCAGGGAGAGAACTAAAACTGTTCCTAGCAATGCGATGCCCTGCTCATCACTGCTGGTATACGTTGTTCTCGCCCGCAGTAATCTGGTAACGATCCCAACGTGGCGCATTCTTTCTACCAGTTTGGTAAGCATATGGACACCTGTGTACTTGCTGTACTGCTGGTTGCTGAAGTACCGGACATGGGGGCTTTAATAGCTACCAAGGCATCGGCTGGTTGTGAACTGAAAGCGGGGCCTAAGCAACCGGTCTTGGTTTGCAATGTAGGCTGAAACGACCATCCATTTCCTATGGGGAAATCGGCTTCAGCCGTCGATTGTCCGCTTGCTGTGCAAGTGGAGGAGCCACTGGCGAGGTTTTGTGAGCTGATGATGTAGCGCATCACGTTGCCTGATATTTGAAGAGTACCTTGGCAAAGTTCCTGTCCACCGCCGTTGTTGCTGATCCACTCAAACGATACTGTAGACGAGGTCACGGCAATCGGAGTCGCGGGCAACGATACGTGCTTCAGATTGGCATTGCTGCCTGTATTTGCTGTACTACCCCATGTCGTTGGGTATCCGAAGAAGCTATTAATCATCGCGTTGTTATTGCTGATTTCATTGGCGCTAAACACCGTGCAGCCAAACATCATGTTCCACATCTGTGAGAAAAAGTTTCCTGATGTAGAAATGGTGGTACCAGTAGAAGTAGTAGATGGTGTCGGGGATGTGACGAGTGCCCCTGCGGTAGTGACACTCGCATTGAGCGCCTGTTTCATGATGGATGTATCGATGATTCTGCTTGTCAGAATGCGAGTTTGTTGTCGATCCTGATAAACCGTGGATAAGGTGGTCAGTATAGCCGCCCCGATAATGGAAGCGATGACAAGCGATACCATGACCTCCACAAGAGACAATCCGGTTTCTTCCCTCCAGGTTCTTTCTGGTGCGCCATTCGTGCGCCGCTGGCCCGCGTTCTTTGCCTGAGTCTGTATCATGGCTGCCACCAGGCTGGTGGTTGCTGGTTGCTGGGCAAGGCAGAAAATGAACTGCTGAGGGATGCTGTTGGCACCTGCACCACAACGGAAGACGCGGAAGGTGTTTGAGTGTTTCCACACGATCCGAAAAAGCAGAGCATCATGTTTATCATCATGGACATCATGCTGGTACAAACCTGAGGTTGGCTTGGCGGTGTCGTAGTTATCGTCACATTCACAGTTTGTGGCTGTGACTGAACGCCAATTCCCACGGAGGTGGTGCTTCCTGTTGCTCCTGCCAGGGTGGCCTGCATACCGTACTGCTGATTCTGGAGTGCATACTCTACAGTAGCGAGTTGCTGGTTTGAAGAAACTAAAACATATCCAATCGAAACGGCGGCGATCATGAGTATCGCCATCGCCACCATGACCTCCACCAGACTGAACCCGCTTTCCGGACAGGATGCCGTATTATTGGACGGAAATAGGTACGGTTTGTCCGGCATAGGACACGCTCCAGGAAAGAGGATAAGTCAGGTTGGCAGGGATGGAACAGCCGCTTGTTGTGGTCGGGAAACCCTTACCGTCAATAGCAAAGCAAGATACCGATGACGCGGTAGGTGCGTCGAGATAGAGCGTTGTGCCTCCGGGAGTACGGATCGTATGCGTACTACTGACCCCGCTGGCTGTGGCGCTTATCGTATAGGTGGTTAGGCTTGGGCTGTAATTTACGGATAGAGACGCGCCACCAGAAGATAACGCGGTGATATACATCTGTTGGATTGCGGATCGGCTATTATCAATGGATTCATTACGGTTTTCCTGCTGGACTTCTTGTACCCAGTTGGGTATAGCAATTGCTGCAATGATAGCTAGCATGGCAATAACCACCATCAGTTCAACAAGCGTAAATCCCTTCTGGTGTGGTCTCATGACATTCTCATTTTTGAAAAGTCGTGGGCATATTGCCAAAGTCGTTTTTCACCCCCCATGCGTCACCACCGCGCCCATCTTGAAGATCGGCAGGTACATGGCGACGACCAGGGTGCCGACGATGATGCCGAGCACCACCATGATCATGGGCTCCATGAGGGTGGAGAGGCGACT
>JAPTWR010000045.1 GCA_028065135.1 Acidithiobacillus sp.
TCAAGAATCAGGGCAAAGAGGAGGTCGTGGTCAAAGTGGTGGATGAGCATGGACAGGAGCAATGGAAGCCCGCCCACCGCAACCGCTTCGACGTCAAAGTGGCCGACATGCCCCTCAAGTCCGCGCCGCACCTGTCTGATGTAGCAGGCAAAGCCGGGTACACACACGATGCCGCCACCGGTCGCGTGACCATCCCGGCGGGGAATTATCTCGCCGCCAAAGCGGATCTCTCGGTGCTGTCGGGGTCCGGGCACTACGCCCTGCACCAGGCCAGCCAGATTCCGTTCACGGATCTCCAGCCCACCGAAAAACATGCCTTGGTATCCACCGGGCTGGCGGACGAAAACGGACTGAACCGCCGTGGCATCGCGGCGGTGCTGACTTCCGACCGCCTGCTGGAAATCCGCCGTGCGCAGGCTCCGGAAAATCTCAAGGGCGCCGCCGTTCAGCCGGGATATGAAAAGGCTGCGGCACTGCCTGAACGTGAATCGGCGCAGGAACAGGCGCTGGCCAAGGCCCAGGAAGTCGCCCAGGAACAGGACCAGAAGCGCATCCTGGTCCGCAACGAGGACAGCCAGGCCCAGGAGAAGAAGGCTGAAGTCAAGGAACGCAAGGACGGTAAAAAGGAACGGAAGATCGAAGAGCGGAAGGTCGAGCGTCCCGCGCGCGGCTTTGGGCGCCAGTCGCAAATCGACAAGGGGCAGGAACTGTCCCGGTAATATCCACTTCACCCTTGCAGGGTGCGGCCCAGGTTCGCCACCAGTAGCCCCGGCCAGGAACCGGGGTTTTTTATGTCCACTCCTTCGCGGGACACGCGACTCCTAACCGGTGGTGAGGGGATTGGGAAAGGAAAAAGGATCGGGCACGGCTGCAGCCGCAACAACATCGGCGCTTTTCTTTATCCCACCCCCCCCCAACACCACTATCTCGGCGACCGTTCCAGGGCGAGAAACCGCGATCAGGTTCCGCATGGTCCGGTAAGAATGTAGGCGATAACGCCTTTTCCTTGAGGATTTTCCCATGAAGAAAGTTTTGATTCCCGTCATCGCGGCCATGACCCTTAACGCCTCCGGCCTAGCTATGGCCGGAACCACGAGCATCGGCATTGGTTACGACAATGTGGGCATCCACCTGGGCAATGGCATCAACGCCAGCGTCCCGCTGGCGAACTCACCGTAGGCCACCGGTTCCGTGACAATTATGGTGTTGGTTTTGACATGGTGGATGGCGCCGGCAACGGCCTGACCTATCAACACCTGCAGGTTAGTGCCGATAAGCTGTTGCCATTTGACGGCGGCAACCTCTCGCCGGAAGTCATAATCGGTGGATCCCGCGTTGGTGTCGCTGGTGACAATGTGTATCACGTCAGCACCGCCTACGCGGGTTTTGGCGCTTCGTATAGCTACCCCATTGGTCGATATGTCTCTCTTGATGGCAGTGCCGCCATCGGCCGCGACTTCGCAACACATGTAACCGGGTTGCACATGGTCGGAGGATTGTTTTACCAGGCTGGCGCGGAGGTGGATTTTAGCGGTGTGGGACCGGGTCTATTCAGCGTTGGTTACGAATACCGCCACCTGCCCATCTCATGTATCCCACAGTATCCACATGAACACCAGTGGCTTTCAGGCGCGGTACAGCATCACTTTTTAGTATTGTGCCATATCCCGCAGGATGCAGCCCCGGCCAGAGGAACTAGCCGTTGGCGAAAGGTGTTGGTTTTTGGTGCCTTGATTCCCGCAAACCCGTTCGTAGCTTGGTTCTCAGAGGATTTGCCATCGGCGGAGATTTTTTCTTCAATAAAAAGGCCGCAAACCCTTTATTGGGTGCGGCGTTCAGTCAAACCACCCACACCTTTCGCCAACGGCTAGCCAGAGGAACCGGGGCTTTTTATTGTCTGGCGTCAAAAAAACCTTGCTCGGTATTTCCAAGAGGCGTGGAACTTGCCTGATAAGGAGATACAACCATGGAAACGCTCTTCACTGTTCTGGGATTTTTCATTCTCATGGCCTGCCTGTTTTACATCATCGATGTCATCCAGGAGAACGGGTTCGCGCCGGTGCTGAAGGTGTTTGCATTCCCATTCATTCTGATTTTGATAGGCATAAATGCCATTTATGAATGGATACGCTGGAATATTTGACCGCGCGGTTCTGGCCGCCATCGCCATCAGGCGGCGGCCAGCCCTACAGAGGGGGTTAACCACCGTCTCTGTAAGGAGTGCCGTCATGGCGAACCCCAATCTGTATCAGATCCCCAAATCCCAGGGCGACATGACCCGTGTGGTCTGGCCCGCGCTGGGTCTCTTTCTCATCATCACGCTCATCGGCTTTTGGGCTGCGACCGAATACGCCGCCTGGGCCTTTCAATATAACAAGGTCCTGGGTGCCGCCATGGGGGTACCCTTTGTCTATGCGCCGTGGGACATCGTTGTCTGGAGCCTGAAGTTCGACAAAGGACTTACCGGCCCGGTGCCCCATGTGTTCCAAATCGCGCACGCGACGATGGGCGTGTTTGGCCTGCTGGCATTACTCTTTCCCATCGCCTACTCCTACCGGCGCACGCGCAAGCTGGCGAATGTGCAAAACGACCTGCACGGCTCGGCGCACTGGGCCAGCGATGTGGAGGTCCACGCCACGGGGCTGCTCCCTTCTCCGCAAAACGCGGGCGGCGTCCTGTTCGGCGCGCATACCATGGAAAACGGCGAGACTTTTTATCTTCGGCACAATGGCCCGGAACATATTCTGGTGTATGCGCCGACCCGCTCCGGCAAGGGCGTCGGTATCGTCATTCCGACACTGTTATCCTGGCTCGCCAGCGTTTTCGTGTACGACATCAAGGGCGAAAACTGGCACCTGACCGCAGGGTTCCGAGAGAAAGTGCTGGGGCAACGCTGCATCCGCTTCGCGCCCTGGGATCTGCAATCGGCAAGATTCAATCCGCTGGATGAAATCCGCCTCGACCACAATCTGGTGAAAGACACCCAGAATATCTCTACTATGATCGTGGACCCCGACGGCAAGGGTCTGAACGATCACTGGGCGAAAACCGGCTTTGACCTGATGTCCGGCGTGGTGATCTTCGTCAAGTTGACACCAGAATTGAAAGGCGATGAGCGGTGTCTCTCCACGGTTCAGGCCATTCTCTCCGACGGCGGTCCGATCCGTAAAATCGCGGAACGCATCGAGCAAGAGAAAGCGGACGCCCGTGACGAGGACGATGACGCCAAAATGATGGCGGGGTTCGCCGCCGTCATGACTTATGTGCGCGATACGGCGCATGAGATGCAGGAAAACGGACAAGAAACGGACCAATGGCGACTATTCGGCTGGAAGGCGGCCGGCGAGGCGGCGCAAAGCTATCTGAACAAGGCCAGCAACGAGGCTTCGGGCGTTCTGTCCACTGCCATGAGTTTTTTGAGCGTCTACCGGGATCCGTTGGTGGCGCGAAACACCGCCGTCTCGGACTTCACGCTGGAATCACTGATGGGTGGACCGGATATCGACGGTAAACCCTGCGCGCGCAAGACCTCCTTCTACATGGTCAACCCGCCTACCGACGCGGACCGGCTCAAGCCGCTGACCCGTTTGCTGCTGAACCAGGTGGTGCGGCGACTGACGGAAAGAATGGATTTTGATGAATCCGGCCAGGGGCACAGCGTCTATCCCCATCGCCTGTTGCTGTTGATCGATGAGTTTCCCAGTCTGGGCAAGCTGGATGTGTTTCAGAAAGCCCTGGCATTCATCGCCGGATACGGCCTCAAAGCCCTGTTGATCATCCAGAGTAAGAATCAGCTTTATGGTGAGTACACGAAAGACGAAGCGATTACGGATAACTGCCACATCCGCATCGCCTACACCCCAAATCGTGTGGATTCAGCGGAAGAGCTTTCAAAAACCGTGGGGAATTTCACAGCTTCGCACACCCAGCGGCAATATTCCGGCAACCGGTTGCAGGTGCTTTTGCAGCATGTCAACACGAATGAGCAGGTCATCCAGCGGCCCCTGCTGACGCCTGAAGAGTTTATGCGGTTACCGGCTACCGATGAGGTGGTTTTCGTGTCCGGCCATGCGCCGATCTATTGCCGGAAGATCGTTTATTACACCGATCCAGTGCTGAACAAGCGCAGGGCGATACCGCCGCCGACGTTATCCTTTCCGGCCACATCGGTCCCCATTGACGTGGTACAGGCGGAGAAAGTGATACCGACTGCACCAGGCACGGCCGCATCGGCAGGCACAGAAACGGGCGGCAACAATTTGGGGCATAAGGAAGCAGAGTATCCCCGTGCGGTTATTGCCAGGTTCGTCGGAGCGAATCCGGTTCCGGAAAAATCCCCAAGCCTTGAACCACAAGGGCCGGTGGAGACCGCAAAAACCCGTGGTATTGAGGAACAGGACGAGGAGAAGACCGAAGATGACCCCCTTGCTTAAAAACGCCCTGTCTTTTTCCTACACCCCATTCACCACCACCCGGCGGCGGCACTGGAAGAGGTTGCTACCTGTCGCTGTGATCGGGGCGATTGTCGCCGGTGCCGTCACGGCCTGGGATAACGGCAACTGGCGGCTGAACCTCTCGCCTAGCGAGCCAATGGGGATCTGGACCATCACGCCGATTACACAGGGAACCAGGCTGCACACCGGTGAGATCGTGACACTCTGCCCGCGCCTGCCGTCCGGCTATCACTACGGCTGGCTGGCGGACAAAACCCATGCCGCGAACACCTGCACCGATGGACGTGCGCCATTCCTCAAGACGATCGTGGCAGGCCCTGGTGACGTGATTCGCGAGACTGGTCATGGCGTCATCATTAAGGGCCGACCGGTCCCGGACAGCAAGCCATTGTTTTATACCACCAGCCGTCCGCAGGTCCGGCTTCCGCAATGGAGGGGGATCATCACGCTCAAGGCGGGACAATATTGGGCCTACGGTGCGGGGGATCCGCGTTTTTCCTTCGATTCACGGTACTGGGGACCGTTCCGGCAGACGCAGGTACGGGGCGTTGCCACCCCGGTCCTGACCTGGCGGTGGCGATGGACGCCTGGGTTGAAAGACTGAAGAGGCACCCCGTGAAATGAAAATTTTTGCTCGATACTTTCAAGGGGTGCGGGGTACCCCCGCCACCCTTCACTACGTCCAAGGAAACCCACGATCAGGTCTCCGTCCGTCCGGTATAGGTCAGGAACATCCTGTTTCTCGACTCCGGAGATCGTCATGGCACGCATACACAAAACTTTTCATCGCAAGGCGTTAATCGTCGCACTGGCCTTTGCAGTTCTTTCCATTTTTTCCTCCACCTACAGTCTTGCAGACGGCGCAACCTCCCCGTTTTCCATAATCGCCGGTGCTGGCACAACCGGCATATTTGGCGGAGCACAGTACCGTGAATCGCCATATTTTTCCACAACCGCAGAAATCGGTGGGCTGAATGTAGATCCGCAACTTTCTTCGGGCGGAGCTAGTTATAACATGAATATTCATTTGTTCAACGGCTATGTGTCTGAGCAGTGGTATCCCTGGCGGCGTGGGTTTTATGTCACGGCAGGTGTTTTTATCAATGGTAATAATCTGTCCTTGGCCCCCGCAGCATCAAACGCTGGATATTATGCCCTGGCGACCCCTGCAAAAGTCACGATTAGCCCCTTTGATCCGTATTTTGGCTTGGGCTATGAGCAGCGTTTTTCAAGACGCTCGCACTGGTCATTCAATGTAAGTGCAGGCGCCGCATATCAGGGCACTCCAAAAGTCAGCGTAACGCACGGCGTTGGGCCGTATGCGCAACATGCATATACCGCAGAAATCCCCAGCCTGCAGCAGTCTTTGAGCGGCTTTAAGTGGTACCCGGTTGTCCAGGCCGGCATTCAGTACCGCTGGTAAAAAACAGTACAGGAAAAAACCCCTGATTTTTTTAAATGGTGAGAGCTCGCGTGAATACATCACGGAATGAACACCACTCAATCCGGCCACCGCGCCGGATTTTTTGTGCCTCAGCGGCCCCTTTGAAGGGGATTTACCGCGTCAGAAAATTCAATTTTGCAGTGGCCTATAGGTGTGGTTCTACCGCATCAAAAACAGCGATCAGGTCCGTCGCCGTCCGCATAAATGGCAGATCCACTTTCCAACAAGAGCACTGCCATGAATATCGCACCAATATCTTCATTCCGTCGCCGCGCGGTGACCATCGCCGTCTTTCTGGCCCTCGCGGTAGCCATGCCGGTCACCGCAAACGCCGCGGCGCCGCTAATTCCGACATCTTCCGACATCGGCAACTACGACGGCGGTGGCGGGTTCGGTACGGCGATAGACGCAACCAGCGGGACCACGATCACCTCTCAGCAGTCCACGCCGCAAATCACTTTCGACGGCGGCAATGTCCTCGATACCTACGATGCAGGGAGCCTGGGCACGGGTGACATGTGGGTGAACCCCAATGGAATTAGCCTTGGACAGAATGGAACGCTGACCGTAGACGCGGGGAATCTGAACCTCACCGGGTTCGGGAACGGCAGCCAAATCGGCCTCCAGTCCCTGGACACGCTCACCGTACAGAATACTTCATCGCCATCCACACTCACGGCGACGACCACAACGGCCTCAGCACCCTATGACACCAACGTATACTTGTCCGGTGTCGACCCACTAAATGGCGGACTTGCGGATAACGCCGCAGGCAATCTGGGCTTTGGCGAGTTCGAGAGCGGCGGCGTTCTGTATGGCAATGCGACAAACAGTTTCGGCGGCCCTGCGACCAACGATATTCCTTTGAGCTCCTTGGCCTTGGGGTCCGCTAGTTCCGGGCAGATCAGCTTGTTTGACTCCACTGTCACCAATGACGGCAACGTAACCGCCAATGATGCCGCCGGACTTCTGGTGGCTGGGGTTGGCGGGGATAACACGTTTAGCTCCTACACAGACACCGTCAACGGACCCGCCACCATCGAAAACCTCATCAGCGGTGGATACCTGATTTTCGCGGCTGGCCAATTTACAGCCAGCAGCTTGGATTTGCTGGCACCAGAAGGCACGACGTACTTCCAGTCGCTGAGCGTGAGTCTGGGAGGCACCGGTACCATGACGACCAACGCAGGTGTTGACGCTGCCCCCGGTCTCGCGGTCGATGGCAATGTGCTGAATCAGGGCGGCAATTTCTACGCGGGTGGCGGGTTGAGGGTGTCTGGCGAGTTGACGCAGACCAGTGGCAACCTCTACCTGACCGTCACTCCCAGCAACACCCTCGCAGCGACCGGTGGCGCGCCAATCATCTCTGCCAGCCAGTTCAATGTGAGCGGCGGCAATGTGTTCATCGATGCATATGATAGCAAGGACACGAACATTACTAGTCCGTTTCCTGGATCCATGATTTCGTCCGGCAGCGGTAGCTTCGCTAACGGGGATAAATGGGCGCTCATCAAATCCACCGGGAGTGGGGTAACGAACACATCCAACCCGGCGGATGCTTACATCGTTTACGATGGCAGTCAGTCGTCCACGATCGCGGGATATCAGCCTTACCTGGCGGAAACTTCCACCGCAGACTATTTGTGCATCGGGTCCGATTGCGTGACGTCGGCACCCGCTCCGGCACCTGCGCCTACTCCAGCACCTGCGCCCGCTCCGGCTCCGGCTCCGGCTCCAGTACCCGTGCCAACGAAGATCATCCCCGTCCACGTGGTGACCCCAGTGCAAGAAGCAAAGCCGATCCTGGCTGACGCTCCGCAGGCAACCCAGGCGGCGATCCGGTCCGACACGCAAACTCTTGTCAGCACTGGCGTTGTCGGTGGCGGTCCGCGCGGATTGTGGTTAAAAACGCTGGTTGGCTTCAGCCGCCAAGGGGGATACCAGGGCATGAACTATGGCTTGCTGGCCGGGTATGGAAAGTCCGTAGGACCGGATGGGCGCGATGTGGCAGGTGTTGCGTTCAGCGCGGGCCAGGCCGGGCTGGGGACTGGCTGGCGGGACTTCACCAAGGCCAGTGATTACGGCTTGTGGCTGTATGGTACCTACTACCCCTCTGCTTCTCGTGCCTGGAAGATCACGGGCACGATTGGTGGCGGATTGTCCACCAACACCCTGATGAGCACGGCCTTGGGATTGCCCCAGACGGCGCACTTCGGGGGTGGTTTCATGGGAACCGAGATCCGGGCTTCTTACTGGAAGACACTGGACGGCATCATCGTTAGCCCGCGGCTCAGTGTTGGGTATAACCAATCCTGGACGAGCGGCTACAGCACCCGCGGCGGCGGCCCTCTGGACGTGCAGGTGAGCAGTGAGAATACCGGTCAGGCATACCTGGAACCAGCCTTGCTTGTCGGCAAGAAATTCAACTACCGCAGCCAATCTGGTAACCATACCGTGTTACCTCAAGTGCGGTTGGGTATGGTGGAAAACGTGGGGCCGAACCCGTCAGCGGAAATCAGTTCCGGGCAAGTTGCAGGACAGGTGCAGGGTTTAGCTTATCCCCACCTGCAAGGCATGGCGGAATTGCGTCTGGATGTGGTTTCCCACACCTGGTTCAGCAAAGGTTTGTCGGCCAACGTCTCGGCCCGTCAACTCTTCGGGGGCGGCGCATCCAGCACGGAATTCGTGGCGGCCATCAAGTACCACTGGTAATACAGACGGTAAACCGCACATCCACTACGGCCGGGGCAACCCCGGCCATTTTTCTGTTCAGCCCCCCCAAAAAAACGCGATCAGCTGGCGCGAAGCCGACAAATAGGTAGAGGCCCGGCATGGTGCCGTCCTCACTATTTTTTTTCCTACCCAATGAGGTACTTGCCATGAACATCTTCAATTGTATTTTTAGCAAGAGCAACAACCAGCCAACAGAGGATAATCTATGGGCACGCGGTTTCATCCAGAATCATCCAGTTGATCATTTTCATAAAGGTATTGTTCTGGGTAGCCACAAGTCCAGCAAGGGCTTCGGTAAGCGCAAGGCTGTCACTTATCCCGGTAACGCCCCTCTTCTGGTGGTTAGCCCGGCCCGTGGGGGATTCACTACCAGCATCGCCATCCCCACGCTGTTCTCGACGGATAGTCAATTCTTGGTGGCACCAGACATCAATGGTGAACACTACCAGGCGTTGTCCGGGTATTTGAAGGACGCGGCGCTGAAATTTGCTCCCGCATCCGAAGACACAGTGCATTACAATCCGCTGCAATTTGTGCGGTTTAGAACTGAACACGAATTGCGGGACATTATGCAGATTGCGCATGCGCTGATTGGCAATCATGATATGGACGGTCTCTTTGCAAAAATGGCATCAACCGTGATCGTGGACGCCATTCAACAGGTCTTCGCTGAGGGGAAACGCCTGCATGACGCGGTGCCTTTTACTGACCAGATAGTGATGCTCGACGGCGATATGGATTATCTGGATTTGGGTTACGCCAAGCCAGATATTACGCTGAATGCCGTTTACCAACTGATCCATGACACCCCTGAAAAGTTAAATCATCTGCAGGGACGTCTAGAGGGGAACGAGTGGTCTGGCGTCCTCAAAACGTCCGAGTCAATCTTATCCCCGTTCACGGACCCGCTGATTGCCAAAGCCACCGCCGATTGCGAAGGCCTTTATTGTAGATACCACAAGGGCATATTCCTGGTCACAGGTGCATTGGATGTTCAACGGCTGGCCCCACTGTTCCGGGTGATCGTGGAACAGCAACTGCGAAGCGGATTCGACAGCCCAACTCTGTTGTGCGGCAAAAACAGCTTACTCGTGCTGGATAATCTGTCGGAACTGGGCTATCTGCCCAGTTTGCGAAAGAGCCTGCCTGTCGCAGGGGATCGTGATCTGAAGTTTCTTCTCCATACGCACAGCGTTCGCCAGATCGAAGTGGTCTATGGGGCTGCCGCAGCGGGCATCCTTGAAAATAGCACAACTCGTGTGTATCTAGCACCAGTCCAGATCGGAGATGATATTGCGTATATGGCATGGCGGTCGATGGGAGCACGCAAAGATTCTGCCGTGATTTTTGAAGGTGAGAAACCGTTTGCCGTCATCGACAAGGCCCCATGGTACCGGGACAACACCATGCTCTTGAAATCCCGCCTGTAAAGCGCTTACGCCACCAACTCAGGCCGGTCCAACCCCGGCCTTTTTCTTTTCATCATCCCGCGCGCTCCAATCCCTCAACAAAACCTGCATCAGGTCCATCGGCATCCTTACAAACAGCAGATCCACTCATCAATTCAGGAGCACTGCCATGTTGACCGCCAAAGACATTCTGGACAAGCATTCGGTCGCGGATTATGCCGTGATTTACCTGGGCGCCCGCCGCCCATCTCCCGTCATCGACCCGAATACTCGCTATTGCGTGGAGGAAACCCCCGCCCCAGAACTCTGCAAAGACCGGGATGGCAACGTCATGATCTTCGACAGCGAGGCCCAGGCGTTCGATTTTCGCAAAGCCTTGGGGATTCCATATCCGGTGCTGGCTTTCCATGACCAGCCGCTGCCGGATTTTGGACCCAACTTCGCGCCGGACATGGACGAGCCGGAAGGTTCCGCGTTTGATCCCGACGAAATGGACATCCCCGACATTGAGGAGCCCCTGGCATGAAGGCCGCGAAAAATCTCCGCATGGCGGTGCTGACAGCGATTCTCGCCCTGCCGGTACTGGCCACGGGCGGTGCTTCCGCCGCCACCGCATCGAATGCCGCCCTTGCCAATGACACCGGAGTTTCCCAGGCCGAAGTGCAAGCCGGGAACTCCTGGTTTAACAGCGACCAGAACAGTACCGGCTACCAGAACAGCGGGCAGTTGCAGACGGGGAACTTTTTGGGCGGACAGTCCCAGGTCCAGGGATCCCTTGCGGCCAGCCAGTCGGCGGCGGCCACGGATCCGTACTTCGCCAGCGTTCTGGCCCAGTACTACAACCTGTACAACGGCTATTACAACAATTACCTGACGGACGAATCCTTGGCGTCAGGGGCGTCATCCGCCTATTCCGCCTGCATCGCCAAAGGCGGAACCAACTGCCTCAATAAAAGCGCCTATTACAGCGGCCTCGCCGTCACGGCTTACGGACAGTACCAGTATTATTACGGTCTCTGGAATAAGGACTACCAGCAGCAGCAGGCGATGGAGGCCACAGCCGGTCAGCAGGCTATATTATCCGGAACATCTGCACAGCAGTCCCAGCAATCCTACGGCAACTACCAGAACGATCAGTCCACCATGAACGCTAACGCTCAGGCGGCGGCGACGGATACGCAAACAGCGAACATCGGAACCAATACCGCCGCCGTGAGCTCCGGCCAGCAGGCGGCATCCAATGCGCTGAACACCATTCAGCAGGAGACGGGGGTCACTCAGAACCAGCAGAGCGGCGCTGTTGTACCGGGCACGACGGTGTCTACCTTCTCCTATACCGACCCACTACAGACCGCCATGGAAAACGCCAACCAGGCGGCCATGCAGGATGCGCAAACCGCCGTGGTCCAGCAGCAGTACAGCGACAACCGGTCGGCGGCGGCTACCACTGCCGACAGCCAAGCGCAGGCGGATGGCGCAGCGGCTTCCGTGGCGCCGACACCGGAGAGTGCCACGATCTGGTCCACCGGGGCCAGCCTCGCGAGCGGCACGGCTAGTGCTTACCAACAGGACGCGAACCAGACGGCGGTGACGGCACTGCAGGCCCAACAGTCGTTTGTCCAGAACCAGAATCAGGCAAATGCCGACGCCATTCAGATCGCCAACGATACCAACGCGGCCGCAGAGCAATACGCCCAGCAGCAGGCAGCGAAGAGCGGCGTGACATTCACGGCGCCAGTTACGTCGGACACCGCCGTCCAGAACCAGATCGCCCAGGCGCAATCGGCCATCAACGCGGACAGCATGACCGCCGAAGTCCAGACAGCGAATGCTTACAGCCAACAGCGCATCGCATCGGATATGACGGCCAGCGCCGGTACAGCATCGCAGCAGGC
Source organism: Acidithiobacillus sp. (assembly GCA_028065135.1). The sequence continues at coordinate 11,936 of JAPTWR010000045.1, forward strand.
TCAGGCGGCCCAGAGCAATGCCAGTGCAGCGCAGAGCACCTCGCCATCTCTGGCGAAAACCTGGGATGCCGTGGCGGGATCGGAAACCGCCAGCACTTCCCAGGCCCAGCAAGCAGCACTTTCAGCCGACAGCGCGGCCAGTACGGACATCGCCGCCGCCAATGCGGCGGAGGCCAACGCGAAACAGGCGGCGGGGAGCACGGGCATGGACGGTGCCGCGATGACGCAGGGACAAAACGCCGCCCAGGCGGCTTTTCAGGCCATTCAGCAAGCCACAGGGGTACCGCAATGAGCACGGACAATTCACAAAAGCCGCAAACCCAGGCGCAGGTCTACCGCGAGCGTCAGATGGAGAGTCTGCGCCGCACGCTGGGCGACGACATTCTGGAGTTCCTGAACGACCCGGCCATCATCGAGATCATGCTGAACCAGGACGGCATGGTCTGGGTTGATATTCTGGGCGGGGACATGGAGCCCCGCTCGGCGATGGACCCGGTGCGCGCCAAGATGGTGATAGAAACCGTCGCCTCTATGCTGGAAACCAGCATCACCAAGGAGAATCCGATCATCTCCGGGGAATTACCTTTAGATGGCTCCCGCTTCGAGGCGCAGATTCCACCCATCGTCGAGGCGCCAACCTTCGCCATTCGCAAAAAGGCGCTGCTGGTCTTCACCCTGGATGATTACGTCGCCAAGGGAATCATGACGGAGCGGCAGCGGGACCTGATTATCGACGCGGTCCGGGAGCGGAAGAATATTCTGGTGAGCGGGGGTACCGGTACTGGTAAAACCACTCTGGCTAACGCCATCCTTCACACGATTTCAGAAAAAACGCCAGATCACCGAATCATGATCATCCAGGATACCCTTGAGCTACAGTGCGCTGCGCCCAATGCGGTGTTCTTCCGCACGTCGGATGAAATCGACATGACCCGGCTCCTGAAATCCACCATGCGCATGCGCCCTGACCGGATCATTGTCGGCGAGGTGCGTGGGAAGGAAGCCCTGGACCTGCTCAAAGCCTGGAACACCGGCCACCCCGGTGGCATCGGCACCGTCCATGCCAACGACGCAAGAGCCGCACTGGTGCGGATCGGCATGCTTGTCCAGGAGGCCAACGTGCCGCCCAATCCGGAACTCATTGCCGAAGCCGTCAACATCGTCATCAGCATCAAGCGCACGGCAACCGGTCGCATCGTTGACGAAGTGCTGGCAGTGAAGGGTTTTGAAAACGGACGGTTTCTGACCGAGTCGCTATAGCCGCCGCAGTTGACCGCAACCGGTGGTGAGAGGGTGGAGGGAGAGAAAAGTCCTCCGCCCCTTCCTTATTTCCCATCACCCCAACCCCTTGCAGGGGGCAAACTCTTGCAGGGGCAGCCTCAAAAAAACCGCGATCAGGTCCCCCGGCGTCCGCATACATAGCAGGCACATCACATCCAGGAGGAAATTGCCATGTTGAAAAAGTTGAAGCAAGAAGTGGTAAACGCTGGCGTACAGTTTGGTGCGGCGGTTCACGACGCCTGGTTCAAGGCTGGCATGGTCATCGGCGTGATCCTGCAGGCGGGAGCCGTTCCGGCCTTCGCCACAGGATCCGGCACCCTGCCCTGGGACGGTCCCATCCAGACCCTGACCAGTAACCTGACCGGTCCGGTCGCCACCGCCATCAGTGTCGTGGCGTTCCTGGCCGCAGGTGCCGCGCTGGTCTTCGGGGAGGAATTGGGCGGCATCGCCAAGAAGGCCCTCTACGTGGTCCTGGGCATTTCCATGATCGTGTTCGGCAACAACTTCATGAGTGACCTGGGCATCACCGGCGCCATGGTGTAAAGCCGCGGTGAAAAGGAAGAACAGGCTCGGGATGTTTCCGGGCCTTTTTCTTTCCCTCAACCCCTGCCGGGTGCAACCCCAACCACTACTCGCGCCACCACTTTCAAACCGCAATCAGGTCCGCGTGCGTCCGTATACCTGACAGAAACATTTATTTGGAGACCGGAATGGACACAACCACAAAGCAGGAAATCACCATCCACCAGGCGCTGCACCAGCCCATTCTGGTCATGGGTGGCGAGCGCAATCTGGTCATGATGCTGGGCGTCATCGCCGGCGTGTTCATCTTTTCCTTAGCGCAACTCTGGGCCGCCGTGATCGGCATCCTGCTTTGGGTTTTCGGGCAATGGGGCCTAGCGGAACTAGCGAAGTACGACCCCATGCTGAGTAAAACCGGGAAACGCCACATGAAGTACAAAAAATACTATCCGGCTTCGGCAACACCTTTCGCGCCGAATCGCGTCATCAAATAATCACAGGAGACTAAACCATGCGTTCATTGAAAGAGTTTCGCAACAAAGCCTACGGACTGCCTGACCTGCTGCCCTGGGCGGCACTGGTAGACAACGGCGTCGTCCTCAACAAGAACGGCAGTCTCATGGCCGGGTTTTATTACACCGGCCCCGACCTGGACTCGGCGACGAATGCGGAACTGGCGGCCATGTCCAAACGCATCAATACCGCGCTGTCCCTGGGGGATGGATGGGTGCTGAACTGCGACGCCATCCGTATCCCGGCGCCGGGCTATGCCGCGGAAGCGAACTTCCCGGATCGCACCACGCGCCTGATCGATGATGTCCGGCGCGTGCGCTTCGAGTCCGAAAGCGCGGGCTACACCAGCCGCTTCGTGCTGACGGTGACGTATTTCCAGGCCCCGGATGCCGCCACCAAGGCCGGATCCTTTCTGGTGGATGGCGAGGAAAAGAGCACCCCAGGCGGCAATAACCTCAAGCGCTTCAAGGAACGCATCAAGGAGATACAGGGACGGCTTTCGGGTTTCCTCAAAATCCGCCGTATGGAAGACATCCTGGACGAGCGCACCGGAGAAATCATCAACAGCGAAATTCTGCAATACCTGGAGTATTGCGTGAGCTTCCGCAACCGGCCCTTTCGGCTCTCCATGGTCCCCATGTATCTGGACTCGGTGCTGGGCCGGCACGAACTGGTGACCGGATTCAATCCGCGAATCGACACCCAGGCCATCGCCTGCCTCGCCATTGAAGGATTCCCGGCCATGACCTCGCCGGGCATTCTGGATTTTCTGTCCAGGCTACCCGTCAGCTACCGCTGGTCCAACCGCTTCATTTATCTGGATCCGATTCAGGCCGAGAAGGAGATCAACCGGTATCGGTCACGCTGGAGCCAGAAGCGGAAATCAGCTCTCAATGTCGTCCGGGAGAGTCAGGGCGGGCAGGCCACGCACATCAACATCCACGCCGATCAGCAGACGAACGATACCGTGGTTGCCATGGCGGAGGCGTCCAGCGGCGCGGTGCGCTTCGGGTACTACACCAGCGTCATCCTGCTGGCGCATGAAAGCGAGAAGGTGGTCATGGACACGGCGAGCGAAGTCCAGAAGGTCATCGAAAACGCGGGTTTCGGAGTTCGCATTGAGGACGTGAACGCGGTGGAGGCATTGATGGGCTCCATGCCGGGCAACGTCTACGCCAACGTCCGGCGGCCCCTGATCCACACATTGAATCTGGCACATCTGCTGCCCTTCACCAGCGTCTGGCCGGGTCCTGACGAAAACGCCTGCCCGTTCTATCCACCGCACAGCGCGGTCTTGATGCACGCCAATACGGACGGCAGTACGCCGTTTCGCATTTCGCTTCATGCGGGGGACATTGGGCATAGCATGATTCTCGGCCCTACCGGCATGGGTAAAAGTACCCTTCTGGCAATGGTGGTAGCACAACAGTTCCGTTACCCCAACGCCCAGGTCTTCGCGTTCGACAAGGGGTATTCCATGCTGCCCCTGGTCTCCGCCGCCGGTGGTCAGCACTACGATACCGCCGGCGACGCCCATGATCTGGCGTTTTGTCCCTTGGGCATGGTGGACAAGCCTTCGGAGCAGTCCTGGGCGGCGGAGTGGGTCGAGGGACTGGTGATATTGCAAGGTATCGCCGTCACCCCCCGCATGCGCGATGAAATCTATCGCACCGTCGTCCAGTTAGGATCCAGCACGACGGAAATGCGGCAGCGGACCATGGGGTCATTGGTCACGATCATCCAGGACGACAATCTCCGCGGCGCCCTCGGTTACTACACGCTGAAAGGCCCCGCCGGACACCTGCTGGACGCCGAGAGCGACGGCCTGGGCGATGACATCTTCCAGGTCTTCGAGATGGAGCACCTGATGAACCTGGGCGAAAAAATCCTGTTGCCCACGCTCCTGTATCTCTTCCATCGCATCG
>JAPTWR010000113.1 GCA_028065135.1 Acidithiobacillus sp.
CAGCACGTCTCCGTTCCCGGGCATGTCATCGAAGAAGACACCTTTACCGAAGGCAAGGCTTTTGACGGCTCCTCCATCGCCGGCTGGAAGGGCATCAACGAGTCCGACATGATTCTTCTGCCTGACTCGGATTCTGCGGTGCTCGACCCCTTTATGGATGAAACCACCCTTCTTCTCCGCTGTGACGTCATCGAGCCCGCCACCGGTCAGGGCTATGAGCGCGATCCCCGCTCCGTGGCCAAGCGCGCCGAAATCTACCTGAAGAGCACCGGTATTGCCGACACGTCTTTCTTCGGTCCTGAAAACGAATTCTTCGTGTTCGATTCCGTGACCTGGAATATCGATATGAGCGGTTGCGCCTACAAGGTGGACGCCGAAGAAGCCGCCTGGAATTCGGGCAAGGAATATGAATCCGGCAATATGGGACATCGCCCCGGCGTGAAGGGGGGGTATTTTCCGGTTCCGCCGGTGGACTCCGCTCAGGACCTGCGCTCGGCCATGTGCCTGGCCATGGAAGAGATGGGCTTGAAAGTGGAAGTCCATCACCATGAGGTGGCCACGGCCGGGCAGCATGAAATCGGCGTCGGTTTCAATACGCTGACCCGCAAGGCGGACGAGGTGCAGATCCTCAAGTATGTCGTCCACAACGTGGCGGCGGCCTACGGCCAGACGGCCACCTTCATGCCCAAGCCCATCGTCGGTGACAACGGCAGCGGCATGCACGTCCACCAGTCCCTCGGCAAGGACGGCAAGAACATCTTCGCGGGTGATCTGTACGGCGGATTGTCGGAAATCGCGCTGTATTACATCGGCGGCATCATTAAACACGCCAAGGCGATCAATGCGCTAACCAACCCCAGTACCAACAGCTACAAGCGTCTGGTACCTCATTTCGAGGCCCCGGTGCTACTCGCCTATTCCGCCAAGAACCGTTCGGCATCCATCCGCATTCCCTTCGTCAACAGCCCCAAGGCACGGCGCATCGAAGTGCGTTTCCCGGACTCTACCGCCAACCCCTACCTGGCATTCTCTGCCATGCTGATGGCGGGCCTGGACGGTATCCAGAACAAAATCCATCCCGGCGATGCCATGGACAAGAATCTTTACGACCTGCCCGCCGAGGAACAGGCCAACATCCCCGGTGTGGCCGCCTCTCTGGAAGAAGCCCTGCGTGCCCTGGAAGCCGACCATGACTTCCTCATGAAGGGTGGTGTGTTCTCCGAGAGCTGGCTGGAAGGTTATCTGGATGTGAAATGGGCCGAGGTGCAGGCCTTGCGCATGACCACCCATCCGGTGGAGTTCCAGATGTACTACAGCCTCTGAGGCCGGGTACTCCCTGCCGCTGCGGTCCTTTCCCCGGCGCCATCAGCCCCGTGTTGTATACGGGGCTTTTTTGTGGCCGCCACCTTGACAATACGGGGCTTGGCGACCATATACGGAAATGCCGCGCCGGTCAGGAGAACAGGCTGATGAAGTACAGGAAATCCCCTTTTACGTCTGGTAAAGGTGAATCAAAGCGTGCAGCAATGGCGGGAGCGTGTATTTTCCTGTCGGCCTTTCTGATCAGCACTTCCGTGGATGCATCAACCATTTATCGCTGGGTGGGCGGCGGTGGCGTAGTCAGCTACGGTGAAGCTCCGCCACCGGGTGCCAAAGGCGTCGAACAGATTTCCGGGGCGCCACAGGCTTCGGTCAGTACGCCGATGCCTGGGTCGGGGGTCGCCGGCGCCACATCGACGCCGGAACCACCCGTGCCCGCGCCAGCCGCCCGGCCTGCGGCCAACCCCGCATTGAAGCGCCTGCAGGGGGAATTGCTCGCGGCGCGGCTGACCCTGATCCAGGCGACAAAAAACTATGAGCAGGGCAAGGCCATCCGCACCGGAAACGAGCGTAATTATGCGCGTTACCTGGAGCGGGTAAACGGCCTGAAACAGGTGATGGATGCGGCACGGTTGCGGGTATTGTTGCTGCAGCGGCAGATTCAGCAGGTGCAGAATGAAAACCCGGCACCGGCGGTGTCAGCGCGCGCGGCGCATTAGTCTGCGGGGAGCGGTGCGTGCCCGGAGGATGGACCCGGGGGCGCTTCGTAGCTTACTATGGACGCCAAAGTAGTCACTGCCTGCCTTTTGGAGACCTGATGCCGCGTTTCTTGATCAGTAACGACGATGGTTATCTGGCACCGGGACTGGCGGCACTTGCTGAAGCGATAAAGCCTTTGGGCGATCTGGAAGTACTGGCGCCGGAGCAGGACCGGAGCGGCGCCAGCAACTCCCTCACCCTGGACCGGCCTCTGCGGATGCGCACCGGGCTCAACGGCTTTCATTATCTGATCGGCGGTACGCCTACCGACTGCGTTCACCTCGCGGTCACCGGGATTTTCGCGGAAACACCGGATATGGTAATCTCGGGTATCAACCGGGGAGCCAACATGGGGGACGATGTGCTCTACTCCGGCACCGTGGCTGCCGCCACCGAGGGGCGTTTCCTGGGGTTGCCCGCCATGGCGGTTTCCCTCGCCGGGCGCGATTGCACCCACTTTTCGACTGCGGCGCGGGTCGCCGCCAAACTGGTGACCGGGGTGCTGAGTCACGCGCTGCCTGCCGATACCATCCTCAACGTGAACGTGCCGGATTTGCCCTACGATGAAATCCGCGGATTTGAAGTGACCCGTCTGGGGCGTCGCCACAAGAGCGACATGGTGATACCGGCGGCGGATCCCCGCGGCGATCCCGTTTACTGGATTGGCCCTTCCGGGCGGGAAGCAGACGCCGGTCCCGGTACCGACTTTGACGCGGTGCGTCGCGGTTATGTTTCCATCACCCCGCTGGATCTGGATATGACCCGCTACAATTTTCTGGAGGGTTTGAGTCAATGGCTGCTTCGTTGCTAGCCCTGAGTCCTGAAGTCGGCATGATTTCCCCGCGCACGCGGGGAAGAATGGTGCTCCGTCTGCGCGCGGAAGGCATCCGTGATGAGCGGGTGCTGGACGCGATGAACCGGGTTCCGCGTCATCGCTTTGTCGCCCAGGCGCTGGCGGGGCGGGCCTATGAGCCGGTATCGCTGCCCATCGGTTACGGACAGACCATCTCCCAGCCCTGGATGGTGGCGCGGATGATGGAAGCGATTCTGGAGGAGCGGGAGGTGCCCAGGCGGGTGCTGGAGATCGGTACAGGGTCCGCTTACCAGACCGCCGTGCTGGCGGAGCTAGGGGCGGAGGTCTTCAGTATCGAGCGTATCGGCCCGCTGCAGGAAAGGGCGACCGCGTTGCTGGGCAGGCTGGGCTATCGCCAGGTGCACCTGCAGCACGGCGATGGCAGCGGCGGCTGGCCGGAAAAAGCCCCCTTTGACGCAATGGTCATTACCGCTGCCGTGCCCTGCGCACTGGCGCCCCTTTACCGCCAGTTGCGCCCCGGAGGCAGTCTGGTAATGCCGGTGGAGGAGGAGGGGAGGCAGCATTTGCAGGTCAGTCATTGGGATGGCAACACTGCGCGAGTGATTGTCCTGGGCAGTTGCCATTTTGTCCCCTTGCTAGCGGGTACCGTTTCTGTGGCCTCAGGAGAATGTGTGGATGATAAACGCGATTGGAGACGAGGATGAGGACGGGGGGGTTCCCGATGCACCCCCGATCTCGGAACAGGACGAGGATGCCCCGGAAAAGATCGATGGAGCGGAGGATTTCGGCGAGGCGCCCGACTGGGATGCCACCCGCTGTTATCTTCGGGAGATCGGACACCGCCCGCTGCTGACAGCGGAGCAGGAAGTGACCCTGGGGCGCCTGGTGCAGGCTGGTGATCAGGCCGCGCGCTGCACCATGATAGAGAGCAATCTCCGCCTGGTAGTAAAGGTGGCGCGACACTACCTCAACCGGGGCTTGCCACTTCTGGACCTGATCGAAGAGGGCAACCTCGGGCTGATCCGAGCGGTGGAGAAATTTGATCCGGAGCGCGGCTTTCGCTTCTCTACCTATGCGACCTGGTGGATTCGTCAGAATATCGAGCGGGCGCTGATGAATCAGACCCGCACCATCCGTCTGCCCATTCACGTGATGAAGGAACTCAGCGCGGTGCTGCGCGCCAGCCGCTGCCTCGCACAAACACTGCAGCGGGACCCGACGCCGGAAGAGGTGGCGGAAGCTTTGGATCGCTCCGTCGACGCGGTTCGCGATTGCCTGGAAATGGATGGCCGGGTGACGAGCCTGGATATGCCCTATGGCAAGGGGTCGGATCGTTCCCTGGCCGATCTGGTGGCAGACACCAACGCGCCAGGCGTGGAACAGCGGCTGGAGAACCAGAATCTTTCCCGGCAGGTGCACCAGTGGATTGCGACCATGACCGAAAAACATCGCCTCGTGCTGCTCTGGCGCTTCGGTCTGGACGGTACGGACGGGGCGACGTTGGAAGAGGTGGGCTCCCGCCTCGGCATCACCCGGGAGCGGGTGCGCCAGATTCAGGTGGAGGCGCTGCTGGTGTTGCGCCATCGCATCGAAGCCGAAGGGTTGGCACCCGAGAGTCTGTTCGGTTGATGCCAGGCCGATTCCGCAGATTTCAGGCCAGGGGTGGCAACAGCGCAGCGATGACCAGGCGATCTTCGGCCAGCAGGATGTTGTAGGTGCGGCAGGCGGCGCTGGTGTCCATCACCTCCACCGCCAGTCCGGCGGCGCGCAGGGCGCGCAGCAACTCCAGCGGAAAATGCTGATGCTTGCCGGTGCCCAGCAGCATGATATCGGGCCGGCGTGTCACGACCTCGCCAAAGTGCGAGAACTCAAGGGCGTCGGCATGTTCCGGGCCCCAGGGACTGTGCAGCCACTCGGCGCCGACCAGCAGCCCCTGTCCGTAATTTTCGCCGCGAATGACGATGCCCTGCGGCCCGTAGGCATGGATGACATTGCGATGGGTGTCGCGTTGCAGATGTAATTTCATGAGATTCTTCCCCTGCGCGGATTGACAGGCCCGCGTCGCCTCTCTATTGTTCATCGGTTTCGGCATTCGCTACAACCCTGAAGGCCCACGCCACATGAACAGTGATTTTGAACGTATCCGTCGTCTGCCCCCCTACGTGTTCAACATCGTTACGGACCTCAAGAATCAGGCCCGCAAGCGGGGCGAGGATATCATCGACTTTGGTATGGGGAACCCCGACCAGCCCACGCCGCAATACATCGTCGATAAGCTCTGTGAAACGGCACAACGGGGTGACACCCATCGCTACAGCGTGTCGCGGGGCATTCCCCGCCTGCGCCGCGCCATTACGACCTGGTATGAGCGCCGTTACGGTGTGCAGCTCGATCCCGAGTCCGAGGCCATCGTCACCATCGGGTCCAAGGAGGGCATCGCCCACCTGGCACTGGCGACCATGGGTCCCGGCGATACGGTGCTGGTGCCCAGCCCGACTTATCCCATCCATCCCTACGGTTTCGTGATAGCGGGCGCCGATGTGCGCCATGTACCGATGCTACCGGGGGTGGATTTTTTCGAAGAGCTGGAAAAAGCGGTCAGGGCGGCGTGGCCGAAGCCGAAGATGCTGGTGATCAACTTCCCCCACAATCCGACGGCGGCGGTCGTGGATCTGGACTTTTTCGCGCGGATCGTGGCATTTGCCAAGGAGCACCGGATCTGGGTGGTGCATGATCTGGCCTATGCGGATATCGTCTTTGATGGCTATACAGCGCCGAGCTTTCTGCAGGTGCCAGGGGCCAAGGACGTGGGCGTCGAATTCTTCACCCTTTCCAAGAGCTACAACATGCCCGGCTGGCGGGTGGGCTTTGCGGTGGGAAACCCGAAACTGGTGGGCGCCCTGGCGCGGATGAAGAGTTATCTGGATTACGGCACCTTTACCCCGATTCAGGTGGCAGCCATCACCGCGCTGGAAGGGCCGCAGGACTGTGTCGAAGAGATCCGCCTGATGTACGAGCAGCGCCGCGACGTGCTCTGCGAGGGGCTGGACGCCGCGGGCTGGGCAGTCGACAAGCCCAAGGCGACCATGTTCGTCTGGGCGCGGATTCCTGAATCGCTGCGCAGGATGGGCTCGCTGGAATTCTCCAAGCTGGTGCTGGAGCGGGCCAGAGTGGCGGTAAGCCCGGGGATCGGTTTCGGTGACCTGGGCGACGAATATGTGCGTTTCGGGTTGGTGGAGAATGAGCACCGCACCCGCCAGGCCATCCGCGGCATTAAACACATGTTTCGTGAGGATCTGTAATGGCGGAGGATTTGGCTCCGGTACGGATCGGTATTCTCGGCATGGGCACTGTCGGCCAGGGGACGGTGCGGGTGCTGGAGCGCAATGCGGAAGAAATCACCCGTCGGGTCGGGCGGGAGCTACGGGTGGTCCATGCGGCGGTGCGTAATCCGGCGCGTCTGGAAGGATTGGGGCTGGATGCGCGGATCAGCAGCGATCCCTGGGCGGTGGTGCGCGATCCCGAGGTGGACGTGGTCGTCGAGGTGATGGGTGGGCAGGAGCCTGCCCTGAGCCTGCTGATGGCCGCTATCGCGGCGGGTAAACATGTGGTGACCGCCAACAAGGCACTGCTGGCCGAGCATGGCAACGAGATTTTCGCGGCGGCGCAGGCGCAGGGGGTGATGGTCGCCTTCGAGGCGGCGGTGGCGGGTGCCATTCCCATCATCAAGGCGATCCGCGAGGGGCTGGCGGGCAACCGGATTCAGTGGCTGGCGGGCATTATCAACGGCACCAGCAACTATATCCTCTCCCAGATGTTCCGCGAGGGCTGGGACTTTCAGCAGGCCCTGGCTGAAGCGCAGCGCCTGGGTTATGCCGAGGCCGATCCGGGGCTGGATGTGGATGGCGGCGATGCCGCGCACAAGATTACCTTGATGGCGTCCATTGCTTTCGGTATTCCGGTGGATTTCGCCCATTGCCATGTGGAAGGCATCCGTGCGCTGGAACGGACGGATGTGGTCTATGCCGCCGAGCTGGGCTATCGCATCAAGTTGCTGGGTATTGCGCGGCGCCGCGCGGATGGCGTCGAGTTGCGGGTCCATCCGACCCTGATTCCCCATAGCCACCTGCTGGCCAATGTGGAGGGACCCTTCAACGCGATTCTGGTGGAGAGCGATGCGGCGGGGCAGAGCCTTTATTATGGACGTGGTGCGGGCGGCGATCCCACGGCCAGCGCCGTGGTGGCGGACCTGGTGGATGTGGCGCGGACCATGACCGCCGATCCCAGCAACCGGGTGCCCCATCTCGCCTTTCAGCCCGATGCCATGAGTGCCTTGCCGCTGCTGCCCATGGCCGAGGTGGAGAGCGCTTACTATCTGCGCATCCACGCCCATAACCGTGCCGGTGTGCTGGCACAGGTGGCGACGATGCTGGCGGAATATGAGATTTCCATCGAAGCGCTGGTGCAGAAAGAGACGCCGGAGGCAGACAGCGTACCCATCGTCCTGTTGCTCCACCGCTGCCGGGAAGGCGACCTGGAGCAGGCAATCGCGCGCATGGAAGCCCTGCCAGTGGTCGTTCAGCCCGTGCTGCGCCTGCGTGTCGAGAGTTTGGCGGAAGGGTGATCCGTCCGCCGCACGGAATTTTGGCATTTCATCTCAAATCAGGATAACTTCATGTCCCGTTATACCGGCATTATCGACCATTACCGCGCCTTCCTGCCCCTGGCTCCCGAAACCCCGGCGGTGAGCCTGGGTGAGGGCAATACGCCACTGATCGAGTGTATCAACCTGCCCCGCCAGCTTGGCCTCGATCTCCGCCTTTTCCTCAAATTTGAGGGCCTGAATCCCACCGGCTCCTTCAAGGACCGTGGTATGGCCATGGCGGTGACCAAGGCCAAGGAAGACGGCAGCGAGATGGTGATCTGCGCCTCCACCGGCAACACTTCGGCGGCAGCGGCGGCCTACGCGGCGCGGGCGGGAATGCGCGCCTTCGTGGTGATCCCGGAAGGCAAGATTGCCCTCGGCAAGCTCTCTCAGGCGATGATGCATGGTGCCATGGTGTTGCAGATTCGCGGCAACTTCGATGCGGGCATGCAGATCGTCCAGGAAGTGGCGGCCAATGCGCCGATTACCCTGGTGAATTCGGTTAACCCTTACCGCTTGCAGGGTCAGAAGACGGCGGCCTTCGAGATTATCGAAGCATTGGGTGAAGCGCCCGATTATCACGCCCTGCCCGTGGGGAATGCCGGCAACATCACCGCCCACTGGATGGGCTATTGTGAAGCCACCGATGGACGGACCGACAAGTCCCAGCCCTTGACCGCCTCTTGCAAGTTCTGTAACGGCACCTGTAGCTACGGTCACGGTAAGGCCGGAAAACGACCAAAGATGCTGGGTTTTCAGGCGGCAGGCAGTGCCCCCTTCATCGTCGGCCACTACGTGAAGGACCCCGAGACCATCGCCACGGCCATCCGTATCGGCCACCCCATGTCCTGGGATCAGGCGCATCGGGTGCAGGCGGAAAGCGGCGGCTGGTTTGGCAGTCATAGCGATGCCGAGATTCTGGAAGCGCAGCGCTGGCTGGCGCAATATGAGGGCGTTTTCTGCGAACCGGCCTCGGCGACTTCGGTGGCGGGGGTGGTTGCTGAGGCCCGCGCCGGAAAAATTGAAGCCGGTGCGACGGTAGTCTGTACTCTCACCGGGCATGGCCTGAAAGATCCCGATACCGCCATCGCTCAGGGTGGCGAAGTGCTCACCGTGGATGCCAGTCTGGAGGCGGTGCAGCGCGCCATCCTGGATCGCTGATGGCGGATCTCTGCCTCTGGCTGTCGGGGCTGCGTGGTGTGCCGGAGGATGACCTGGGCGCGGTGTTGCCGCGTTACTGGGGTCGTGGGCGGGCGGAGCGGTTAGCGGCTGGTTCCTCTCTGGAGGTGGCGGGGCATTTGCTGGGTTTCGGGGGCTTGTTGCCCGCCGCGGCATTGCTGGCGGAGTCCGAGGGTATAACGACCGAAGGACACTGGGTCATCGCCCTGGAGCCGGTGGCGTTTCGCGGACAGGCGGGGCGTGCGGTGTTACAGCCTCTGCCGGGTCTGGATGCGGACTCGGCAGAGGCGCTCTTTGCGGCGGCGGTGGCGCATATGGTGGATGCGCCCTGGACTCTGCGGCGCGGCGCCCGGCGCTGGTATGTGCTGGCCACCGATACGCCCGACCTGCACTGCCCCGATCCCGAACGCGTCTGGGGCCGCGAGCCCCTGGCCCTGCAAGTCACTGGTGCCGATGCCCGGCGCTGGAATGCCTTCCTCAATGAGTTGCAGATGCTTCTCGCCGCCCATCCCGTCAATCAGGATGCCGATGCCAGTGGTCAGGACTCCTGGTGTCTGTTCTGGGCCTGGGGGGAGGGGCGATTGCCTTCTGTGCGGCCCATTCCGAAGTGGAAGACCGTGGCGGCGGAGGCCGACTATCTGCAGGCCGCGGCCCGCTGGCTCGGCCTGCCGCTGTCCTACCCAAAAGCGCTGCAGACGGCGACGAAGCTCCCCGATGAACTGCTCTGGGTCTGGTCCGGAGTCTGGCTTTATCCGGATACGGCAAAATCCTTCGCGGCGCTGGTCCCCGCCCTGCGGACCTTGTGGCGGCGGGGCGGGCGCCTGGAGTGTTTGACGGGTGTGCTTGCCAGCGGCGGTATAGAGCGCCTTACGCTTCGCCGTGGGGATCGCTGGCGCTTCTGGCGCAGACCGGCCCGGCCGGGCCATGCGCTGCCGGGAGTCTGGTAGATGGCTGCGGAAGCCGTGCGCATTGTCGATCGTCCTGTGGCTGCGGCGATATTGCGCGCGGCTTTGGAACTCGGATACACCCCCCTCCAGGCCCGGATCATCGCCGGTAGATTGAGCGACGTCGATCTGGCGAATCTGCCGGAGTTGCTGAATATGCAGTTGAGTGGCCTCACCCCGCCCGACCTGCTCCCCGATATCGACATCGCTTCTGAATGTATCGTCTCCGCCATAAAACAAGGGTTGCCCATCCTCCTGATTTCGGACTTCGATGCCGATGGCGCTTCGGCCCACGCGGTGCTGAAGTTTGCATTCCGGGATTATTTCGGCGTCCCGGAAGTACGGATTCACAGCTATATCGGACACCGTCTGCGGGATGGCTACGGCGTCACCGAATCCCTGACCGATCGCATCCTCGCGGAGGCCCCCCGCCCCGCCCTGATCATTACCGCGGATCAAGGGAGCACGGATCACGAACGGATCGCCCGGCTGCGGGATCATGGTTTTACCGTCATCGTCACGGATCATCACGGCGTGCCCGCGGATGGGCCGCCGACGGCGGCCATGGCTTGTGTAAACCCGGTGCGCGAGGATTCGGCGTTTCCCGATCCGTATATCGCCGGCGTGCATGTGGCGTGGCTGCTGTGCTGCGCGGTTCGCCGGCGACTGATTCAGGACGGCGACCTTCCCGCCAGCGCGCCAAAACTCGGCGGTCTTTTGGACCTGGTTGCGCTGGGAACCATGGCCGACTGCGTCGATCTGGCGCGATCGACCAATAACAAGGCGATCATCGCCCGCGGCCTGGCGATCATGAACGCGCCGGTGGCGCGGCCCGCCTGGCAGGCACTGTATGTCGCCACGAACTGCAGGGGCCCCATCACCGCCGCTACCCTGGCATTCAGTTTTGCGCCGGTCATCAATGCGCGCGGGCGTCTGGATTCGGCGCTGGGCAGCGTGGATCTGCTCATGAGTGATAGTGTCCCGGTGGCGGAAGGACTGGCGCTGCATTTCGTGGAGCACAACACCGAACGGAAGGCGGTCCAGTCGAACATGCTGCAACGAAGCGCAAAACAGGCGGCACAGCAGGTTCGGGATGGCGCGGCGGCGATTACGATATTCGACCCGGAAGGCCACGCGGGTGTCCACGGTATCTGCGCCGCAAGACTGGCGGAATCTTTCGGCAGGCCCGTCGCTTATTTCTCGCCCAAAGCCGAGGGCCAACATATCACCGCCTCCCTGAGGACTGTGCATGGTTTTCATGTGCGGGATGCCCTGGCCGAGATAGCCGGCCGTTATCCCGATGATTTTGTCGCCTGGGGCGGCCATGCGGGCGCTGGTGGGGTGACCTTGAAGCGCGATGGGCTGCAGCGCTTTGCGGAGGCGTGGGCCTCTATCGCCGCAGACGCATTGCGTGACCAGAGGGCCGGCCCGGAGATTGTCACCGATGGTCCCCTGGAGGTGGCTCCCAGCTTCGCCGTCGTGGAAGAACTGGCGGCCCTGGAACCCTTTGGTCGCCAGTGGGAGCCCCCCGTTTTCAGAAGCCACGGCCGGATTGAACAGGTCCGGCCGGTAGGCGACGGCAGGCATCTGAAACTGGTCGTGAAAATGGATGCGAAGGACTACGACGCCATCTGGTTTGGCGCTGTGGAAAATGGCGTCTGCCCGGTGGGAGTGGGGCAGACGGTGCTCATGGCGTATGAACTGGATGTGAATACGTTCCGGGATACGACGACGCTGCAATTGCGGATTCGGCATGTGGCGTTGGTGAGCCAAGGGGTTTGATCACCGAGCATATCGCCAAGATCGTCGACACCTGCCAATTCCGCAAGGAAGACACGCTATGCCTGTCGCGTGGAGATGACGGAGATCGAGAAAGCCATCCAGCAAGTGACCGCGAAACACCACGAATTTCTGAAAGAACTGGGCATGCCGCTGTTGCCTTGGACGGATTGAAGCCCTATCACACTTGCATCCCCTAGCCCAAGTATGACAACCTGATTACAAGAGATGATAGCGCTGCAATAGCAAAAAGCGCATAAAACCCGCAGATGAACAGAGGAGGCAGGCACAGGCTGATCGTGAACCAGATTACCTGCTGCAAGGAGCCTTGTTGAAATGTCTCAAACCCGTTTACAAACAGTTTTGCCCAGTGAGTTCGATGATTCCCCGGATTTTCTTCGGGGCAACACGTCGCTGCCACCTCCGTACCGGAACGAAGATCAGCAGGTGGAAGCTCTGCTGTCGGTGCTCATCGGCAAGCTGAACTGGCTGAAGGTCATGGATCAGGCGCGGCCCTGGGTGGATGCCGTGCGCAAGCAGCCCGCACCGTTCTGGGCTTTGGAATCCCTGTTAAGGGAATACCCCATAACCAGTGCCGAGGGCCTGGCCTTGATGCGTTTGGCCGAGGCCCTGCTGCGCGTGCCCGATACCGGTACAGCAGCGCTGCTGGCGGCAGACCAGTTGGGCAGGGCACGCTTTGCTGGTGAAGAAAAACAGTCCTGGATCACCCAGATTTCTGGCCGGGTGCTGATTTTGTCTCGCCGTCTGCTTGCTGAAAAAGAAACGCGCAGTCTGGTGCAAAGACTCGGTATGAATACCGTAGTGACGGCTGCGGTGCGGGCCATTGCGCTGCTGGGTCGGCAGTTTGTGCTCGGGCAGGATCTTGGCGAGGCGCTCCGGCGCTCCGCAGAAGCCCGGAAAAAACAGCCAGCACTATGCTATTCCTACGATATGTTGGGGGAGGGAGCCCGCAACAGCGCAGATGCGACCCGTTACGCAGCTTCTTATGAATTCGCCTTGCGAGCCCTCGCCACCCAACCCGGCAATGGGGGCTCTCGGGAGCGGGATGGTATCTCCATCAAATTGTCAGCATTACACCCGCGCTTTGAAGAAGCCCAGCGCGCCCGTCTTTGGAAAGAGTTGTTCCCCAAGTTGCAGCAACTGTCCGAGCTGGCTGCCCAGGGGCGTTTGAATCTGACGCTGGATGCAGAAGAAAGTGATCGTCTTGAGCTGCAACTCGATTTGCTGGATGCCTTGCAACAGTATATTGCCAGGCATGCGACTTGTGCAGGCTGGAACGGGTTGGGTATTGCCGTGCAGGCTTATCAGAGCCGGGCGGATGCCGCCATTGACGAAGTACTGGCCCGGACGCGCCGTAGTCAGAGCCGTTTGATGTTGCGGCTGGTCAAGGGTGCTTACTGGGATATGGAAATCAAAAGAGCCCAGGAGATGGGCTTGTCCGGGTATCCGGTGTTCACCCATAAACATCATTCGGATATCAGTTATCTGGCCTGTGCGGCGCGGCTCCTCGAAGACGCCAACGGCTCCCAGGCGTTGGTCTATCCGCAATTTGCCACCCACAACGCGGCGACCATTGCCGCCGTTTTGCAATTGGCGGATCAGCAACCCGATGCCCGTTTTGAGATGCAGCGCCTGCATGGCATGGGAGAAGGGATTTATCGGGAAGTTTTGCGCCATGCCCATATTCAGCGCCTGCGGATTTATGCCCCGGTGGGCCGTCATCGGGATTTGCTCGCCTATTTGGTCCGGCGGCTTCTCGAAAACGGTGCCAACACTTCTTTTATTCATCAGTTGGCCAATCAGCATGTGGCCGCCGAAGATCTGCTGGTCAGTCCGCTCTGGCGAGCCGAAGAGGCGGCTTTGCCTAAACCCATAGAGATTTACGGCCATCTTCATGGTGAATTACGACTGAACAGCCAAGGAATGGATATGACTTATATTGCAGAACGCAGTCCCGCCCTGGAAGCCGTTTTGACCTTGCGGGTACAGACCCCCGAAGAAATACAGGCGGAAGATGTGGATCCGTTGATGCACGCACTGCACGCCGGGCAAACCCGTTGGGATGCGGTACCCGTGGAGCGCCGTGCCGAGATCTTGACCCAGGCGGCGGAGCTGCTGGAATCCCGGCAGGATAAATTGCTCGCCCTGATCATGCGCGAAGCGCACAAAACTTTGGCAGATGCTGTTGCCGAGCTGCGCGAGGCTGTGGATTTTTGCCGTTATTATGCCATTCAGGCCAAGGCGCTCATGCGCAAGGAAGTTCTGCCCGGTCCCACGGGTGAGGCCAACTCCCTGAGTCTGCGGGGACGCGGCGTATTTGTTTGCATTAGCCCTTGGAATTTTCCCCTGGCAATTTTTGCGGGGCAGGTCGTCGCCGCCCTGGTTACGGGTAATAGTGTGGCCGCCAAGCCGGCCGAGCAGACCATGGCCATTGCCCAGGCTTTTGTCGAACTGCTGTGGGAGGCAGGCGTTCCCCGGGATGTGCTGGCACTGATGCCGGGTGCTGGCGAAACCGTGGGCGCGGCTCTGGTAGGGCATCCGCTGACTGGCGGAGTGGTGTTTACCGGTTCAACGGGGGTTGCTCGCCACATTCATCAGGGCCTGGCGGCCAAGGATGGCCCGATTGTGCCCTTGATTGCCGAGACCGGAGGCATCAATGCGATGATTGTGGATTCCACGGCTCTGGCGGAACAGGTGGTGGATGCGGTGGTTGCTTCGGCATTTCGTTCTGCAGGACAACGATGTTCGGCGCTGCGCTTGCTCTGTGTGCAGGAAGAATGTGCAGAAGAAATTCTGACCATGCTCAAAGGTGCCATGCAGGAACTGGTGATCGGACCCACCATCCATTATGCCACCGATGTCGGCCCAGTCATTGATGCCGAGGCTCAGGCCAATATCCTGGCGCAAATTGCCCGAGTGGAGCAGGGTGGGGGAAGATTGCTGGCCCGTTGTGCCTGGCCAGCATCCCTGCTGGAAAATGCCCAGGGTACGGATATTTCCGTGGCGCTGACGATGCAGGACGATCAGCAGCGGGATCTGCATTTTGTGGCCCCCTGTGCTTATGCTATTACCCATGTCAGTCAGGTTCGCGAGGAAATATTTGGTCCGGTGCTACAGGTGGTCACCTGGAAAGCCGGGCAAATCGACGCGCTGATTGATTCCATCAACGCTTTGGGGTTCGGGCTGACTTTAGGTGTCCAGACCCGGATTGATGGCCGGGCGGCACATATAGCTGCGCGGTCCCGCTGCGGCAATGTTTACGTCAACCGCAACATGATTGGTGCGGTGGTCGGTGTGCAACCCTTTGGTGGCGAAGGCTTAAGTGGAACCGGCCCGAAAGCCGGTGGTCCTCATTATTTATTGCGCATGGTTGCGGAACAGGCAGTGAGCATCAACACCACGGCAGCAGGAGGCAACGCAGAGCTGCTGGCGCAGGGCCGACTGTGATCATTATACGGGGGGCTTGAGTACCGGGATGTCGAAATTCTGTTCTCGTAACTGAGTGTTTTTCAATCGCTCCAGGAGTTTGTAATAAGAGCAGGCTTCGAAGCTGTGGCTGTCGATGGCAAAGTCCTCAAAGGCGCCGCGCGCGCAGAGGGAACTCAGGTGCATCTGCTCAGCGCGTTCATGCATGGACAGGGTGCCACCATCGCACAAAACAGAGATCGCCCGGAAAACCAACGAAATTCCTGAACACGGCTCCCTCAAGTCACCACTAAAATCAGGGGCGGAAAGCCTCTGCTACCATATCCAGCGAGCTTGACGGAGCCCTGGGTCAGTGCCCGATCAGCAGCAACGAGTGGCCAGCCACCTGCGCGAGATCAGCCAGGGCCGCTACAGCACGCTTACGGAACACATGCCCAAGGTGACGGCAGCTTCGGGCGTTATCTCACCACGTTATTTGTTTAACTGAGGTTAGGGCGGGTGGGGCTGTGACTGTAAGGGCTTTAGTCCTCGCAGCCGCTTGCGACGAAGTCGAAACACTGCTGGAGATCAGCGCCGAAACTGCGCATAATTACGGCCTTTGCGTGCGAGGCCACCATGTGCGCGCGGACATGGTCCTGACGCAGCCGGATGGAAAGGGAAGAATCATGAGAGAAGTGAATGAGATGCGTGCGCTGCACGACGATCTCCAGGTCCGTGTCGCGGGCCTGAGGGGGTATCTTTGACCTCGAAGAAAAGCGCGGTCGCCTAGAAGAAGTTCAACGGGAGCTGGAAGACCCGACCATCTGGAACAACGCCGAAAAGGCCCAGGAACTGGGGCGCGAGCGGTCTGCTCTGGAAGCCGTCATTACGCCCATGGACAAGCTCACCGCGAGTCTCGCCGATGGCGGCGAGATGCTGGAGTTGGCGCTGAGCGAGCAGGACGCAGAACTCCTCGCCGCTGTCGATGCGGATCTCGATACCGCGCTGTCTTTGGTCGAGAAGCTGGAATTCCAGCGCATGTTCTCCGGCGCGCAGGATGCGGCAAACTGTTTTGTGGATATTCAGGCCGGCGCGGGCGGCACCGAGGCGCAGGACTGGGCGGAAATGATTCTGCGCATGTATCTGCATTGGGCGGAGTCCCATGGCTTTGCGGCGGAACTGGTGGAGGTCTCCGAGGGGGAAGTGGCGGGCATCAAGTCGGCCAGCATCCACGTGCGCGGTGACCACGCCTTCGGCTGGCTGCGTACCGAAACCGGCGTCC
>JAPTWR010000071.1:0-3222 GCA_028065135.1 Acidithiobacillus sp.
TGATCTGGGGTGGCATTCGTGGCGCGTTATCCATGGTGTTGGCCTTGAGCCTTCCGCAGCACTTCCCCTTCCGGGAGATGTTGATCAATCTCGTTTTTGGTGTGGTTTTGTTGACCATTTTGATTCAGGGCCTAAGCATATCGCCGGTAGCCCGCGCCTTGGGGGTACTCAGCCGCAGGCACCTTCCTGCCGATTTCGAGATGCAGCGCATGCGCCTTACCTTGGCGCAAATGGGGGTCCAGGAGATTGATCGGTTGCGTCAAGAGGGCGTGCTGGATTCGCAGGCGCTCGATGCTTTGGCGACGCACTATAGCCAGGAAAGCGAAGATGCTAAAGACAGACTCGCAAAGCTCGATATTGCTGATGAGGATCGCTTCCGCACCGAATTTTCTCGCTTATATCGACAGCTGCTGACCATGCAGAAACAGCGACTACTGGACGCACGTCAAGAGAGTCTCATAGGGCACGAGAATTTTGAGCGGCTGACAGCAGATATCGATGCCGGACTGCTGGAGGTTGAGACTAATATTGATGGGGTAATAGAGCGCTTACTGCTGCTGGATCAAGAATCCATGGAAAAGAAATTGCCCTGAATTTTTTGGAGTTATATGCTATTGCCTTTCAAATAAGTATGGGATGCTCGGAACTAGCCGTTCCGCAAAGGTATTGAATACCCAAAACTATGTCAATCTCTAATCTAACCTCATGATCCAATAGCTCAAAGGCCCTCTATGGACTTCGGTGCGCGATGCGGTAAGTATATATATACCGCCCCGCATGAACGCTCCGAAACTCACCCTCCCCAGAAGCTGTGAATCAGCGCGTAAAGATGGCCAGTTCTGGGGATAAAATAGCATCAATCGTAGCCACCCGTCTCCTAAACTATCACAGAATATGCTATGTATGAACAGTATGTTAGAGAAACTCTAGCTGTGGCTATGGGTGGCCAGCTATGACACTGATCGATGGCCAAACGATGACGCTGATTCACATCCGTCACTATAAGGGCCATTTCCACCCGGAAAGCCCTTCAACCACCTTGTTTTCACCCTCAGTACATCTTAAATCGCCGGTAAAATTGGCAGCAGTCACGCCGCCGCAATTATATCAGGCGACATTGACGGAGTCCTGACCTTACCCTGTGAAGAGCAGGCTTTTTTGAGGGGTTGAGCATGGTGATCCAGGGCATGCCAAGAGGATAATCCTTGTTACTGGATAATTGATTTTGATTCCTCCCAGAGGCAGCTATGGCCACACCTCAGACTGTGGATCTTTTGGTGGCAATGGTTTGCATCAGATCATCCCATGAGTCGACGAATGCCTTGGCCCCATCGCGCTGCAGTTGGTCCCCCAGTGTTGGGATATCGAGCCCCAGCTCCGAAAGTGTTTGTAGAACGGCATGCATGTCGCTGGCCTGCTCTGCCATGACCTGTTCGCCACGACCGTGCTCGGAGAAGGCGACAAGCGTTTTTTCCGGGACGGTATTGATGGTGCCGGGAGCGATCAGTGCATCCACATATAAGACATCCGATGCTTGCGGGTCTTTGGTACCGGTGCTCGCCCATAAAAGTTTTTGCGGCTGGGCTCCGGCATGGGCCAAGCGAAGCCATCGATCACTCTGCAGGACCTCCAGATAAGCGTTGTAGCAGGAGTGTGCAACCGCTATACCGACCTTGTTTTGCAAATGTGGCGGCACGCGGTTCTTTACCGCCTGGTCCCATCGACTAATGAAGATCGAAGCGACGGATCCAACGCGCAGATCCTTGCCCTGTTCCAGGCGACTTTCCAGCCCGGCCATATAAGCCGAAGCGGCTGCGCGGTACTGATCAGGAGAGAAAAGTAAGGTCACATTTACGGGAACGCCCGAGGCGATGGTTTGGGCAATGGCCGGCATGCCCGCAGGAGTTCCCGGAATCTTGATCAACAAGTTGAAAAGCCCTGCCTGAGCATGGAGCTTGAGGGCCTGTTCTATGGTCGTGGCCGTGTCATTGGCTAACAACGGCGACACTTCCAACGATACCCAGCCATCTGTACCGTGGGTACTGGCATGAATAGGTTGGAACAGCCGGGAGGCGCGAGTCAAATCCTGGAGAGCCAACGTAAAGAAAAGTTCTTCATTACTCAGCGATTGATGTGCCATCTCCTGCACCATGTCGTCGTACACATCGCTCGCGTGCAAGGCCTGATCAAAGATGGTGGGATTGGAAGTGAGACCGACGATTCCGAATTCCTGAATATAGCGCACCAGTGTAGCCGAATCCAGCATGGAACGACTGATATTGTCAATCCAGAGACTTTGTCCACTGGCTTGTAGCTGGGTGATCGATATGGATGTCATCAAGTATTCTCCAGAATGGTTACGTTTGGTTACGCCAGTAGTGGTCTTCTTTGTCCATGATCCGGGTGGCCTCGTCTGGTCCCCAGGAGCCAGCGGGGTAGGTGAGGATGTAGTCGGTCTCCCGTCCCCAGGACTTGATGATGGGGTCGACGACGCGCCAGGCCCATTCGACCTCGTCAAAGCGGATGAACAGGGCTTTATCGCCTTGCATCACATCCAGCAGCAGGGCCTCATAGGCATCCAGCTCCTGCTCACCATCTTTGCGGTAAGATGCGTTGAGTTGTACGGGGCGGACGCGCATTTCCAGACCAGGTTCCTTGATCTGGATTTCGATTTTAAGGCTTTCGGGCTCGAGGGAAAGTAGTATCCAGTTGGGTTCAATGCGCTCAATGCTGGTTTCGCGAAAAAGTTGCTGTGGCGTATGGCGAAAGCGGATCGCGACGCTGGAGGATTTGGCGGTGAGGCGCTTGCCAGTACGCAGGTAAAATGGCACGCCGCGCCAGCGCCAGTTATCGATGTAAAACTTGGCGGCGACAAAGGTTTCCGTTACCGAGTTGGGTTCAACCCCCGCTTCGTCCTGATAGCCGGGGACATGTTTGTTGTGGACAACGCCAGGCCCATATTGCGCGCGCATGGCATAGGCGGTGACGGCCGATTTAGGAATAGGGCGGATGGAACGCAGGACTTTGACTTTTTCGTCGCGCAGGCTGTCCGCCTCCAGCGACGGCGGTGGTTCCATGGCAATCAGCGTAAGAACCTGCATCAGGTGATTTTGCAGCATATCGCGCAGGGCACCGGCTTGGTCATAATAGCCGGCCCGGTTTTCAATGCCGATATCTTCGGCCACGGTTATCTGGACGTGGTCGATGTAATTGCGGTTCCAG
>JAPTWR010000071.1:3232-15994 GCA_028065135.1 Acidithiobacillus sp.
AATCTGATCTTCGCGGAAGTGGCGATGCAGTTGCTCATTGAGTTGCACGGCGCTTTCCAGATCATCACCGAAGGGTTTTTCAATCACGATACGGTAGTCGCCATCCTGGTTAAATCCGGCCTCGGAAAGACGTTGTACCACGGGAATAAAATCGGCGGGGCGAATGGCGAGATAAAAAATGGTGTCCGCCGGTTTTTCGGCCCCCTCCGGAGTCAGCAGACTGCTGAGTTTGGCGTAAGATTCCGGCTCATGGATTTCACCGCGTACATATTCAAAATGTTTGCAAAAATCGGCAAAGTGGTCGGCGTGATAATTACTGGCATAGGTTTCCATCTGCTCCTGAAGAAACTCTTGCCAGGCTTTGTCATCCCAGGGGCGGCGGCCAAAGGCGAGAATACGCAACTCGTCAGGCATTCTGCTTGCACAATGCAGGTGATACAGTGCGGGGAGGAGTTTTTTGCAGGCGAGATCGCCGGTCGCCCCAAAAATAACGAACTGACAATTACAGTTGCTCATTCAGTCCTCCTTTTGCACGGCATGGCCGCCAAACTGGTTGCGCATCATCGCCAGGAGTTTGGCGGCGTAGTCGTCGCGCCCCTGGGAGGCCCAGCGCATCTGCAGAGCGAGGGTGATGACCGGCGCGGGAATGTTCAGGGCGAGGGCTGTCTGCGCGGTCCACAAGCCTTCGCCGGAATCCGCCACTACGGGCGCGATATCGGCGAGCACCTGATCTTTGGCGAGGGTGTCGGCGGTAAGGTCGAGGAGCCAGGAGCGGACGACGCTGCCGTAGCGCCACATTTCGGCCACCTTGGCGAGGTCCAGCCCGAATTCGCTTTTGCCCTGCAGGATGGCGAATCCTTCGGCGAGGGCCTGCATCATGCCGTACTCGATACCATTATGAACCATTTTGACAAAGTGACCGCTACCAACCGGCCCGCAGTGCAGCCAGCCCCTGTCGGCGCCCGGCGCCAGTGCCTCCAGAAAAGGCGTTACCTGAGTTATGGCATCCTGGCTACCACCGACCATCAGGGCATATCCCTCTTGCAGACCCCAGACACCGCCAGAAACGCCAGCGTCTATGTAGTGTACCCCCGCCGCCTCCACTTTTTGGGATTGGGCGACGGAATCCTCATAAAAGGCATTGGCACCGTTGATCAATATGTCGCCTCTGCTCAACAATGGAAGAATGGAGTCGATATGACTCTGGGTAGCCTCTCCGGCGGGAAGCATGAGCCAGACGATCCGGCGGCCGGGCAAGGCCTGAACGAGGGCCTCCAGATTTTCGGCAGCGTGCATGCCTGTTTCTTTAGCCAGATCAGTGGCTTTTTCGGTATGGCGATTGTAAACGGTGACTTCCAGACCCTTGAGGTGCAGACGCCGCGCCATATTGGCACCCATTCGACCTAAGCCGACCATCCCGATGCTTTTGTTACTCATTACTTGCTCCTTTGCGTACACGCCTGACCGAAAATGTTAACACAAGGGTGAAAATAGTTTAGGGCTGATCAAAGGTCCTTATGGTAGGGTGGATTCCATCTTTCAGCGGCCGCTCGTCACCCGTGATCAGGCGTGTCCCCCGTTTGAAAGTGAGATAGGCCCAAAACCAGTTGAACATCACCGAGATTCGATTACGCAAACCCACCAGGAGCGCCACATGAATCACGCCCCATAGCCACCAGGCCGGTGCGCCGCTCATGTTTACGCCGTTGAAGCTTGCCACTGCTGCTTTCCTGCCGATGGTGGCTAGGCTACCCATATGGCGGTATGCGAATGGTGGTTGCGCAGGCTGTCCCTGCAGTTTCCGGCGAATCGTCCTTGCCACGTAGGCCCCGCCCTGCTTCGCCGCTGGTGCCAGGCCGGGCACCGGTTTCCCTTTCCAGGCATTGGCCAGCGCCGTATCACCGATAACAAACACGTTTGGTAGACCCGTTACCGAGAGGTCCGCTTCGACTTTCACCCGTCCGCTGCGATCGGCTGCAGCATTGAGCCATCGCGCTGCCGGGGATGCCACGACCCCCGCTGCCCATAATACGGTGCGAGACGCCAGGCATTCGCCATTGATGCGCACCCCCTCCTGATCGATGTGCTCCACCCGACTCTCCAGCATGACCTCGACGCCCAACTGTTCGAGTGACCGCTTCGCCTTTTCTGATAAAGTCTCGGGAAAGGTCGGCAACAGGCGCGGAGCCGACTGAATCAGAACCACGCGAGCGCTGGCCGGGTCGAAATGGTGGAACTCCTTCTCCATGCCGTGGCGCACCAGTTCGGCAATGTCGCCGGCCAACTCGACTCCCGTCGGCCCGCCTCCAACGATCACGAAGGTGAGCAAACCCTCCCGGTCGGCTGGATCTTCGGCCGCTTCTGCGCGCTCGAAAGCGGAGAGAATCCGTCGCCGTATTTCCACCGCGTCAGCAACGGTCTTTAATCCGGGCGCATAAGGTTCCCACTCGTCCCGCCCAAAATAGCTGTGGGATGCGCCCGTGGCGAGCACCAGATAATCGTATGGCATACGTCGTTTACCGATTAACACCTCCTGCTGGGCCGTATCGATCCCGGTCACCTGACCCAGCAGCACCTGCACGTTGAGGTGATCGCAAAACAGGCCGCGCACCGTAGCGGCAATATCGGCAGGGGACAGCGATGCGGTGGCGACCTGGTACAATAACGGCTGGAATAAGTGGTAGTTATGACGATCGATCAAGGTCACGTGCACCGGTGTTTTCGTCAACTTCGCCGCGCAAGTCAGCCCGCCGAAACCGGCGCCAACGATCACCACGTGCGGCGCCCCTTCCAGTGGGAATACCTGCCTGCCGCTGATCTGTGGAAGGACATCCAGAATCCATTTGTCGAGCGATAACCTGCCAGGCCCATACAAGCCAACGAGTGCGAGCGTCATCACAAAATATACATCAGCCGGGCCATCTGAGCCGGTTATATGCATACCGATAACGGTCATGATAAGCACTAGCGCGGCGGGACGGGCAACAAAGCCGAAAGCAATAAGTAGCGCACACACCAGCGCCAGCGTAGGTGTTGGTGCAAAATGAGCAAGCGATTTTTCCGGCAGTAGTTTTACCAGGCGAATTGGTATCACCGCTCCCATGCTTACCACCAGCAGAGCCAAACCAAGCCACAGACGGATAAGCAATTGATAGTATGGCTTGAGATACCGCGTAACGGCACCTGCCAGGCGGGTTAGAGCCGTGGCGAAGGGCAGCGCGGTATCCCCTAATCCACGCGCCAGGAGATGATCCAGCGACAGTGGCCCCGCGCCACATATCACGAACCACCCGAATAGCACTGCCGAGTACAGGTTGATATCCAGGGCGAGGTAGTTGAACTGGACCACCAGCACGAGAATGAGCATGTACAGCGCGGCCCACCGGGTTGCCAACCCCAGCGCGAGCAATACCGGAATAAGCATCTGTATCGCTGCCCCCAGGTAGGTAGGGCTTAGCGGCTCCACCCAAGGCACGGGATAGGCAACATTAGACAGATAGGGTGCGATGCTCAGATCGAAAATCTTCAATATCCCCGACACAAAGAAGACCTTCGCCAGCCACAGACGGATCAGGAGGCCCGCCACGGGTCCAACCGATCGTTCCATCACCCGGTAAACGGCACCGATGATGCCCATCAGCACCAGCAACCAGCGGATGCTATTGGTGTTCAGTGACACGTAACTAAACCTTTTAACGAGGATACCACAGTATCTGCCGTGCTTCGGTAGGCACTATGGCACCCTCCAATGCGGGGATGATACGGGGAGTATAATCGCCGACAGGTCTTTCCTTGGGTATGCACACCGTGAAATGAAAGCCATTTATAGATCCGCCGATGGCCTCGCCGCGCTGCATGCTATGGGTTATGGCTTTGCTGTGGTCCCAAGGTATGGCATATAGCTCTACTTTCACAAAGTCCGGTGGCAGATCATTGAAATAGACGGGAAGATGGAAAAGATACGTATCGTCATCCTCAGTGATGCAGAGCTCTCCAAAATGCACCTGATTCCAATGGCGTTCAACAGCCACACGCCAGTCATGGAGCGCATCAACAAAGGCTTGGTCTTGTCGCTTGGCATAAAGACAAGTGGCGGGCATATAAAGGCGCTCCAGGTATTCTCGCAGCATGCGGTTGCTGCTGAAACGGGGGGTAAGCCGGGTCATGCTCTCCCGCATCATGGCCACCCAGCCGCAAGGGCAACCCTGGGGGTCACGATCATGGTAGAAAAGAGGGGCAACTTCTCCCTCCAAGAGGCTGTATAGATCGTTGGCCTCTTTGGTGTCCCAGGCCAAGTCACTGTCGTGTTCCTGCATGTCACCAATCGCCCAACCGACTTCCGGTGTATAGGCCTCTGCCCACCAGCCGTCCAACTCCGAAAGATTGAGCCCACCGTTGACCAGGACCTTCATGCCGCTAGTGCCGCACGCCTCCCAGGGGCGGCGAGGCGTGTTGATCCACAGGTCCACCCCTTGCACCATCTGTTCGGCGAGCAACATGTCATAATCTTCCAGAAATACCAACTTGTCGGCAAGATCCGGGTGGCCGGCGATGAACTGGTTCCACTGGTGGATCATGTTTTTGCCAACGTCGTCCTGGGGGTGGGCCTTGCCGGCGATAATCATCTGTACAGGATATCGGGGGTGGGTGAGCAAGCGATAAAGGCGTCCCGGATCGCAGAGCAGCATGTTGGGCCGCTTATAGGCGGTGAATCGCCGGGCAAACCCGATGGTCAGGATGTTGGGATCCAGCGCGAACTCCGCCTGCTTGATCTGTTCGACCGAAGCGCCGGTGCTGGCTAACTGACGGAGATGCCGGTCACGGGCGAACGTGACCAGACGGCTCCGGGCCTGGCTGCGCAGATCCCACAGGCTTTGGTCTGAGACGTCCTGAAAGAGACCATTAATCTCTTCCTCTTCAAGATCACCCATCCAGCGACCCTTGCCGCACACTTTGGTCCATGTGGTGGTAGCGGCAGGA
This sequence comes from Acidithiobacillus sp., assembly GCA_028065135.1. Next base: position 8,213 of record JAPTWR010000071.1, read on the forward strand.
GAATCCCAGGAGGGTACATGGACGCCATTGGTGACGTGGGTGACCGGCACCTCCTCCTGAGGCCAGCCGGGGAAAAGGGGCTGAAAGATGCGGCGGCTGACCTGCCCATGCAAATGGCTGACGCCGTTGGCCAGGATACTGCCGCGCATGGCCAGATAGGCCATATTGAAGGGTTCTTCCCGGTCCTCCGGGTTTTCCCTGCCCAAGGCCAACAGGGTCTCGGCGGCTATCCCAAAAGAATACTGGCGCAGCAGTTCCGGAGAGAAACGGTCAAAACCAGCAGAGACCGGCGTATGGGTGGTGAAGATGTTGCCGGCGCGAGTAGCGTGCAGGGCAGAGCTGAAATCTACACCATGTCGTTGCGCATGGTCGCGGGCGCGGGCGATGACGGCGAAAGCGGCATGGCCTTCGTTGAGATGGCAAATCTCCGTCTGGATGCCCAGTTTGCCCAGAAGGAGCCAACCCCCGACCCCCAGGCAGATCTCCTGCTGTAGGCGCATCTCGGACCCTCCACCATAGAGTTCGCTGGTGATACCGCAATCGGCAGGGTGGTTGATGGGATCGTTACTGTCCAGCAGATAGAGCCGTGCGCGCCCTATCCGCGCCTCCCAGGCGCGCAAGAGGATCAGCCGCCCGGGGAAGGGAAGTTCTACCCGCAGCCATTCACCCTTGGCGTCCCGGACGGGTAATACCGGAAGGTGGTGCGGGTTATTGAAGGGAAAAACCTCTTCCTGGCAACCATTACCGTTGATGACCTGACGGAAATATCCCTGTTGCCAGAGCAAACCTAGTCCGACCATGGGTATTCCCAGGTCGCTCGCCGTCTTCAGGCAGTCGCCGGCGAGGATACCCAGGCCACCGGAATAGATGGGCAGGGCCTCCGAGATGCCAAATTCCATGCTGAAATAAGCGATCTGTCGCACGGGTGGCTGTGGGTAAGCCTGTTCATACCACGAAGGCATGGCAAGCGTCTTTTCATGGGAGTCGTGGAAATCCGCCAGCATCGCGACAAAGTCTGAGTCAGCGGCGAGCTGCTCCAGTCGCTCGGCGGAGATGCTCTGCAGGATCAACCAGGGATTGCGGGTGAGGCTCCAGAGTTCCGCTGCGGCGTGTTCCCAGAGCGTATCGGCGGCATGACTCCAGGACCAGCGCAGATCCAGGGCCAGATCGGCAAGTGCCAGAAGCTCTTTGGGCAAATGGGGCAATAGGGAGTAGTGTTCAATGCTCATGAGATTCCTTGAAGTGGGAGCGGTTTGGTCGTTATGGATGCAGGTGCCGTGGGCCAGCGACGGGGATATGGCCTTTTAGCCTCTCACCCGGATTTCCATTTGACGCACTGTGGTCAACTGCATATTTACGGCAGCAAAACCACTTAGCCTTGTTAGAACCTACCAGCTTAAAAGTGCTGACTCAAGTCTGAGCACGGTAAATTTGTTCTCAGGCCCCCAGCGGGGTTGGTGCCGAATTTTTAGTCATGCGCAGATAATCGAAGACGAGACGGGTGCGGAAGCAGAGAGCCTTCCCTGATTATCTAGAATGATGCGTATCTGTTAAATGTTAGCCTATTAAGCTGGTATATCCGGCTTTTCACCGCAAAAACGAAAGTTTAATTGACGCTCGGTTGATGGACACTTTTGGGGCAATTTCCAGCTCTGATTCTGTCCAATAACCCGTCCATTCTCCTGTGTCCAGTAAACGTTACCCAAGCGCGCTACGTACTGACCACCAATTTCTGGACGTCCGGTTACGCTGCCCTGCCGCCGTTGAACCCTGATGTTCGGCAGCAGACTGAGGGAAGCGGAGAGCTGCTGGCAATGGGGGTTGTGATGGACCGTTTCTGTGATCAGTCACGGAATAAATGGGTACCTCCCCCAACAGGACCGACAGCGGGGAGTTTCGGAAGGAAATCCTCGCTTGAGCCGAACGGTATCTCCGAAAAATCAGAGATACAACGCCGCTCAGTTACCGCTTCAGCGCGCGAAATGCAAATGCTGGCCGAGCATCTCTGGGGTGATGAATGTGACGCCGCAGGGTGTGCGGTGGAAGCGCCGGGCGTCCTCTTCGGGGTTCTCGCCTACTATCAGGCCAGACGGGATGAGGGTGCCTTTGCCCACTATCGCCTTGCGCAAGCGCACCCCTTCCCCCATGCGCACGTTGGGCAGGATTACCGAATCCTCCACCAAAGTGGAGCCGTCATCCATGCGCACGTTGGAAAACAGCAGAGAGCGGCGCACCGTCGCGCCGCTAATGATGCAGCCGCCCGAGACGGTGCTGTCGAGGGCGACGCCGCGGCGGCCGTCGTCGTCAAAGATAAACTTGGCCGGCGGGAGTTGCTCCTGAAAGGTCCAGATGGGCCAGCGACCATCGTAGAGGTCGAGGTCTGGCGTCACATGGACCAGGTCGATGTTGGTCTTCCAGTAGGCGTCCACCGTGCTCACATCACGCCAGTAACAAAGGCCTCCCTCCGCGCTGTTCACACAACTATTGCGGAAGCGGTGCGCCATGACGCGGTAGCGCGACACCATGTAGGGGATGACATCCTTGCCGAAGTCGTGGCTGGAATCGTGGCTGTCAGCATCGCGGATGAGTTGCGCGCAGAGGAGTTCGGTATTGAAGATGTAGATGCCCATACTGGCCAAGACGTGCCCGGGGTTGCCTGGGCTGGGGGTGGGGTCTTCCGTAAAGGCCGTCACCCGGTCTTCGTGGTTGACGGTCATTACGCTAAAAGCCTTGGCCTCTTCGAGGGGTACATCCACGCACGCCACTGTCATGTCGGCTTGATTCTGCACGTGTTCAGCCAGCATCTGGCCGTAGTCCATCTTGTAGATGTGGTCGCCGGTGAGGATCAGCACATAGCGCGGCCTGTGGGCGTGGAGGATGTCAATATTCTGGAAGACAGCATTGGCTGTACCTTGGTACCAACCGGTATTCATGCGCTGCTGTGCGGGGAGGATTTCGATGAATTCGCTGAGTTCGCCGCGCAAGAATCCCCAGCCGAGCTGGACGTGGCGGATGAGGCTGTGGGCCTTGTACTGGGTGAGGATGCCGATGCGGCGAATCCCGGAATTGAGGCAGTTCGACAGGCAAAAATCAATGATGCGGAACTTGCCGCCAAAGGGTACGGCCGATTTGGCCCGCCAGTCGGTGAGCGCCCCCAGGCTGCTGCCCCTCTCTCCAGCCAGTACCAACGCCAGAGTATTTTTGGTGAGATTGCTGACGAAGCGGGGTGAATTATCTACTCCGAGACTGCCTTCTTCCGACATGATCATCTCCTTTTTTGGAACCGATGCGACCTTCCCTGTGGTTCCCGTGAATTCATGGCTCCTGCTGAGGCAGAAACGATGATCGGGACTTGGTCTTCGGTGGTTTTCTAAGGTTCTTTTGATAGGTTGTGTATGGCGTTTATTTTCGGTGTAGCCTTTACTAAAGTTGTCCACCTCATGAGATTGCTGCATGTAATGGGGATGTTTCCGATGGTGGTAACGCCCAAACATTGATGGGTGATCCCGTGGCATTGAGGGTGCAGTGGTGTGCGTAGACCAGCCCCTGCTTTGCCAGGTCGATCATGAGATGGTTGGTACGCAGGCACGGCATGTGGGTGGCATCAGCCACTTCCTTGCAGGTCTTGGGACCAGTACGGAGGCAGCGCAGGATACGTTCCTTGTCTTTGTGGAGGGCCTCATGCATAAAGATGATGCTAGTTCATGGAGGTCGGCTGATGCAACTGCCGGGCTGCGTGGAATGGGGGTTACACACGCACAACAGATAAGCAGGTGCGACGACGGCCTGAACAGCAATACGTGTCGTGCCTCGATTATCCGGGAAAGAGGCTATCACCGGGCGATGGCGGTGCTATTCTGGGATATGGATAACAAAGAAAGAGATATCGGGAGGCGATCTCATGAACAAGCCAATAAATCTGTATGAGTCGTTAGTAGAAGAGGCGCTTTTGTCCATGGCTGATGGTGATGAAAAAGGTGTGCTTTGTGATGCCGCTGCCATGGCCCTGAACGATCTTCCGCCCCATTATCACTGTCGATCAGAAAGCATGTCCTTCATAACCCCTGCGGAATGGGAGGATTGGCGTTTCCAGGCGCAGGAATCGGTACGCAAGGCACTGGCCTATGTGCGCCGTTACCCCAGGCCGCAAAGGTTATGGGGTTTGAGGGAGCATTCCAGTGAAATGCCGGATATGGATGCCGGTACGCGGGAATAATGCACCTGTAGGGGCTGCGTGGACTGACACATAACGTGATCATGGCTTTTATTTCCGCAAATACAAGAACAGCTTATGCTTGGATGCAGCAAGGCCCCACGAGTACAAAAAAATATGATCATGCGAGGGCGCCGGACGTGGTGAATGGGAGGAATAATGAACGGTGGCCTGGATACAGTTGCAGCAGTGGGGTACCTATATGTACGGCACTACGCTCACAGAAACCATCAAGAGGCTGGCTTGGGGCGATGACTGATAGATACCTGATTTGCGGGGAGGTTTTGGTTTGAAAGGCACCCCGAAAATTCCTGCATTTCTCACCCGTCCAATCACCATGCCTTCCTATCGGCGAGCCATGTCTCTGGCCTTTTGGGGGACGTTAGTAGGGGTATTGGGTTTTTCCGGATGGTATGCATGGTTTTCCTGGCATCGCTATGAACAGAACAGCCAGTATCGCCTGATGCTGGAATCCGACATGGTCGCGACAGTCGCGCAGAAGCTGCTGGACGGCCACGCCTCAGGGCTCCAGTTTTTGGGGGTGCAGTTACAGCGCGCAGACGCACTCCATCATCCGCGCCGCGCCCGGACGCTCCTGCTCGATTATCAGAAGGCCACCCCGGATATCGCCAGCGCGAATCTCATCGCCCCGAATGGCCAGGTCATTGCCTCCACGGCCGTACCGGCGGGGAAGCCGCTCCCGGATTTTCATAACGATCCGGCCATCTGGCCGGGGTTTCAGAAAGTCTTACAGACACATGGCATGTGGGCCTATCACCCGCTGCGTGGTCCGCTGGTGGGCGATCATTGGGTCATCCGCCTGAGTCGTACGGTGTTCTCCCCGGCGGGGAAACCCTTGTTTGTGGTGGCCACGCCGCTGCGCTTCAATGGTATAGAAGACTTCCTGAGCCATCTGCCCTTGCGCGCGGGAACGGCTGTCGGTCTGATCCGGAGTGACTTTTATATTGAAGGGCGCTGGCCCGTACCCCAGGGTAATCTCTCCAAGATGCTTTCCCATCCCGTACCCACAGAAGGAGCCTTGCGGAAAGCCTTGCAGCGTGCCCCCCATGCACGTCAAGGATCTTATGCAGGCTTCGTCGCGGTGGGGCAGACCTATCGCTTTGGAGCCTTTACGCGTTTGAGCCATTATCCATTGACCGCTTTCGTTTCCATCCCCAGGGATCAATGGCTGGCCGCCTGGTGGCGACGACAGATTGAATACCCTCTGGTCTTTCTGCTCATCACTTTGGGATTCGGCTTGGCTGCCTATCGACGCATCCTCTTCCTGGATCGCCGATGGGATGTGCAACGCCAGACCTTCGAGCGGACTCTGACCACGCAGGCCACCCACGACGGACTGACCAACCTACCCAACCGCGATGGCCTGCGATTGGTATTTGATCAGGCGTTAGCCCGTGCTGAACGGCAAGAACGGTTGTTAGCCGTGGGCTTCTTGGATCTGGATGCGTTCAAGCCAGTCAATGATACCTACGGACACGCTGCCGGTGACGACCTGCTGAAAGAAATAGCCCGCCGCCTGCAAGACGCCGTGCGGCGAACGGATACCGTGGCGCGACTGGGCGGCGATGAGTTTGTGCTGCTGCTGGAAGGCTTGCGCGGTATGGATGAACTGGATCAGATCCTGACCCGTCTCCAGGCCACGACAGCACAGCCCTTCAACATCAAGGGGGAAATGGTCAGTATCCAGGCGAGTCTGGGGCTGACTATCTATCCCTTCGACGAGGCTGACGCCGACCTGCTCCTGCGGCACGCGGATCAGGCCATGTATGCGGCCAAGGCGCGTCCTGGTCGGGCGAGCGAAGGTTGGGTGCAGCTCTATCACCCGGATATCGGCACCATCACCATGGGCGATGAAGTATTGCGCCAGGATTTCCTGCGGGCTTTGGTAACCGGAGAGGTGACGCTACGCTATCAGCCCCTGGTGGCCCTGGCGACGGGCCGGGTGGCAGGCCTCGAGGCATTGACCCGCTGGCACCGGGAGGGACGGGAGGTCTACCCCGACCGATTCCTCCCGTCCCTTGGCGTGCGGGAACGTCATGCGCTGGGGCGTTTCGTGCTGCAAACGGGGCTGCAGCAACTTGCGCAATGGCGGGCTTACACCCCGCGAGGGGAACCTGGACCGAATCTCTTCCTCAGCATCAATGTCACTCCGGAAGAGCTCGACAGTCCCGGATTTGCCGATACGGTCTTTGGTATCCTGGCTTCCCAGCCGGATATACCCCCGGAATCCTTAGTACTGGAGGTGCTGGAGATTGGGGAAATCCTCGAACAGAAGATCGCCCTGGAACATCTGCGACGGCTGCGGAGCGCGGGTGTCAAAATCGCGCTGGACGATGTGGGGAGCGCCTACGCCTCGCTCCTACGGCTCAAAAACCTGCCCATTGACGAGATCAAAATCGATCAGGGTTTCATCCGCGAGCTATCGAACAAACCCCAGGACCTGATCTTTGTCGAGAGTCTCATCAACCTGGGTTTGGGCATGAACGTCATGATCACTGTGGAAGGGGTGGAAACCGAAGAGCACATCGCCCTTCTGCGCGAGATGGAAGTCGACTACCTCCAGGGATATGCCATTGCCAGGCCGATGGAGGCGGAGGCGGTTGCTGATTTTGTGCGTACCTTTATCCTCGGCGCCGGGGATGCGGACACACCGATGCTGGCCCTGTACCAGCATCTGGGATGGGTGCATGCGGCAGAAGAGTCCGCAATGAATCATGGGGGTTACGAAAATGCGGAACTGGCTGCCTGTCCGATCTCGACTTGGCTGCACGCGCATGCGCCAGAACTACCCGGGGTAGAGGCATTGCTGGCCGAGCACGAGATAGTGCATACGCTGGGGCAAGAAATCTTCCAGGTACGGCAAAGCGGAACGCGCGAGGAACTCCATCGGCTACTCGGGCAACTGCATGAGCATAGCCACCGATTTCAGGAAGGGCTGGGGCAGGCGGTGAGGGTTATGCGAGACAATGTAGCATAGCGGCATAAAACAGGAGGCTGGAATAATGGACCAACATGAACGTGAAGATGACGGTCAAAAGTCGGTGCCCACTTCCGATAGCAAGGCGGCGGAGGAACTGATCATCTCCGCAGGGGGCGATGTGGTTGGAAGTACCCGCAGGCGACTCAGCATGATCGACCCTTACGATCGTGTTGATGTCTGGCTCAACGCCGTGAAGGAGCTGCTGTGCTATTACAGCGAGACCGTGGTTGCGAACTTTTACGACACCCTAATGCGTGCCGAGGCATCGGCGCATATCCTGAGTCTCCTTTCAGATGCCGAAATGGCCCATCTCAAGACCAGCCAGGTGCGTTACCTGACGCAGGTTCTCTCACCGGGCATCAGCCGGGAAAAGCATATGTCCATGGCCAGAGAGGCCGGCTTGCGCCACACCTGGATCGGATTGCCCGCAGACATTCTGGCCCAATCCTTTCAGGTCTATCGCGCCGTTCTGGAAGATACCATCAATTCTGATTTGGCCAACAGTGTCACGCTGCAGTCCATCATCATGGAGCGCCTCAGCAATGACCTCTCATGGCAACTCATGGCC
>JAPTWR010000011.1 GCA_028065135.1 Acidithiobacillus sp.
AGTTTTTTACGGGGTGCCAGTGCCGTGGAAGACCTGCTGGACCGTGCCCAGGCTCTGGGATACCGCGCCCTCGCCATTACCGAGGAGTGTTCCCTGGGCAGCGCGGCGCGAGCCCACAGCCATGCCTGCAATATCGGTTTTCCGCTGATACTGGGCAGTGAAATCGCCCTGACCGATGGTCCGCGCATCGTCCTGCTGGTGCAGGAGCATGACGGTTATGTCGCGCTATCCCGCTTCATCACCCGCGCCCGGGGGCGGGCGGGAAAAGGCCATTATCAGGCCCGCATGGCGGATTTGCCGGAACTTGTGGGTTGTCTGGCCATCATTCTCCCCGATTCGCAAAGCCTGCGCTTCGATGTTGCCGGCGCCATCGCCGTAAGGGATTGTCTTGGCGCCGAAAATGTCTGGCTGGGCGCGGAGCTCCTGCGTGGCGGCGACGACGCGGCGCAACTTCGGGAGGTGTTGGAGCAGGGCAGGGCGCTGAATATTCCTTGTCTGGCTTGCGGGGATGTCCACATGGACCGGCGCAGCCGTCGTTTTTTGCAGGATGTGCTCACTGCCATCCGCCTGCGGCGTCCGCTGGCAGATCTGGGCTGGGCACTGGCCCGTAATGGCGAGCGCCACCTGCGCCCGCGCTCTGTACTGGCGGAGATCTATCCTCCGGAACTGCTGGCCGAAACCTTGCGGGTGGCAGAGCGCTGTCAATTTTCTCTCGACAGTCTCGTTTATCGCTACCCCGATGGGGCCTGTCCCGCAGACCAGCAGCGAGATGATTATCTCGCCGAACTGGCCAGGCGAGGTCTGCAACGGCGTTATCCCCAAGGTGTCGCCACGGTGGTAGCCACGCAACTGGAGGCGGAACTGGCACTGGTGCGGGAACTGGATTACGCCGGCTATTTCCTGACCGTCCACGATATCGTCCGATTTGCCAAGGGGCGCAGTATCCTCTGCCAGGGCCGGGGCTCGGCGGCCAATTCGGTCATTTGCTATGCCCTCGGCATTACGGAAGTAGACCCCAGCCGAATGCAACTGCTTTTCGCGCGATTCATTTCCCGCGATCGTCGGGAGCCGCCGGATATTGACGTGGATTTCGAGCATGAGCGCCGCGAAGAAGTCATTCAGTACGTGTTTCAGCATTACGGGCGGGACCACGCCGCGCTGACCGCCACCATCATCCATTACCGGCCGCGCAGTGCCATGCGCGATGCCGCCCGTGCCCTTGGTTTTGCGCCGATCGAGATTCAGCGCCTCACCCAGGGCCTGGCTTGGTGGGATGGCCGCCAAATTCGCCCGGAGCGTTTGCAGGAGCAGGGCTTCGACCCTACCAGCCCGACCATCCAACGCCTGATCACCGTAGTCAATGCACTGGTCGGTTTCCCGCGTCATCTTTCCCAGCATGTCGGTGGCATGGTGCTCTCTGCGACCCCCCTCAATGCCCTGGTTCCCATCGAACCCGCCGCCATGGCGGAGCGCGCGGTGATTCAGTGGGACAAGGACGATCTCGACGTCCTTGGTATCCTCAAGGTCGATATACTCGCGCTGGGAATGCTGAGCGTGTTGCGCCGTGCCCTCGATGATCTGGGCATGACTCTCGCCGACATCCCTGCCGAAGACCCCGCCACCTACGCCATGCTCCAGCGCGGTGAGAGCCTGGGCGTCTTTCAGGTGGAGTCGCGGGCGCAGATGAGCATGTTGCCGCGCCTCAAACCCCGTTGTTTTTACGACCTGGTGATCGAAGTCGCCATCATCCGCCCCGGCCCTATCCAGGGCGATATGGTGCATCCCTATCTGCGTCGCCGCCAGGGGCTGGAGCCGGTGCGCTATCCTGGACCGGAAGTCAAAAAGGTGCTGGAACGGACCCTGGGTGTGCCGATTTTTCAGGAGCAGGTGATGCAGATTGCCATCGATGCTGCGGGTTTCAGTGGTGACGAGGCTGATGGTCTGCGCCGGGCCATGGCCGCCTGGCGGCGCAAGGGGCATCTCGGCCCTTACAGCGACCGCCTCATCCGCGGTCTCCGTCTGCGCGGCTATTCCGAAGCATTCGCCCAGCGTCTTTGCCAGCAGATTCAGGGTTTCGCCGAATATGGTTTTCCCGAATCCCATGCCGCAAGCTTCGCCCTGCTGGTTTATGCCTCCGCCTGGATCAAGTGCCACCATCCGGCCATATTCACCGCCGCGCTATTGAACAGCCAGCCCATGGGGTTTTATGCCCCCGCCCAGATCGTGCAGGAGGCCCGCCGCTGTGGCGTTGAGGTATTGTCCGTGGACATCTGCCATAGTGACTGGGATTGTAAGGTACAGGATGGGGCGCTGCGTCTGGGGCTTTGCCTGATCAAGGGCCTGTCTCCCAAAGAGGCGGAAAGGCTTCTGCACTGGCGGGCGCAGGGCGGTGCGCTGCACAGCGAGGCGCTTCGCCATGGCCTTGGTCTGTCCGCTGCCGCGCTGCACCAACTGGCATATGCCGGGGCCCTGTCCAGCCTGCACGGGGACCGACATCAGGCCCTGTGGGCGGTGCAGGGCAGCCTGCCCCTGCCCACCGCATTGCCCATGCCGGTGGTGCCAGAGCAGGCTCCCGCCCTTCCTGCCGAAACGTCCGCTGCCGCCTGTATTGCCGATTATCAGCAACTGGGCCTGAGCCTTGGTCCCCATCCTCTGCATTTTCTGCGCAAGCGGATCGCCCAAAGTGGCTATCGCCGTATCGCCGAGGTGCGCCTGCAGTACCACGGCCGCCCGGATCGTCTCGCCGGTCTGGTCACCCACCGGCAGCGTCCTGGTACAGCCCATGGTACGGTATTCCTGACACTGGAAGATGAGTCCGGTATGATCAATGTCATCGTCTGGCCGCAAAGGGTCGAAGGCTGGCGCCGAGCACTGCTGCAGGGCCGCCTGCTGGGTATCGGCGGTCGGCTGGAGCGCCAGGGTGTCAGTCTTCATTTTATCGCCGACGCCATGGAGGATCTCAGCCCCTGGCTGGGTACACTGAGCACACGCTCCCGGGATTTTCATTAGTCCCGCTACCGAGGAAGTCCCTGCCCAGACAGCGGGTTCCTCTGGTCCGTCCGGCTTTACCAGGATGAGGCCGTCTGGCTTTTACCACGGCCACAGGTTTAGAATCCAAGCGTATCGTCGTTACATCTCGCAAAAACATAAGGACCGTATTCACTCATGGAGAAAAAATCCATCGCGTTGGCCGTAGGCCTTTTTATTATCGGAGGCCTCACCGGCGCCGTCGTGGAACGTTTTGCGGTAATGCCCGGCACAGGATCGGGAGTCAGTCTCGGCACAGCGGCAAGCTTGCTGGAATCCGTGACCCATGGGGAAGCCAAGGCCGAGAAGGTGTTTCCCGGTCCCGGCGGATTGACCGGAATCGAGGTGACTCTGCAGGGCCATCCGACGGTCGCCTTTGCCACCGCGGATGGCCGATACCTGGTTGCCGGCCCCGTCCTGAACAAGCAGGGTGAGGATGAAGCGCACACGGCGATGGTGAAGCTTGGCCTGATTCCCAAACCGGCGAGCGCAGGGGCTTTGGCAGCGAAGGCGGCTGGTGCCGATAGCTTTGTGCTGGGTACAGGCGGACCGGAAATCACTGCTTTCGTCGATCCAAACTGCATTTTCTGCCACAAGTTTTATGAAGAGGCCAAACCGCTGATCGAGGCCGGCAAGCTCAGGGTGCGTTATGTGGTGGTGGCTTTTCTCAAGCCGAGCAGCATGCCGAAGGCCGCAGCCATTCTTGGTGCCGCAGACCCCGCTGCCGCCATGGCGAAGAACGAAAAGGGCTTCGATACGGTGACGGAAGAGGGGGGAATTGCACCGGCGCAAAATCCCGCCGCCGCCACCCTCAGTGCGGTAGAAAACAATACCAGGCTATTGGGTGAAAGCGGTGAAATGGCTACCCCCACCCTGATTTACTGTAATTCAAAGGGTGAGCCGACCTTGGTACATGGCCTGGGCAAAGAGCGCTTCATGGATTTTGCTGCGCATATCGGTAATCTGCAAAATGGAGCGTGCCGGAAGTGAATATCTCGGGATCGAAAGCGGCGGTAATCCGGCGTGGAGACTACCAGGCTCCCAGCTATCGAATCTCCGAAATCGCCTTGGATGTGCGCCTGGATCCAGACAATACCGAAGTACACACCCGTCTTCAGTTGCATCGCATCGCATCGGAGCCGGTCGCGGAACTGCATCTGGATGGCGAGTCTCTGGAACTGTTGGGTCTCCAGCGGGATGGCCAGGCGCTGGCAGAAAGCGCATATCGGCTGACCGAGGGTGGTTTGCTCTTGCTGAATCCTCCGGAAGCCTTCATTCTGGAAAGCAGGGTACGTATCCATCCTCGGGCCAACACCGCGCTTTCCGGTCTCTATCATGCGGGCGGGCAGTTCCTGACCCAATGTGAAGCGGAGGGATTCCGGCGTATCACCTATTACCTGGATCGCCCCGACTGCCTCGCCCGCTTCACGGTGACCCTGCACGCCCCGCAGGACAGTTGCCCGGTATTGCTCGCCAATGGCAACTGTATGGCCACGGGTGTTGAAGAGGGTGGCTGGCACTGGGCCCGCTGGGAAGACCCCTATCCCAAGCCGGCCTACCTCTTCGCCATGGTGGCCGGGGATCTGGCGGTAGTCCGCGACCGGTATCGTACCGCTTCCGGCCGGGAAGTAGCCCTGGAAATCTATGTGGCCGAACGCGATACCGGCGCCTGCGCCCAGGCCATGGACAGCCTCAAACACGCCATGCGCTGGGACGAAGAGGTCTACGGCCGGGAATACGATCTAAACCGCTATATGATCGTCGCTACCGACAGCTTCAATATGGGCGCGATGGAGAACAAAGGCCTCAATATTTTTAATGCCAAGTATGTGCTCGCTAGCCCGGAAACAGCTACGGACAGCGACTATCAGGGTATCGAGTCGGTTATCGCCCACGAATATTTCCACAACTGGACCGGCAATCGGGTGACCTTGCGCGACTGGTTTCAGCTCAGTCTCAAAGAAGGCCTGACGGTGTTTCGCGATCAGGAATTCAGTGCCGATCAAAATTCCCGCGGTGTCCAGCGCATCGGCGATGTACGCCGCCTGCGTGCCGCCCAGTTCCCGGAAGACGCTGGTCCGCTCGCCCACCCGGTGCGGCCCGATGCCTATTCCGAGATCAACAATTTCTACACCGCCACGGTTTATGAAAAAGGCGCCGAATTGGTGCGAATGATGCACACCCTGCTTGGCAAGGTGCCATTTCGGAAGGGTATGGATCTGTATTTCGAGCGTCACGACGGCCATGCGGTAACCATCGAGGACTTTATTGCCGCCATGGAAGACGCCAACCAGCGTGACCTCTCCGGATTTCGGCGCTGGTATGGCCAGGCGGGGACGCCCGTGGTACGGGCTACAGGCAGCTACGATCCTGCCCGGCACAGCTATACCCTTACCCTGCATCAGGAAACCCCGGCAACCCCCGGTCAACCCGTGAAAGAGGCGGTGCCGATCCCGGTTCGTATGGCGCTGCTCAACACCCAAGGGCAACGTGTGCCTCTGGAGGTTGTCGGGGGTGCCTCCGAAACGGTATTGTTGCTGGAGCAGTCGGAGCAATCCTGGAACTTTGCGAACTTGCCGGGTCCGGTGATTCCTTCCCTTCTGCGCGGCTTCTCCGCCCCGGTGCGGCTGCAGGACTCTCTGGATGACGACGCCCATGGTTTTCTGGCACGCCACGATGATGATCCCTTCAATCGCTGGGAAAGCATGCAGGACCTTGCTGTAAAAGCCTTGCTCGCCGCTGTGGCGGATTCATCGGTCGCACCATTGCCCGTCACATTACGGAACGCCGTCGCAGCGACGCTGGCGGACCGTCAGCTGGACCCCGCCTTTTGTGCCGAACTGTTGACGCTCCCCGGCGAGGATTATATTGGTGAACAGATGCCTGTAGTCGCCGTCGAGGCCATCCACCGGGCCCGGGACGGGATGATGCGTGCCATCGGCAGACATTTCGCAAAGGAATGGACCGGTCTGTATCACGATCTTGCTGCCGCCTATCAGCGCGACGGTCTGTCCATCGGTCGCCGGCGCCTGCGCAACCTGGCTCTGGCTTATCTCCTCGCCGGTGAGGGCAACAGCCGCGAAGGCGCGATCCTGCACGCCCGTCAGCAATATATACAGGCTGATAACATGACGGACCGACTGGCAGCTTTCCAGTTGCTGGCGCAACACCGGTATCACGATGCCGAAGATGTCATCCTCGACTTTTATCAAAGGTGGCACGAATACCCGCTGGTGATCGACAAATGGTTTGCCATACAGGCGGCTGCACCCTACCCGAAAACCTTGCGGCAGGTGGAACATCTGCTGGTGCATCCCGCCTTCGACTGGCGGGTGCCCAATCGGGTGCGTGCGGTACTCGGTGCGTTTGCCGCCAATCCCACGGTTTTCCATGCGGCGGATGGTTCCGGTTATACGTTCTTTGCCGAGCAGATCCGCCGTCTGGATGACATCAATCCGCAGACGGCGGCGCGCCTGGCGACACCCCTCAGTCGCTGGCAGCGTTACGATGCCCCGCGTCAGCAGGCGATGGTGACGGCCTTGAAAATATTGGCTGGTAAGCCTGGGCTTTCCCGCGATCTGACAGAAGTCATACAGCGTTCCCATCCAGAGTAGACATCGGCATCATGCAAAGAGACTGAAGGGATGTCGACGCATCAGTTCCACGGACGGGGGATGCTCTCCAGCCGTTTCCAGTGCCGGGAGAATTTTTTGTGTTGCCGGACCTCCCGGGCATGGAGATAGCCCATCAGCATCCCCGCATTGAAGGCGAGCCCGTGCCTGCGGCTGGTAGCCAGTCCTGCAAGATGCTGCCCTGCCATATCTGCATCATGCATTGCGCCGGAGATTTTTTGCAGGGCGGAGAGGGCCTTGATCAGCGCCTTGCTGTCTTTGCTGGGCCACATATCTCCTAGTGCGAGAATTACATAGCGCCAATTCTTGATGCGAATGCGCAGGGCATGAAACTCGGCGGGGGTTTGGGCCGCAGCACCCGCCGCCGTCAATTTGCGGTCCTGACGCCGCAAATGCATTTCCGCGTAGTGCTGGAGGTCTTCGTCACTGTGCAATGCGGCACGCAGCAGCAGCGCCCAGATCTGCAGTATCCTAGCGGCGAGGTGACCCAGTCCGGCAGGGGTGGTTTCGGCCTGCGCGCTCAACCAGGTGTACAGGGGCGCGACCTCTGTGCCTGTCCCGGCAGCCAAAGTCGCCCAGTATGTGGCCAGCACTTCATGATCGCGCCGTATACTTTGCTGATGAAACCAGTCCGCCAATTCCTGACGGACACCCTCCAGATGCTTGTCGGTATCCAGTGCCCGGCAGAATCGCAGCACTGCGCGCAGGCTGCGGACCGCTTTGCGCAACTGATGAAAGGTCTCCGGGCTGTTACCGGCCGCATGCTGCCTGGCGGCGGTGAGGGCCTGCTGACATTGTGCGATCAACAGGCGGCTGAGTGCCTTCCCGGCATTTTCGTGTCGGCGCAGCGGTGGTGTTTTGTCCCCCAGCGCAACGGCATCGGCTGGTATCAGTCCGGCCAGACGCAACCCCCGGAACATCTTGCTCTCCCCATCAGGCAGCAACGGCAGATGGGCACATAGCTCCGCGCCCATCTCCAATATCGCAGCAGGCTCCCCGGTCGCCAACTCCAACTCGATTTCGAGAATCGGTTCGCACAGGCCGCCGGCAAGGATTTCTCCACGATCCAGGGCGACTACTATCTGACTGCCATCGGCACAATCCACCCGGCTTTCCAGCCGCTCAAAACGGGTTTCGAGGATGGCCTGCAGAGCCAAATCCAGAAAGGGTGCCAGCAATACCGCGGCGTCCGGGTCGGTAAACACCCGGAGGTCCGCTGCGGAGGAGGAAACGGTGACATTCCATTCGGGGCGCTGATGCAATCCGCCCACGGACTGTCCATCGGCCTTGAGGGTGGCGACCCACTCCTTACCTTCTCGACGCACCCGATACGCGAGCTTCGCGCGCCGCAAGGCGCCGTCCCGGCTGTCATAATAGACCGCATGCAGTTTCAGGGTAGGGGCTTTCCCCAGCGCGAGCAGAGGGAATTTGCAAATCCTTTCCCAGGTGGCAGGGGATGGGTCCAGTATTTGCAGTTTAAGCTCCTGTTCCATATTTCCCTTCCATCACGAAACGCAGAATCTGCGCCCATTGCGGCAGATCGGCCCGGGTTTCGGCGGCGCGTAGGTCTGCCACTCCCGCACCCAGTTGTGCCGCCCGCACATAAAGTTCGCTGTCGCGCAGGGTGGCCACTACCGGCAATTGCAAATCCGCAAGAAAGGTCTGCAAATGCTGTCCGCCCTTGGTACGCGCATTCACCCGGTTGGCAATCACGCCCATGCGCACCTTTCCCTTGCGAAAGCGTTTTATTTCCTTCAGTTGTTCCAGGAAGACGCGGCTGGCGTCCATATCGAAGGAAGATGGTCCGATGGGCACCAGCAACGCTTCCACCTCGCCCAGCATGTCTTCCAGACGCCCTTTCTTGAGACCGGCAGGGGCGTCAAAGACCACGAAATCCGTGGGTGGATAATCGCGGAAATCCCGGTCGGCATCGGTAATGACGGACAGCTTGGGCAGGTGTTCCGATCGTCGCCCGGCCCAGGTGCTGGACGAGCGCTGTGGATCCAGATCGGCGAGGAGCACCGAACCGCGCAGTGCCAGCAGGCTGGCGAGATTGGTGGCGACGGTTGTTTTTCCGGCACCTCCTTTACTGTTGAGCACCAGCACCCGGATCACTGCTCGCGCCTCTCACCCATAATGACTGCTCCTGTTGTAGTGTTCCAGCAGACGGTCCTGTGCGGATTTGCAGTTGGCATCCAGGGGGTTGCGTAAAAATTCATAATCACCATCCGCACGCATCGCCCAAGCGTTACAGTCGTCTTCCAAGTATAGCTGAAGGGTTTCCGTGAGTATGCGGGCGCGCAAGTCGGGGTCGGTAATGGGTACTGCGACTTCCAGACGGCGGAAAAGATTGCGTCCCATCCAGTCGGCGCTCGATATCCAGAGACGGGGATGCCCGTTGTTTCCGAAGTAATAGACGCGACTGTGTTCGAGGAAACGGCCGACAATGGAACGTACCCGGATATGATCGGAGACACCTGGGATGCCGGGGCGCAGGGCACAGGCGCCGCGCACCACCAGGTCGATTTCCACCCCGGCCTGGGAGGCCCGGTACAGGGCGCGAATCAGATCGGGTTCGACCAGCGCGTTCACCCGCACGATGATGCGACCTTTGCTTCCGTGACGGATCTCCGTATCGATGGCTTCCTGTATGCCCTGGAACATCGTAAAGGGACTCTGCAGCAGACAGCGCAATTGTGGTGCCTTGCCCATGCCAGTGATATGCATGAACAGGTCATTCATGTCCGCCGTGATGTCGGGATTTGCCGTGAGCAGGCTGAGATCAGTGTAAATCCGCGCATTGCGGGGATGATAGTTGCCCGTACCCAAGTGCCCGTAGAGGCGGATCCCGTCCTCCTCCCGGCGCAGGATGAGAATCATCTTGGCATGCACCTTGTGATTGACCACGCCGTATACCACCTGCACACCCACTTCTTCCAGACGCTCAGCCATCCGGATGTTATTGGCTTCGTCAAAGCGGGCCTTGAGTTCGACCACTGCCGTGACCTGTTTCCCGGCCATGGCCGCTTCTATCAACGCGTCGATGACCGGGGAGTCGGGGGTGGTACGGTACAGCGTCTGCTTGATGCCGATGACTTTTGGATCGCTGACCGCCTGGCGGAGGAAATCCAGAACCGGGTTGAAGCTCTGGTATGGGTGGTGGAGCAGGATGGGCGCCTCCCGCAGTTGCGCGAATATGTTCTCGGGGTGTGAACAAACCGCTGGCAGCCCCGGTATGAAGGGCGGATAAAGCAAGTCGGGGCGGGGGACCATTTCGATGATGGCCGCCAGCCGTGACAGATTCACGGGACCCTGCAATGAATACAGGTTGCTCTCGCTCAGTTCAAAATGTTTCAGAAGATATTCCACCACTTCCCGCGGACAATTGTTAGCGACCTCCAGCCGTACCGCCTCGCCAAAGGGGCGTAGCGGTAATTCATCGGCCAGCGCGTCGAGGAGATTGTCCACCTCTTCCTCATCCACAAAGAGTTCACTGTTGCGCGTCACCCGAAACTGATAAAAACCCTGGATGGTCAGACCCGGAAAGAGCGCCTGCACATGTTCGTGGATGACGGAGGAGAGAAACACGAAATCATTCGGACCCGCCAGATGTTCCGGAATCCAGATGATGCGGGGGAGAATGCGTGGCGCCTGTACGATGGCGATGGGGCTGTGTCGCCCGTACGCATCCTGGCCTTCCAGGACGATAGCGAAATTCAGCCCTTTGTTCTGTACCTTGGGAAAGGGGTGGGCGGGATCGAGGCTCAGGGGGGTGAGCAGAGGCAGCACCTCCGTCTGGAAATAATTGCTGATCCAACGTTTCTGCGCTGCCCGCCATTCGCGGCGGCGCAACAAGCGAATGCCTTCTTTAGCCAGAGCGGGCAGCAGGCGCTGATTCAGGCATCGGTACTGTTCAGAAATGATTTCATGGGCCTTTTTCGCTACCGCCTCGATTTCGCGTTGGGGCCCAAGCATGTCCGGTCCCAAGGGGCCGGCGCCGAATTTAAGCCGCTGTAACAGTCCGGCCATGCGCACTTCAAAAAATTCGTCCAGATTGCTGGAAACGATGGTCAGGTAACGTAGACGTTCCAGCAGCGGTACGCGCTGGTCGTCGGCCAGAGCCAGTACCCGCTGGTTGAAAGCGAGGATGCTGAGGTCTCGGTTGAAGTATAGCTCGGGGCTGTCGAGAGGCGGCGCGGAACGGGCTTTTTCCGGCGCAGGCACCTCAGACATGCGGTGTTCCCATGCGGTGCTCCGCGGCGATCAGGGTGTTCTGCAGAAGGGTGGCCACAGTCATGGGTCCGACCCCGCCGGGGACTGGGGTGATCCACGCCGCACGTTGCTCCGCGCCGGCAAAGTCCACGTCGCCGATCACCCGCCCATCCGGAAGACGGTTGATTCCTACATCGATCACCACCGCGCCCTCACGAATCCACGCACCAGAGATCAACCCCGGTTTGCCGGCCGCCGCAACCAGCAGTTCGGCGCGCCCTACATGAGCCGCCAGATCCCGGGTAAAGCGATGACAGACGGTCACCGTTGCGCCGGCGAGGAGAAGTTCCAATGCCATGGGGCGCCCGACGATATTGGAGGCACCAACGATTACCGCCTCTTTTCCCTTGATATCGATGCCAGATTCCTGAAGGAGGGTCATGATGCCCGCAGGTGTGCAGGAGCGAAGCAATGGCGCGCGCAAGGCGAGACGGCCGATATTGTAGGGGTGGAAACCATCCACGTCTTTTTCCACCGCGATGGCTTCGATGATCTCTTCGGGATCAAAATGGGGAGGGAGTGGCAGTTGCACCAGGATGCCGTCGACTGCGTCATTGGCATTCAGCTCTGCAATATGGGCCAGAAGCTGTTGTGGATTAGTGTCTGCTGGCAAATTGGCGGAGAATGAGGCAATTCCCACCGAAGCACAGGTCTCCCGCTTTTTCTGTACATAAATCCGGGAGGCCGGATCAGCGCCGACCAGTACCACCGCAAGGCCGGGGGAGCGCCCCCATTGGCGGAGAAAGGCATGGCTGCGAAGGGAAATATCGGCATGTATTTTTTGCGCGATGGCTTTGCCATCAATGCGTCGTGCAGTCACTTGGGCCTCTTTGGCGAGGTCTCGCTACTCAGGAAAAAATGCTCACCCATGAAAAAGTTACCTGTGTGAAAAGCGGGCGCGTCAACCGGCGAGGTGGCGGCAAAACGGAGCATCCCGGAAAACGAGAGCCATGTTCGCCGGATATTCTTCGGGCGGCCTCTTCTTTTGTCAAGCTACAACGGGGCACTGAAGGGTACCCCGGTCCATGATGTCCAACAAGATGAAACCGTCTTATCCGGCTTCCCGGGAATTTTGAGGTTCCCGTAAATCCTTGGCGAGTACCATATAGATGGCGGGCACAACGAAGAGCGAAAAAAGAGACCCGATCGCCAGCCCGGTAAAGATTACCAGACCCATGTCGAAGCGGCTGACCGCCCCGGCTCCACTCGCCAGCAAGAGGGGCAATACGCCCAGCACCATCGCCCCGGTGGTCATGAGAATGGGCCGCAGGCGGATGCTGGAGGCTTTTTCCACGGCGGAACGCTTGTCCAGCCCTTCGTGTCGCTGGATCTGGTTGGCGAACTGGACGATGAGGATGCCTTGCTTGGCGATGAGGCCAATGAGAGTAATGAGGCCCACTTCGGTGTAGATGTTGATGGTGGCCAGCCCCAGGCTGATGAAGATCAGCGCCCCGCTGATGGACATGGGCACCGTGATGAGCACGATGAGCGGATCGCGAAAGCTCTCGAATTGCGCGGCGAGGAGCAGATAAATGAGGAGGATGGCCAAGGCAAAGGTGACCAGCAGCCCGCTTTTCTCCTGCATATACTGCCGCGACTGGCTGGAGTAGTCGATGGAGAAGCCCTTGGGCATAACGTTCTGGGCCTGGGTCTTCAGATAAGTCAAAGCTTGGCCGAGGGTCACGCCGGGGGCGGGTACCGCCTGAATGGTGGCGGAATTGAGCTGCTGGAACTGCGGCAGAAACTGCGGTTGCACCTTCGTTTCCACCGATACCACGGTGGATAGCGGCACCATCTGCCCCGTTGCGGTAGCTACGTAGTAGGTCTTGAGCATACCTGGGTTGGCGCGGAAGTGGTCCGGCACCTGCGGGATCACTTCATAGCTCCGGCCTTTCAGATCAAATCGATTGACGTAATTGCCGCCTAGCAGCGGTTGCAGATCCTGCGCGATATTCGCCATGGTCAAGCCGAGGTTGGCGGCCATATTGCGATGGATGTGAAGGACGATTTCCGGATTGTCGATGCGCAGGTCCTTGGTCACGTAGACGAACAGGCCGCTTTTCTGGGCGCGGTCGATGACATCGTTGGCCACTTGGTCCAGTTTGTCGTAACCTCCGCTCGACTGCAGCACGAATTGAACCGGCAGGCCACCGGCGGACCCCGGCAGCGACGGTCGCTGGAAGGATGCCACCTGCAGACCGGTGATCCCGTTCATTTGCTGTTGTACCTGGGGCGCCAACTGCATGGCGGTTACCGACCGCTTATCCCAGTTTTTCAGCCGCATGCCGGCGATGAGACTGTTCGTTCCGCCACCGCTGCCAACGGATATCCCCGTGACCATGAAGGTCGCCTTGGTCTCCGGATATTTTTCCAGGTCATGGACGATTTTCATGCCGTACTTGCGCAGTAGTTCAGGGGTGATGTTGGGCGCGCCCGTACCCATATTGAAAATGACGCCCTGATCTTCCTGCGGCGCCAGTTCCTGTTTGCTCGTGGTGAAGAGGAAATAAATGCTCACGAAAATCACGGCGGCAAAAAGCAGGGTCACCGGCACGAAGTTGAGGCTACCCCGGAGCAGCCGATCGTACAGGCGGCGCAGCTCCTCGTAGCGGGTATCGATGAAGTGGGCGAATCCGTGTGCGCTGCTGGCTCGGAGTATCTTGCTGCTGAGCATGGGCGACAGGGTCAGCGCCACCACCATGGAAACCAGCACGGTAGCCACCAGCGTAAAGGCGAACTCGCTGAAAAGACTGCCGGTCAGACCGCTCATGAAGCCGATGGGGGCAAAGACGGCGATCAGCGTGGTGGACATCACCACGATGGAACTGCCCAGTTCCCGTCCGGTCATCAAGGCCGCCTGCATGGGGCTTTTGCCCTCATCGATGTGACGGTGCACGTTTTCCACCACGATGATGGCATCATCCACCACCAGGCCGATGGCCAGCACCACCGCCAGCAAGGTAAGCAGGTTGATGGTGAAGCCCATGGCCCACATGATGAAGCCGGCACCGATGATGGACAGGGGAATGGCCACCGCCGGGATGAGCACCGAACGGAAGGAACCCAGGAAGAGGAAGATCACCAGGACCACCACCGCCAGCGTGATGCCGATGGTCAGCAGGACTTCGTCGATGGAGGCCTTGATGTAATCCGTGGCGTCGTAGGGGATGGCCATGTGCATGCCCGGCGGAAGGGCGGTGCCGAGTTCGGCCAGGGCCGCCTTGACTCCCGCCGCGACATTCAGCGAGTTGGCCGACGGCGCCTCCTGGATGCCGACGAAAGCTGCCGGCTTGCCGTCAAAATAAGCGCTGGAATCGTAATTCTGCGCTCCGAGTTCTACCTGGGCGATGTCCTTGAGGCGGATGATGGTATTACCCACATTTTTGACCACGAGGTTGCGGAACTGCGCCGCGTCATGGAGGTTGGTGGTGGCGACGATAGTGTCACCCGTCTCGGTCCCCCGGGTGCTCCCTACCGCCGAGATGAAGTCGTTGGCGGCGAGAATCTGGGATACCTGCGCCGCGCTGATCCCCAAGGCGGCCATCTTGCGGGGATTGAGCCAGACCCGCATGGAGTAGGTGTTGCCGTTGCCGGAGCCGGGCGGCAGGATCTGCGCTTCGCCCACCCCGCTTACGGATGCAAGCTTGGGTTGGACCACCCGCAGGAGGTAGTCGGTAATCTGCTGCTGGCTCAGTTGGTCGCTGTAAAAGGCGATATACATGAGATCCGTGGTATTGCCCACGGTGACGTTGATCACCGGCAACTGGCTGCCGGCGGGCAGCTCGTTGGTCACCTGCTGGACCTTCGACTGGATATTGGCCACCGCCGCGTTGGGGCTGTAATTCAGTTTCATGTACACGGTGATGGTGGACATGCCCTCGGAGCTGTTGGAGGTCATGTAGTCGATGCCGGGGGCGCTGGCGATCACCCGCTCCAACCGGGTGGTGACGAAGCCCTGGATGGTGTTGGGATTGGCGCCGGGGTAGGCCGTGGTTACCGTAACCACGGTGTTGGTGATGGCCGGGTACTCGCGCACCGTCATTTCGGTATAAGCCCGCAATCCCAGAAGGAGGATCACCAGGCTCAAGGCCGTGGCTAGAACCGGTCGATGAATGAAGATATCCGTGAATTTCATCGCCGCCGTCCTCAGACTTTGCCGCTGGCGGGGATTTTGACAGGACTACCCTCGTGGAGCTTGATCTGCCCTCCGGTGACCACCAACTCTCCCGCACGCAGTCCCGACAGAATCTGTACCTCGCTGCCTCGCTGGATACCGGTCTTGACGATGCGCTGGAGGGCAATCTGGCTTTCCTTGCCATGGACGGTTTTTTTCTCCACCACATAGACAAAGTCACCGAAGGTATTATAGGTGATGGCGCTGGCCGGTACGGTCAACACTT
>JAPTWR010000121.1:0-1148 GCA_028065135.1 Acidithiobacillus sp.
GACGCTAGGGGCTTGACGCAGCAGTTGTTCCAGACTATCGGCAGGTTGGAAGAGGGCCGGACCGGACAGGATTTCGGGAGTCTTGCCCTGCTCTCGCGCCGCTTCCTCGTACAATAATTTGATCCGCTCACGCCTTTTGCTGGCCTCCTGGATCAGGTGGACAAAACGTGTGGCAGTGAAGTTCACATTGGTGAGCGTGGTGAAAAGCCCATAAAAAATGAAGTCGTCCGTATGGCTGTCGGCAACACCCACCGCCCGCGCCCGGCGCGCATACTGGGCAATGCCCTTCATAAGGTGCGTGAGAATGTCCTGCAGACCGGCGGTGGCCTCATCCTTGCCGCACGTTCCCGGCTCACTGGTACAGCCTATTCCGGCGGGGCTGCGGGTGGTTTGTTCGCATTGATAGCAAAACATCATGGTGTCTCCTGAGGTTGTGGTGCATGTTTGTCAACAATATCTGCTGTGATCAGGACCATCCTTGATTTCGATCAAGTGGCTGCGCCACTTCCTCATGATCGTCGACGGGAAACCCGTAAGCAAAAGACAGGCGATTGACCCTGCCCGGAGATTCGGCGTAACGTATTTAACGTCACACTACGCTCCGCCTATCCCGATCAATTGTCTGGAATCCGGCGGCTGAATCCGTCTGCGAGACGCCACCCGCAGGCACATAACAGGCTGAGTTATGGTCCATAAAAGCCGCATCATGGGATAAAGATGATTTTAGACATGGTTTTGTTCGCCCAAAAGCCAGATTGATGGCAATCGGCCAAGTAGAGTTAACAGAAATGGAGCGATTGCGCCGAACAGAAATATTCTCTGTCTGGTCGGATGAGGACCTTTCGCATTTATTTAAGGGCGCACGTGTTCTGGAGATGAGTGTCGGGCAAATCCTTTTCCTCGAAGGCGATGCAGCTACCGCTTTCTATTTTCTTCTGGATGGGCAAGTGAAGCTGGTGACGTCGGCTGCTGACGGCCACGAGAAAATAGTTGATATTTTGCAAGGCGGAGACCTTTTTGCCGAAGCTGTAGCCTTTTTGGGATATCGTTATCCTGTGCAGGCAATAGCGGCCATGCCGAGCCGGGTTCTGGAAATTCCCCTTACGATATTTCTCGTCACCCTACAGCAGCATCAGGAGCTGATGCTG
>JAPTWR010000121.1:1158-3306 GCA_028065135.1 Acidithiobacillus sp.
GGAGTTGCGACATCTTACTGTGGAATCCGCTGACCAACGGGTTGTAGGATATCTGCTGGAACTTTGCCCATCGGGAAATTCTCCCGTGAGTTTGCTTCTACCTGCCAAAAAGGCCATGATCGCGGCCCGACTAGGTTTGACCCCGGAAACATTTTCTCGTGTGTTGAAGCGATTGCGAGAGGAGCATTTGATAGCTGTTGAAAAACTCAAGATATACATCCACCGCCCTTCTGATTTACGGCAATGGGCGAACGGCAAATCGTCTACCAGGTAGATGACAGGAAATAGGTTTCATCGGTCGCCGCAAGCGTCATCCAATCAATAACGATCTCGTCAGCTACACGGAGGGGGCCTGGCTCTGTCAGCCAGACTGGGTCCACATCGCGCACCGCATTGTCCTGAAGGAACGCCAATGCGGAGGGCTATGATCGAAACTGGTGTATAGGCGGGTTACAAGTGGCTTGAGCAAGGTGGCGTACTGTTGCTACAAAGGGTTTGCAGACCAAGTGCTGGAAGAGTTTTCTACTGTACGGATGGTCAATGGTCGTCAGGCAGTCGTTCGTAACGGCCACCTGCCGGAGCGAGAGATCATGACGGCCCTGGGTCCTGTGTTAGTGAAGGTCCCCAAGGTTCGAGATCGCGCGGGTTCGGGGATTAAATTCAATTCGGCACTGATGCCACCGTATGTGCGTAAATCGCGGACGGTGGCAGCCACAGTCCCCTGGCCGTATCTGCATAGGGTATCTTCTGGCCACATGCAGGGGGCGCTTTTTATCCTCCTGGGCGAAGAGGCCAGGGGACTTTCCCCTGCGGCATTGGGACGCCTCAAGGCGCAGTGGGCGGAAGAGCATGCCCAGCTGGGAGATGTTCCGCGCCCAGCCGGCCGCTTACCGGGATACGGTGCTCCCACGGAATATCAAAGTCCGGCTCGCCGTAGAGGCTGCGGCATCCCTGGGGTAGGGGTCCCCTCAGAAAACGGATAAAATCGTACGGTAAGCTTTCTGAAAGTCAGTAAACAATGGGGGTCAGGTGTTTTTGTGGCGGTTCACTGGTGAATAGCCAGCGGTAATGCTCTGTCAGCGGCCCCGCACAAAGGAAGGTTTGCGCGACAGTTGATGAACCCCCGTTTTTGCTGGTCTCCAACGTTGCAAAATCTAATTGCAGAATGAAAACGATTGGCAACAGGAATCTGCGTCTGGTCGGCCTTCACCACGCCAACGCACGACATACCGCACTAACGTACGATTTTTTCCGTTTTCTGAGGGGACCCCGGGTAGTGCGAATGGGTGGGAGAGGGCGCCACCATAGGCCTGAGCCGCTTCGGCGCCAGTGCACCATCATCCAGGAAATTTCCGCCATCTGGGATTCACCGTGGAAAATGTGGTACAGGAAGCCCAACGGCTACTATAACGCGGGCGAGTCGCGGGATAGGTATAAAATCTTTCCGTTTATCGACATGAAGTTCTGATTGAGGCATCTTTTATACGCCGTGATGATCAGTTTTGACGGATTTTCGGAAATGGGGCGAGCGCAATCCCGCCGATCTGGCGTAGAAGGCATTTCCGGGGCATACGTTAAGGGGGATATCCAATGACCCATGTGGTTACAGAAGCCTGTATTCGCTGTAAGTATACCGATTGCGTCACAGTATGCCCGGTGGATTGCTTCCACGAGGGCTCCAACTTTTTGGCCATCGATCCGGACGAATGCATCGATTGCACCCTCTGTGTGTCCGAGTGTCCGGTAGACGCCATCTTCCGCGACGTGGATTTGCCGGACGGCATGGAAAAATATCCAGAACTCAACGCGCGCCTGGCACGCCGCTGGCCCGTCATCATTCAAAAAAAGCCTGCCCTGCCCGATGCCGAGCAGTGGCGGCATGTGCGGGATAAACGCCCATATCTGGACACCGGGGAAGAGGGGGCGGAATTGCCCCTGCCCGAGCCGCCCGTGCCCCTGAAGGAATACCAGCGCACACCGGAGTTCACCGACGACGACGCCCCCGCCGGCCTGCTCCATGACCATCGCACCAAAGCCGGGGTCTGGGGGCGCATCGTGCTCCTGGAAGGAAACTTGCGATATTGCCTGGAAGACGGCAGCGCCCGCGCCTGGATTCTGAGTCCGGCACGGCCTGCATGGATACCGCCC
>JAPTWR010000118.1 GCA_028065135.1 Acidithiobacillus sp.
ACTGACGACGGCCCCGAAGCTGGCCAAGGTCTTTCGGGAACTGGTGATGGAGCGGGTATCCCTGCGGGACATGTCGGCCATTCTGGAAAGTCTCGCCGAGGATGGCCGGGAAGGATTGAGCACCGGTCAAATGGTGGAAGTGATCCGTCGCCGGCTCGGTCGCCAGATTGTGCAAGGCATCGCGCCGGAAGACGGCACCCCGACCAAACCTCTTCGGGTGGCCGTATTGGATCAGAAACTGGATCAGGTGCTGATGACTGCCGTTCAGACAGCACAAGGAGCCGGTACGCCCCCCGCGCTGGAGCCCTCCGTCCTGTTGCATGTATCACAGTCCGTTCGTCAGGCGGTCAAGGACCTGGAAGGGCAGTCCGTGCCGCCGCTACTGCTGGTGAGAGACGAGGTCCGCTATCCGTTGTCCGTATGGTTGCGTTCCGCCGGACTGATTGTGCCAGTACTGGCGTTCTCTGAGTTGTCCGGCGATCAGCAGGTGAAAAACGTCCTGGAAATCCATTAAATAACACAAGGAAATCGGTGTGAAAGTGAATAAATGGCGAATACTGGTAGGGGCGCTCTTACTGAGCGGGGGGGTTGGGGCGGGTGCTTGGTGGTGGTTCGGTACCCATCCGACACCTACAGAGAAACCACCAACGCTGACCAGTGAAATTTCTTTGCCGACATTTACCTTGTCCATCACGAAAAAGAGCGGGATGACCGGATATCTGGTGTTGGGCATGACGGTAGCTGTAAAGGGACCGCAAAACCTGCCCAAGGACTGGCTGAAGAGCCATGACCCGCGCATCCAGTCCTCCATTCTGTCCTCTTTGCTGGACTTGCCGAATATTCGCCGGATCAATACGGACAAGTGGGTACGTGCAGATGTCCGAAAGGCGGTATCCGTGGACATGCAGCCACTCCTGTCGCCGAAGTTTCATGTCTCCAGTGTGTATATTACCAAACTTATCGTTCAATAACTCCAAAGAGCACTTTTAAATGGCGACAGAACCACAAACCAGCACAGTGGTACCCCCAGAAAAAGCTTCCAGGGGTACCAAGAGCAAGCTCGACATCTTGTATCCATTCGGGCTGGTAGGCGGTGTTATGGCCCTGGTAGGGGCCGCAATGGTGGATGGCACCAGCCCGGTGGCCTTTCTCAACCTGGCGGCCCTGGTGATTGTGGTGGGAGGCGTGTGCAGCGCTACGATTGTCCAACACCCCTTCCATATCGTGAAGCGATCGTTGGCCATGCTGCTTTGGGCCGTCAAGCCGCCGCACTACGACCCGGCCACCTTTATCCAGGAAATCATTGAGTGGGCGCAAAAGGCTCGTCGCAATGGCCTTCTTTCTCTGGACGCCATGATCGATGACATCGAAGACCCATTTATGCGCAAAGGACTGCAAATGGCGGTGGACGGGCTGGATGCACGGGCGATCGTAGGCGCCATGCGCCTGCGCCTGCATACCCAGACGGAACTGGATAGCATGGCGGCGGGTTTGTTCGAGGCGGCCGGCGGCTATGCGCCCACCTTTGGCATCATGGGCGCCGTCACCGGCCTGATCGAAGTCATGCACCATTTGAGTCACCCTTCCCAATTGGGCACTGGCATTGCGGCAGCCTTTGTCTCTACGGTATACGGACTGGTTCTGGCCAACGTCTTTTGCATCCCAACCGCCAACCGTCTGCGCACCGTAATCGCCGAACAGGTGGTTGCCCGCAACGTGTTTCTGGATGGATTGATGGGTATTATACGGGGCACGAATACCACAGAATTACAGGATCTGCTGGAAAGTTACTATTTGCCGAACAAAAAGGGGGCGGGCCAACCCGAAGCGGCTGCCGAAGAGGTCAAGGCTACAACATGAGTAAACGGGACGACCTGGAGGAGCTGGAACAGCAACAGAAGAAAAGCCGCGAGGGGGCGGCTGGCAGTGAGCGCTGGCTTATTTCCTATGCGGATTTCATCACCTTACTGCTCGCGTTTTTTATCGTCATGTTTGCCGTTTCTCAAGTAAACAAGGCGAAGGTAGAGGGATTTGAAAAATCCATGAGAACGGCCTTCGGTGGCAAGCCTCCAGTCATCCGGACCGCGCCACCGGAGGCGAATGAGCCGTTCCATCACCTGCCCAGTCCGGTGCCCCTGGTCGCCGTTCCTCCTGCCGTAGCCCAGGCCATCCGGGAGCAGGCGCAGGTCATGAAGCGTATGCGCACGCAATTACGCAAAGCGTTGGCACCGCTGATCCGCAAGGACGACATCCACGTGCTCAAAACGCCTACGGGTACCAGGATCCGCATCAACGCCGATGTGCTCTTCCAGAACGGCAGCGCCCAACTGCAACCCAAAGCGCTCCGTGTCGTAGATGCGGTAGGTCTCGTGTTGAAGGGTTTTCCTTACCATATTGCGATCGAAGGGTTCACAAACCGGCAGCCCATCCGCACACAGAAGTATCCTTCCAACTGGTATCTGTCCGCCGCCCGGGCGCTCTCCGTATTGGTCCGTTTCTTGCATGATGGTGTTCGTCCGGACCTGGTCAAGGCGGTGGGGTTTGGTGCGACGCACCCGGCAGTGCCTTACACCACCGGGAAGATCAAGGCCGCCATGCGGGAAAACCGGCGCGTGACGATTTTTGTGGAGGGGGACACCAGTGTCATTATGAAGCAGATAGCGAGAATGGTCTCCTGACCGGCAAACAAACAGCGGAAAAACAAAGATACCCGATTTCCTGAAAAACGAGCGCTACCCGTGGACAAAACCGATTTACTGAAGTATGCCCAATCCCTGCTGGAGCCACTGCCCAGTCTGGAAATGCTGTGCGAAGCCGACGAGAAGATGGAGAACGTGATCTTCTATATGAACCGGACGGCGCTGGAGATCATGAGCATGCACCATGGTCGTCTCAACCCCCTGCTGCAGGGCGCCGACGTGCGGACGGCCCTGGGTCACTCCATACACCAGTTTCACAAGGATCCGGAGCGGATTCGCGCGATCTTTCGTGCCATGGCGGCGGGTAAAGAACCCGAGCACCGGACCCAGTTGACCCTGGGGAGTATCGTTTTCGATATGGTTTTCTCGCCGGTACGGGATGAGGAGGGCCAAACGCTGGCGTTTCACGCCTCCTGGAAAGACATCAGCGACGGGAAGCTGATCGAAAAGATCATCAGCGACAGGGACGAGAACAGCGCCAAAAACGTCACGTCACTGAGCGACACGGCGAAAGGCACCATAAGCGCCATGAAAGAAGTCGAAGGCACGCTTCATGATCTGAGCCAAGTCATCGTCGAGAGCCGCAAGGCATCCCAGGGTCTTATCACAGAGGTTGGCGCCATCAGCCGCATCGCCCAGTCCATTCGGGAGATTGCTTACCAGACCAATCTATTGGCCCTGAATGCCGCCATCGAAGCGGCGCGGGCGGGCGAACATGGCCGGGGTTTTGCTGTGGTGGCCGATGAAGTGCGCAACCTCTCCAAGCGGGTCCAGGAAGCAACCGAAGCGGTACAGCACAACATTACCGCCATCGAGGGTTCAGCCAAGGCCATTGAAAGCGTCAGTCAGTCTGCCGAACAAAAGGCACTCGGGGCTGAATCGGTCACGACCTCTCTGGAACGCCGGGTGGATTCCCTGAACACCCTCGCGGCAACCATGACCGCCGACGCGGCCAAAAACAGTCACCGGCTTTTTGTCCGGGATGTTTTGTCTGCGATTGCTCGTCCTGATGATGCTGTCCTTTCCAAAGATCTGCCCGACCAGCACCAATGCGCCTTCGGTCGCTGGTATGACGGCGACGGTCGGCAATATTTTGGTCAGTTGCCCGCCTTCGGTGCGCTGGAAGGCGTCCATGCCCGGGTCCACCAGACGGCCAAGGCTATTTACGCGGCGTTGCATACCGGCAACCGTGAGGAGGCCAGCCGTCAAGGCGGCGAATTAGCGCTCCTGGAGACGGAGATACTGGGTAAACTGGATGCTTTGATCACCGCCATTCACGAACCTCACGAATAAGGGAGAAACACGATGAGCGATATGTTGCAGGAAGTGGATGAACGTTCCCGGCTTGCGGGCACCAACCGATTTGAGCTACTGCTGTTTCGGCTGGGGAAAGATGCGCAAGCCGGGAACCGGGAGATGTATGGCATCAATGTGTTCAAGGTGCGCGAAGCCTTGGTGATGCCCTCCATCACCCCCATGCCCGGGGCGCCGGAATACGTGATGGGTGTCGCCAATATTCGCGGACAAATCATCCCTGTGGTGAATTTGCCCGCCGTCGCCGGCTGTGTGCCGTCGGGCCTCAATATCTTGTTGGTCACCGAG
This sequence comes from Acidithiobacillus sp., assembly GCA_028065135.1. Next base: position 4,302 of record JAPTWR010000118.1, read on the forward strand.
TATGAGCGTTCTGTTCAGGGTTTTGCCGTAGAAGAGGTCGAAGAAATTCGGCGGCTGGAATGGAGCCGGGTCATCTCCGCAGAGGCGACGGGGGGTATGGTCACGAGTCTGGCCCGGCTAGATGAGGATGACGAAAAGGGGCGCCTGGCTCTGGTCCTGGACGTCGAACAAATCCTGCGGCTTGCTTTACCCGCCCGTTTCAAGGGCGGCGATGAGGTGGCAGAAGTCCACGATGTGGAGATTCCGCAAGGTTCAGTCATTTTGTATGCGGATGATTCTGGTGTCGCGCGAAGCCAGATTGAAAAGACGCTGACCCTTCTGGGGCTCCCTTTTGTGGGAGCCAAAACGGGCAAGGAAGCCTGGGAGCGATTACAGAGCATGGCAAAAGAGGCGAAATCGGCCGGAATTCCAATCCGCAACAAGGTGGCTATGGTGCTCACGGATCTGGAGATGCCGGAGATGGACGGCTTCACGCTCACCCGACATATCAAAGAAAACGACCTCCTCAAGAAAGTTCCCGTGGTGATTCATTCCTCTTTGTCCGGAACCGCCAACGAATCCCATGCGAATAGTGTGGGTGCGGACGGGTATGTGGCCAAGTTTGTGCCCGATGAGCTGGCTCGCGCCATTGCGAAGGTGTTATAGGAGATAAGGAATGCGTAAAGTTCTTCAGGCCATAGATCATTCCATTCACGCATTGTCCTTATCTACCGAAGCGCATCGGTTGGAGGTGTCCCTTAGAGAGCGAATCGCCGATTTGGAATCCCACACGAAAGAGACGGATGAAGCGACCCAAAAGATGCTCGAACTCTCCACGGGGATATCAACCCTCCTTGACGAAAACCGTCGGGATTCCCAAAACACCCTGGAGAAGGTGCGCATCGGTAACGCTCGTCTTTCAGAGATGGTGGGCCAGATGGATAACATCGAAACCATGGTGCGGCAAATGGGGGGAACCGTCACCAGCTTCCTGGCCAGCACCAAAACCATCAACAAACTGGCCTTGCGGGTGCAAGACATCGCCAGACAAACCAACCTCTTGGCACTCAACGCGGCTATCGAGGCGGCACGAGCCGGCGAGCATGGTCGTGGATTTGCCGTGGTCGCCGACGAAGTGAAGAAACTCGCACAGAATTCCGCGACTTCCGCCCGCGATATTCAGGAGACGGCCTCATCCATCGATGGAGGGGCCTCCGAGGTCGGGCGGTCCGTCGATGAGGCCATGCAACAGATTCATCGGGGCAATGATGCGCTAGAGGCAGTGGCAGAAGTGTTGGGAGAGGCCAATGTGTCCGCCCAGGAAGCACTGGGCAATCTTCAGACGCTGGATGCTTACGGCAAGAGCGAACTGGAAACGGTTGCGGTGTTTTCTGTATCCGCTCAAGGAATGCAGACCAGTACGGAAGGATTTGCCAGCCTTTTTCAGCAGATTCTGACACAACTGGACCGTCTGCGCTCCGATATCGATGCCAGCATCGACACGTTTGCGCAAGGGGAAATTCCACCCGAAATCCTGCTTACCATAGCCAAGGCGGATGATGTGCGATGGGTGTCCCAGGTGCTGGAGGCGGTTGCCGGCACCGGCAACGACTTGCGATTCCAATCGGATGAATGGGCGGACCATTATGCCTGCCGACTGGGGAAGTGGATGGACGGTCTCGGTCAGGAGAAGTTCGGGAAACTACCGGAATTCGTGGCGCTGGCGGAAGTGCATCCCGAAGTACACCAGACAGGAAAGGCGGTCATTGCCGCATTCCATTCCGGAGACAGTTCAGCCGTCTCCGCCGGGGTCGAGCGCCTGCGGCAACTCTCCGTTCTGGTACAGGAGAAACTGGATGCACTGCGAGGAAGCATTCTGTCCGCTGAACGAGTGGAAGACTCCGATCCGGTCCTCCTCACGAAGGCTTAAAACACTTATCAAGGAGTAAGTCGTGGGCATAGATACCACTCTCAAATACCTGGTCGTAGACGATTTCGCCACGATGCGGCGTGTCGTTCGCAGTCAGTTGCGCGAACTGGGCATTGAAAACATCGAGGAAGCCGAAGATGGGCAGGATGGATTGACTCAGCTACAAAAAGGTGGCTTCGGTTTTGTCGTGACCGACTGGAATATGCCCAATATGCAGGGTATTGATCTTCTCCGCGCCATCCGCTCGGACGCCCAACTGCGACACTTGCCGGTGCTGATGGTGACGGCGGAAAACAAGAAGGAGAACATCCTGGAGGCGGCGCAGGCGGGTGTGAATGGCTACATCGTCAAACCGTTTACCGCTGATGTGCTGAAAGAAAAGCTCGAAGTCATATTCAAAAGGCTGGAGGGTGCCAAATGACACGCAAAAAAAACGATCCCGCCGAACATCACTGCGTTTCCGCTGCGCCTGACGGCCTGCGGCTGTTGGTGGAAGCCGATTTGCTGCTGAACGAAGGATTGAAGCGCATCGCCGGTGCCGGTAGCGAGTTGCCCGATGCCTGCAACCCGATCGAAGAGGCTCTGGCGCTTTCCGAAACCCAAACCATGCACACCCTGGAGGCATTGGATACTGCGCAGGTCGCCCTTCGTCGCATCGAAAAAACCCAGCAAGGATTTATCGACGCCGAGATCGCGGACATCAAGGCTGCCATGGCCACCATTCTCAGTTCCCAACAGGGTCAGGATTTGGCGGGACAGCGTCTGAAGAAGTCCCTGCGCCTGTTGAATGCGGTCAATGACCGGATCGGTCAGGCCATTCTCATGCTGCGCGACAACTTGGGGATTCCTCGTGAAGCCGAAGGGTCTTCCGTCGAAACGGACAGCCCCACGATTGCGCGGACGGATGCCACGGCTTTGGAAGAGGCCATCCAGGGAGAGCATATCGAGCAGGATGATGTCGATGCATTGCTTGCCGAATTGGGGATATAGCCATGGACATGGAGATTCTGCAGGACTTTTTGCCGGAGGCAACAGAGCTTCTGGAGGCTGCCCAAAATGAGGCGCTATCGCTGGAGAATAACCCAGACGACGCGAATGCCATTGCCGCGCTATTTCGCGCCTTCCACACCCTGAAAGGTGGTGCGGGGTTTCTGGAAGCCGTCCACATGGTGGACTGGTGCCATCATCTGGAGGATCTGCTGGACAAGGTTCGCAGCGGCAAGCTGCGTTTTACTCCCGAGATGTCGGATGCCGTCCTCCAGGGGATGGATGTGGTTCGGCGAATGCTGGATGAACTGCGCCAGAAAGAGTACCCCACGCCGGGACCAAAAGACCTGGGGCAAAAGATCAAAGACATGGCGGAAGGCCGATATACAGCCCACGAAGTCCATAAGGCATCACCCGAAGTATCGGCGGACGTGAGCCATGAAATGCCGAAAGACATGGAAACCGGCACCTATCATGTGGAACGGAAACCGCAGGAGAATGGCGCACCCTGCATTTTTCTGACCCAGGGCGACAGCCGTCTGCAAGAAGGTGGTCTGCAAGGCAGATCGGAAGAGATGGGTCCACCCTCTTCTGTAAGTGGGGCATCCGATACCATCACGGAAGACGAGTTCGAGCAATATCTGGATCAGTTGTATGCGGGCGGCAAGATCCCCGGGGATTTGCCCGTCGAGTCCCCCGTTCTCGATTCCGCCGGTCCTGCCGAAGAGCGCGAGGCACTATCGCAACGGGTAGGCAGTCTTGCAGACGGCAGTCCTGCAGACGGCAATCCTGCGGACCGCAGAAGACCTGCAGAAAGTGGTGGCCAGACGGAAACCGGGCAGTCCTCACCGAAGGCGGCCGCCAAGACCTCCGCCACCGGAAACTCCACGGAGATTTCGGAATCCACCCTGCGGGTGGAGGCGGCACGTCTGGACGCGGTCATGAATCAGGTCGGGGAGTTGGTCTTGTTGCGCAACCGCTTCGCCGCCGCCGTACAGGAGATGGCCCAGGAAAATGAGGGTATGACCCGCATCGTTCGGGAGATGGATCTGACGGTGAACGACATGCAGGGCACCGTCATGCGGTTACGCATGCAGCCGTGCAAACGACTTTTCCAGCAGTTGCCCCGGGTCGTGCGCGACGTCTCCCGTCAGTTGGGCAAGCAGGTGGACCTGGTTGTAGAGGGGGAAAGCGTCGAGATCGACAAGACGGTGGTGGATGCGTTGTCGGCCCCGTTGGTGCATCTCGTGCGCAACAGCATGGATCACGGCATCGAACTCCCTGCAGACCGAAAAATGCTGGGCAAGCCGGAAACGGCCACCTTGCGCGTGGCGGCCATCCATCTGGGCGACAAGGTACGCATCGAAGTGGCGGATGACGGCAAGGGTATCGATCGGCATGTGGTGGTCCGCAAAGCCGTCGAAAAAGGGCTGATTTCTCCGGAAGAAGCCGCCCGATTGTCCGATCAGGACGCTGTGAACCTGATTTTCCAGCCGGGATTTTCCACCAACGACGCGGTCACCGAATTCTCGGGCCGAGGTGTGGGCATGGATGTCGTCAAGGAAACCACACGCCAGCTGCGCGGACGCTTGGACGTGCGCACGGAACTGGGACGCGGCACCACCATCGCCATGGAGTTCCCGCTGACCTTGGCGGTGCTTCCAGTGCTCTACATCCGGTTGCGCCGGGAAGTCTATGCTTTACCCATTTCCGCCGTGGAAAGCCTCCTGCAGATAGACCCTGCGCGTATCCATCAAACGCAGGGACAAGCCCTCTACCAGGTCCATGCCTCGCAGGTCGTCCCCTTGTTGGACCTCGGGGCCATTTTATACGACAGGCCTCTGCACATCGGGAATGAAGAGACTGATGGCATCCTGACGGAGCGCGGTCTGCTGGTGGTTTCCGAAGTGTTGGGCAACGAGGATTCCGTCGTGAAGCCCATGGATTTCATGTCCGAAGAAAGCTGGTATCAGGGGGCCACCATTTCCGGCAAGGGCGATGTCGTGCTCATTCTGGATATCGGCGCGTTGATGCGCGCCGGTTTGGAATCTCAGCGCGGTCCATCTGGCCGTGCGTCCTTGGAGGTGGCCTGATGGATATGGAACGGATCTCGCGTCTTGTGGACGCCTCGCACACACTCAACAACACATTAACATCGGCGCTGCGGGAGATTGACAGAATGGCATTGAATGCCCTGGTGCTCGTCAAACGCCAGGGGAATGCTCTTGCAGGCTACGGAGTGATCGCCCAGGCGTTCCGCGAGCGTGCCGCCTTCCTCAAGGAGGTCGCACAGGACCTGCAGCACTATATGAATCCGCTGATTCAAACGCAGATGCGCATTCTCACGTATACGTGGATGGCAGAGTCCTTCGCGCATTTGCAGCGGCAGATGGGCGAATCGCGCTGCGCGAATTTGGCCTGTGCGCAAAAACACTGGCAGAAAAACATCGTTGCCCGGGAAGCGGAGGCGCATGGACTGTTTCAGTCGTTACTCAAGGCGGTCGTTCGCGTACAGGATGGCATTGCTGAACAGGAATATGTGGTGGTGAACGGTCGCATCGAAGCGGCCTTGTCGGAGGGTGCTGGCGTTCCGCTGGGGCGGGTTTCCAATGATATGGGTGTTGCCGTGGGAAAGGTCAGCCAGGCCGTCAGTCATTATCGTCGTCAACTAGAGGAAAGTTTTCATGAAAACAGCATCGGTATTTAAACGTGGGGGGCACCGGTGGTGGATCCTCTTTGACCAGGATGAACATCGGGTGATCGACGCCAATGTGTATCTGATGGAGTCCGACGGTGAAACCATGGTCATGGACCCCGGCGGATTTGAGGTTTTCCCGCAAATCTTCGCCGCTGTTGCGGATGCTGTGCCACCTTCCTCCATTCAGTCCGCCTTCGTGTCCCATCAGGACCCGGATATCGCATCCAGCTTGCCCTTATGGAACGCCTGCAATCCCAAGATTCGCTGGCATATCCCTGGGCTTTGGGATGGCTTCATCCGCCATTACGGCGCGCTAGATGCAGAATTCTCGGATATCCCGGACGAGGGTGGCGAGGTGATCGTAGGCGGGAAAAAACTGCTGTTTATTCCTGCCCATTACTTGCACTCTTCAGCAAACTTCCATGTATATGACCCCGAAGCCAAGGTCTATTTTTCGGGGGATGTGGGCGCTGCTCTGCTGTCACCCGGGCACCCTGCTTTTGTGGACCGGAGAAGTCCCCAGGCGTTCGATGAGCATATCCAGCATGCCAAGTATTTCCATCAACGGTGGATGCCGTCCAATGAAGCCAAACGGGATTGGTGCCAGCGCGTGAGTCGACTGGAGATCGACTACCTGTGCCCGCAGCATGGGGCTATTTACGAGGGCGAGCATGTCCAGCGGTTTCTGAATTGGTTTGATGGACTCAAGGTGGGTATCGCCGTGGGTTCATCATAGGCGCAGGTCGGGGCCGACAGGCCACATGGTGTGGAAACGGGGTGTTTCGCACCCTTTTGTGTGATTTTTTGAAAAGGAGATTATTCCATGTCGGAAGAGTTGAACAAGTCGGTTTCTTCGGGAATGTTGGAAAAGAAGATCACCCGCCGTGACGCCCTGAAAAACATTGCGGTGGTCGCAGGCGGAGTCGCCGTCACCGCGATGACGGGGGTTGGCACAGCGGATGCTGGCACCGTCTCCAAGGCGTCGGTTCAGTATCAGGATCACCCGCACGGCAAGCAGCATTGTTCGGTGTGTGCCAACTTCGTAGCACCGCATAGCTGCAAAGTAGTAGCAGGGACCATCGATCCGAATGGATGGTGCATGGCCTTTACGCCAAAGTCCGCGTAACCCGACGCGGTTTGACCACACCCCGCCCGGTGATCTGGGCGGGGTAACCACGGTTTTTGGTCGGAGACACCATGTTGAAATTCAAGCTGGACGTCAACCAGTCCATTGTGGGCAACGCCATTTTCGCGGCGGCCGCCATGGCGATTGGCACATTAGCCGCCCTCTATTCGCTGCACCTGATGGACGACGCAAATTCCCGGTTGTACGCCATACAGCAAGAAAGCGTTGTGGCGGCGAAGATCGTTTCGACATCGGCGTTCACGCGCGAGGCACTGGAGGAGATCGCCTATGCGGCCAGCCAGTACAAAGCGGGCGGCACCACTTTTAACAATGGATCACAGGTGGCCACCATCCTGTCGAACGAAAGCAGCAACAATAGCCGCATGCAGGCACTGGACCGCGAGGTGCTTTCCCATCCGGGGACCCGCGACGCGCGCGCCTTGCTGGCCTTATTGCCGGCAAAAAGAGCGGCGCGCACTGCGGCGTTGCAGGAAATCCAGGCGATGCAGAACGGTCGCCTTGGCCATGTGGCAAGCATCTACCGGAAGGCGGTCTACCCCGCGTATGGCAAATACAATCTGGCGGCCAAACAGATGTTTTCTGCATTTGACAATAACGCCTCCGACCTGTCACGGCGATCCAAAGTCCTGTACAGGGACATGATGCTGATCCTGGTGGTTTCCGGGGTCGGCGCTATTGTGTTGGTGCTGCTCGTGGCCAACTGGATCAACCGCACCATTCGTGTACAGTTGCGCAACACCAGTGAGGTAGTAGAAAAGATCGCAGGCGGGGACCTTCGCTCCCGTGTGAATACCCAGGATATGCGCGGCGTGCTGGCCAACATCGGGGCGTCCGTCAACGCCATGAGCAACAGGCTCGAAACGTTGATCCACAATGTGCGTGACGCTGCCGCTGAAGTGGCCCAGAAAGGCACCGATATCGACACTCTGTCTCAAGACCTGAGTTCCTGGGCTATCCAGGCGAATGATCAGGCCGATTCCATCTCCACCACCGTAAAAGCCATGAGCACCGCCGCGACGAACGTGGCTCATCGTGCGGAAGAAATCGCATCGACGGCGCAACAGGCCAAGGTGGAAGCCGACAAGGGCGGACGTGTCATCGGGCAAACGCTGGACGCCATGAAAGAGATCGTTGCCAGCATCGAACACGTTTCCAATACGGTCATCCGGTTTGATGAGTCCAGCGCACGCATCGGCGATATCGTCGCCACCATCCAGGAAATCACGAGACAGACCAATATGTTGGCACTGAACGCCGCCATTGAAGCAGCGCGGGCCGGAGAAAGCGGGCGAGGGTTTGCGGTCGTCGCTGACGAGGTGCGCACCCTTGCCAACCGCAGCGTAGAGGCCGTGGACGCCATCCGTGCCATCGTGGAAAAGATCCAGCAAGACTCCGGCGACGCCATACAGGCCATGGAGGGCGGAAAAGAACGGGCCAGATTGGGTGCAAAACAGGGAGACGAGGCTCGGCAGGCGCTATCCTTGATCACCGGACAGATTGATTCGGTGTCGGAAAGAGTGGTTTCCGTGGCAAGCGCCGCCGAGGAACAAAGCCATGCGGTTCAGCAGGTGACCGAGAATATTCTCCATATCTCTACGGCGTTACGTGGCACCGCCGAGGCCAGCGAGGTGGCACGAAGTCAGGCCGGATTGTTGCAAAAAGCTGCCCAACTATTGAGGGGAAATCTGGGTGCTTTTAAAGCAGATTAGGTGTAGCGCCCTGCAATCGAAAACAGCGCACACGCCGCAGTCAACAGCTTTCTTATCCACGCAGTGACATTCTCAACCAGCTAAAGTGGGTGCGCTTCTTGTTGAATCACACGGTTCATGGACAGGCTCCAGAGAGTCCGCACAAGCAGTCTGCAGTGCTTGTGGTTCCGTGTTTTGGCAAGTTCCGAGCACCATCAATGCAAATTCGGACACTTCGAGCGGATCACGAAACAAAGCTACCGGTTTTTTCGGGGCAATTTACAGAGGAGGAAGCATGAAGGTACCATTTAACATATCCGCTATTTCATTTACAAAATTAGTTCATGCGCTGGTGTGGATCGCTATAGCAGCCTTAATTGTTATTGTTGCAGTTGCCACTTGGGCGCTTTTTACGGCAGAGCGTTCAGGAGCAGCAGCGTTACATGATGCCGAGCGCGCCGCCGCTTTGATTAATTTTCGTCAAAGCGAAGACACTAACATTGCGCTGACGGGCATTCTTGCAACAGAACAACAATATGAGCCGGTGGTTTATCTGGCCCTCAAGCAGGAAGAGAAAAAAATTTCGCACTCTTTCGCTAGGTTACGGCAGGTATCTCCCAAAATCGCGAACAGCTTTTCTGGATCGGTAAATGTATTGCGACATGCGAGCGATAAGGTCTTGCTTTTATCAACAACACTTCGTCAGGAAAAGGCGATGACGGACTATCAAAATGAATATTTGCCCATTATGATGAAGTTTAATAAAAATGCAAACACTATCGCAGCAAACCAAAGCAGAGCCTCACAAGCCGCGATAACGGAAAATACATCTGCTGACAAACGGGCCAACATATTGCTTATTGTCGTTGGGTTGTCCGCCATAGCTCTAGTTTTTCTATTCGGTTCGATTATTGTGCGTAGTCTCGTCCGTCAGCTTCAACGCATTAGTACAGCAATCCAGCGCATTGCATCTGGTGATTTGAATGTGAAGGTCCCTATGGACGTTGGCGGTCCATTGGGCGAAATTACTATGGCAACCAACCAGATGGCTACTGATTTGTCTACGCTTATTAAGGGCATTAGCTTCAGTGCTCAACAGATTTCGGAAACCTGCGTGGAGCTTTCCAGCGTGGCAAACACGCTAACTGAAAAGGTCGTGGACACCAGCGCTCAAACTGAAAAGGCGAGTGACGCGATGACTAACATGACCACAACGAGCGTTCGAGTAGCGCAGGATGCTGAGGATATTTCCAAAATTGCCAGCGCAACATCTGATTCGACCCAGCAAGGGAATACAGCCATTGGGTCAACTTTGGAGGAATTAAGCTCGGCAGGGTCTGCTATTGTTGGTATGGCCCAAGAAGTTCAAAGGTTAGAAGAATCCTCTCACCAGATTGGCGGTATTGTAAGCACTATAAAAGAGATTACGGCTAAGACTAACTTGCTTGCCCTCAATGCTGCCATAGAGTCCGCTCGTGCCGGCGAATATGGAAGGGGGTTTGCGGTCGTGGCAGACGAAGTCCGTAATTTGGCAAAAGGAACCGCTGTTGCGGCAGAGGATGTCTCTGCAAAGATAATGGATATGCAGTCTCAAATGCAGTCTTTTGCAAGGCGGATGGCACAAACCAGCGGGCAGGTATCGCATGGAACGGAAATGGCTGGCGAATCTTTGAATCGCCTGGGTTCGATAAACAAATCTATCGCCAATATTTCAGAGAGAATTTCAGATGTCGCTACTTCTGCAGAGGAGTTCAAAAATACAGCGAGCATAATTAACAATAATATCATGATGATTTCTCAAAAAACAAACGGCATAAATAATGAAATTGAAACCACACAGGCCCAGATTGTTACGCTACAGGATGAGTCAAAACGACTGACTGAACTCACTGGACGATTTCGAGTCACTTAATTCCAGATGGGATTATCCAACGTTTGGGATTCTTTTAAAGCGGGAAGGCAAATGGACGTAAGGACATCGGCGTGTGCACCCTCTCACTGTGTAGGCTGAAGCCGAATCGCCTGGTCCAACGCCACCAAGCAGGGGCGGAAACTGCCAGATCGTTTTATGAAGATGGCTCGAAAAGGCAGATGGGGCAAGGTCGCAGCCCTGCATCATTTGCCGGTCCGCTCGTTAAGCGGCAAGGCATTAGCCGTGCGGAGAATAATGATTCATGATTATTGACAATAATAGCACTCTATCCGGGTTTCTTGGCCTGCAGGATTCCGACTTTCAGGTCATCGACCGTTATCGCGATGCCTTGGATAAAGAAGCGCCGGCGCTTGCCCACGCTTTTTACG